>NZ_JAHGAP010000013.1:0-461460 GCF_030248655.1 Vibrio sp. D431a | reverse complement strand
GGGCTGAAAATAAAAAAAGCTGGCAATGCCAGCTTTTCTTTTTCTGAATGTCCCATTTAAAGACATCAGCTTATTCATTACCCATATAACGCTCAAACTAGAAAGCACTAATAAAACACTTGAGAACAAAGCAAATTGGTCGATGAGTAGTACCCTATCATCAAAAGTTTAACGCCACTCTCAAATATTCCAACAAGTTAGATTCACACTCTAAGATGAGCAGTATATTAGGACTATTTAATTAATGTTGAGCACTCTCAGCACAATAAAGACTATGCAGTGTTTTTATTAACGCTTTCACTTCATCACTCTTTAATGTGTAGTACACCGTCTGTGCTTCTTTCCTTGTCGTGACTAACTCATCACGGCGAAGCCAAGCAAGATGCTGAGATAATGCCGACTGGCTTAGCTCTAACTTTGCACACAGCTCTCCCACGGACAGCTCTTGGTTATGCAGCATACAAAGGATTTGTAGGCGTCTCTCGTTTGCCATCGCTTTGAGCAACACGACGGCTTTTGCGGAGTTCTGCTCCATTTCTTGTAGATTCATGTGTTGGACCTCTAGCTACAACTTACTTATTCCAACCCTGGCCAGCTTGTTGTGTTGCACTGATTTATATATCTAAGAAAATCAAGATACACTTCCAGAGTCTTCATTATTAGAACCTCTAATTTAGTTGTTAGTGATACACCAATATTATCCACCAAGGATTTTAATTGGTGCGCCATCAATAATTAATAGTTTTGCTCACTAAAACAAGTATCTTGCTTACTTAGATATTATTTAGAATTATATTTTTATTGATAGTAATCTATTTATTTACGCAACGATACGGGTTTACTCAAACATTTGACTGAAATCAGCATCACAAACATTTTTTACCGCGGGGTGTTGGATCATTCGTTCCGCAAAAATCACGTAGTACTCTTCTTTTAGCCCATCGACATGGCCAATTAGCTGTAAATTTCGGTCGTCTTCAATCTCCGACATGTATACGGTCGGTGCCAAGAAAATCACATCATCGTGGTACCGAGCAAAAGCTTTCATCAACGCAACATCATCAAACTCCCCCAGCACATTGGGTTGAAGACCTTGACGATCAAACCATTGAATAACTTTACGCCCCATAGCCGTTCGGCTCGCGGGAATCAGAAGTTTTTTTTGTTCCAAGATCTCAGGGAATCGCACATTTTCAATTTCAGAAGAAGCAAAAAAGCTCATGCTACTTTCACCTAACTTTTTGCTATAAAGGCCAGGACTTTGAGTAGAATCAACGGGACAATCCGAAAGGATCATATCTAGCTTGTGCTGAGAAAGGCGTTCAAGTAGCAGTTCGTGGGTCGATTCATAACAGCGTAAATGAATACTGTTATCTTCCGGGACGGTCGTCATCAGTACTTTACTGACCAAGCGTTTAGATAATGCATCGGCTACACCAACTTCAAATAGAATGTTCGAGTGCTGGCTGTAATTGACGATATCTAACATCTCATAGCTCAAACCGAACATCCGGTCGGCGTACTTAAACACAAGCTGACCTAACTCAGTGGGCTCAACTGTACGACCATTGCGCTTGGTTAACTTTCCTTTCATGCGCTCTTCAAGCGCTTTAATCTGTCCTGTCACGGTTTGCGGTGTCAGGAAGAGCGCGTCAGCCGCCTTAGTTACAGAGCCCTGTTTGCACACCATCCAGAAATAATAGAGATGGTTGTAGTTTAGATGTGACATGATCGAGTCCCGAAAAGAAAGTGATACTTTTTATACCAAATGTGACAGAGACAAACAATAAACTCGACAAAACCATACAATACCTTACAAAAGCATAAGTTTTACCGAAAGTATAAAGTCAACACTGTCATAAAAGTTGAACTGAGGCGCATTTTCTCTACAAAAAAAACGCAAAAACCAAACAAAACCAAATCAAAATTTAACCATTAAAATCAACAAGTTAAAAATTAATTTTCTTCCTCTTTTACGCCATTATCAAAAAGAACAATAAAAATCTCTCACAGCAAGAAATCTGTAATATTACTGAAATATTTGTTCTCTAACATCGCCCGCAGATTCAACTACAGACCGAAAAATGAACTGAAAGGTCAACGGAGAAAATTATGATGAACCAAGCTACTTCAACAGTGGCACCAATTTCGAGCACAGCTCGTTGGTTACGCTGGGCTAACTTGGCATTCATGTTATATCTGCTTCTTCTAGCAGTATCTATGGTTGGTAGTGGCTTTAAATGGGCAACTGGCGATCAAGCTGAGGTGCTATTTGAATTTGCCGCACACCCAGTTGCAGGTCTAATGATCGGCTTGGTGGCAACAGCCTTAATTCAGTCTTCAAGTACTGTAACGTCTATTATTGTAGGCTTGGTTGCAGGTGGCTTACCTGTAGAAACCGCTATCCCTATGGTGATGGGTGCTAACATTGGTACCACAGTGACCAATACGCTTGTGTCTCTTGGCCACGTGCGCTGTAAAGAAGAGTTCAAACGTGCATTTGCAAGTGCAACCATTCATGACTTCTTCAACTTGCTTGCTGTCGCTATTTTCCTTCCGTTGGAAATGATGTTCGGCATTTTAGAGAAAGTTTCTCACTGGCTTGTTTCTCCACTGCTTGCTACTGGTGATATGAGCATTAAAGGCTTCAACTTTATTAAACCAATTACAAAGCCAGTCGTAGGCGCAATTAAAGAGCCACTTTCTACCTTCGGTGATACTGTTGGCGGCGTCATGCTTATTGCTTTGGGTATTGCGACTATCTTCGTTGCAATCACAGTGATGGGTAAATTGATGAAGAGCCTAATGGTTGGTCGCGCACGTGAAATTTTGAAAAACGCCATCGGTCGTGGTCCTATTCACGGCATCGTATCAGGCTCAATCGTGACCGTTCTAGTACAATCTTCCTCAACCACGACAAGTTTAATGGTTCCGTTGGTTGGTACTGGCGTGTTGAAAGTACGAGATATCTACCCTTTCACTCTGGGTGCTAACATTGGTACTTGTATTACGGCACTACTAGCAGCGACAGCGGTATCTGGAGAGTTCGCAGTATTCGCACTACAAATCGCTCTAGTCCACTTAGTATTTAACATCATGGCGACGCTGTTTATCTTTGGAATTCCATTCCTACGTGAGATTCCGGTTAAAGGCGCTGAGATGATTTCTGAAATGGCTATTAAGAATAAAGCAGTTGTTGGTGGTTACCTAATGTCAGTATTCGTTATTCTACCAGGTGCAATTCTAGCCCTAACAACGTAACAACAACGACATACCATCGCTTATTGTTTAGGCTCCACATCGTGGAGCCTTTTTTATGATAATTAAACTGTTCAAATCGATTGTCCGGTGATAATTTGAGCCACATCAGCATGCTTATGCTGAGCTATCTCATTTGGAGTCGACAACATGACGCAGCTTAATGACGCTATTTCTGATCAGCTACTCGCAATAGACGAAAACCTAACCCAACTGGTTGCTGATATTGATATCCTCAGTAGCGTGAATCCTCTTAATTATGCTCAAGAAAGAGAACGTTTCATTAAAAACAAATATTCTCAAGAGCCTAATTTTCAATATTCAATTACTAATGTAGATACTCACAGCGCAAAGCGACGTCTATATGAGCTACCTCTAGAAAACATTCAAGACACCCAATTGCAGAGGCTGTACGCAGATGTAATTCAGTCTTATGCAGATAAACTGGATCAAGTGAATACCATAGGCACGCAAGAGTTTCTTTATAACTCCTTACGCTATTATGGGGAACCGAGCGCCAAAGATATTGCCAACGCCCATTTCATATTGCACCTTCCTACAGAAGAAGAAAAAGAACCTCAGCACGATAGCCGTGCAATAGCACGTTTCATGCAAAATTTTGCTCAACGCAATGGGTATGAATGTGAAATACAGGTGTTGGACGGGATGTTAGCAAACGCACTAGTTTCAGGATCTCGAGTCAAAATTAACCACGCGGCGTACATCACCACTGATGAGCTGGAGGCTCTTGCACATCATGAAATGGGAGTACATCTCCTGACTACGCTTAACGGTCGTCAACAACCGCTAAAAGTCCTGAGCTTAGGTTGTCCTGCCAATACCAACACTCAAGAAGGGCTGGCTATATTATGTGAGTATCTGTCAGGACATTTCAGTATCAAGCGCCTAAGAACCTTAGCCTTACGAGTTCTGGCAGTAGAGTCGATGATCAAGGATCGCGATTTCCGCCATACGTTCATGCTATTAAAAGAACAGTATAAAGCTTCTGATCTTCAAGCATTTACAACGACTGCCCGAGTCTATCGAGGTGGAGGTTTAACGAAGGATTACTTGTATCTTAGAGGATTCCGAGAGGTGCTCAATGCCTATGATAAATTGGGCGATGACTTTTCACTATTGTTGTGCGGGAAAACGGAGCTGAAGTATTTTGAGCTTATCCGCTCATTAGTGAGTAAAGAAATATTCACTCAACCTAAGTTTATTAGCCCGGCACTGTCCACACCGATGCAGACCAACCCAATTCACCGTTATATTGTCAGTGCACTAAAATAATACCTTCTAAGTACAAAAAAGAAAAAAGCTCCATTCGGAGCTTTTTCTATATCTTGAAGAACGATACTCGTTACACTGAGAATGGGTAACGAATAGGATCGTGATGCTCGTACCCTTCAACCCAAAAGTCATCCAGTGTGACCCAAGTTTCCAAATCTTCTAGAGATTTAATCTCTGGGTTGATATGGAACGTCGGCGCTTTTAATGGCTCACGTTTCAACTGAACATCGCGCATCAGTTCAAGCTGGTCTTCATAAATGTGAGCATTCACAATCTTATGAAATGCCTGACCAGGTTTCTTGCCCGTAATTTGCGCCATAATCGCCAAGAACACGTAAACTTGAACCATATTGAAGTTTAAGCCAAGCGGTACATCACACGAACGCTGAGTACTATTCAGGTAAAGCGTATCATCCAGCAATGAAAAATGGTGACTGTACATACAAGGACGCAAGCACCCCATGTGGAACTCACCCGGGTTGTAGAAGTTCAAGATTTCACCGCGGTCATCAACGCCACGCGTTAAGTCATCCACTATCTTACGTAGCTGGTCAACATGACCACCATCAGGTTTCGCCCAGGCGCGCCCTTGAACTCCATTTTACCTTTTGTCACTTTTTGTTGTCCATATCACATAAAGTGACTTTCATAATCCATTATAGCCATAAGCACTTCTGTCTACCATCAAGCACCGAGTAAGAACTGGGAGTATTTTGCTCGAATAAGGGTTAGTTCCTTTGGTACAATTGAATAAAAGAAATGTAGGAATGAAAAAGTGAAACAATATCTAGATTTATGCCAGCGTATTATAGATGAAGGCGTTTGGGTAAAGAACGAAAGAACAGGCAAACGTTGCCTAACAGTTATAAATGCAGATTTGACTTACGATGTCAGTTCTGGTGAGTTTCCTTTAGTAACGACACGTAAGAGCTACTGGAAAAGCGCCATCGCAGAAATTATTGGCTACCTTCGAGGTTACGATAATGCCGCAGATTTTAGAGCACTAGGCACCAAAACATGGGATGCAAACGCAAATTTAAATGAGAGCTGGCTTGCGAATCCTCATAGAAAAGGGACAGATGACTGCGGTTTCATTTATGGAAAGGTTGCCAGAGCGTTCCCGAAACCTGATGGCGGTGATGTGGATCTTGTAAAAAAAGTTGTTAATAACCTTAGTAAAGGCATTGATGACCGTAGTGAGATAATAACATTCTATCATCCAGGTGCTTTTCATTTAGGTTGCTTACGTCCTTGTATGTACAGCCACCATTTCTCAATTTTAGGCGACACTCTGTATCTAAACAGTACACAACGTTCTTGCGATGTACCGCTCGGCCTAAACTTCAATATGGTTCAATGCTACTTTTTGTTAGCGATCATGGCTCAAATTACAGGCTTAAAAGCGGGAAAAGTTTTTCACAAAATAGTAAATGCACACATATACGAAGACCAATACGAGTTGATGCGTGATGTACAACTTAAACGTAAACCATTGAAATCGCCAACATTCCATATCAATCCAGAAATTAAATCTCTAGAGGACTTAGAAACGTGGGTTACTCTTGACGACTTCAAAGTAGAAGGTTATGAACATCACGAACCAATAGCTTACCCATTCTCAGTATGATTATTGCAGGCCAAGATCGCCAATCTTGGCCTGCAATAATATTGACGTAGTCGAAATATTGAACATCAAAGAATGCTAATTTATATTCTTAAGCTAAGTTCATACATATGCCCACTAGAGCGACGATCAACTGGTACTTCATTGTGTTCTGAAGATACTCTCCAAATAGGTAAAGAGTAATCCATTTCCTTACTAAGAATAACACATAGCGCACTTAAGATCTTGGGACCTAAAGGGACAACAATAGGTCTAGACACTTCAGAAATTGCAATTAATAATTCTCTCAGATTTAAATAACTAACATAAGGATTACATACATCATATTCAAATATGCAGTTTTTTGATGTACTTTCAATTAACGACTTATTATTTGAATAAATATCATCTTCAAAGCGAGAATCTATAGACTTAGGAATCAACAGATATTGTTGTTCTGTATCTAAGTAATTGCTGATCCCAATTGCTTTCCCTAGTTCATATCCCAATCCTAATACAATCGAACTAGGTAATTCAATATCGCCCATAGAGCCTGATAATGATTCAATTATAGGACCAATTTTTCTTATTGGTGATATTTCCTTCGATGGAGAACTATACTCAGCCAGTTCATAACAAATCCTAATGGTAGAACCTTTCTTTAAATTCTCCATTAACAACATAAGAATTGTTGCTAAGCGAGTGCGACTCATCACTGTTATATCCAATAAACAATTTATTTGTCTATTTGCCCAATCAGTGTTAATTATAGAATGGAGCTTCTTAAAAAGTTCTTGATCATTTTCTTCGATAATATTAGCATTTACTTCCTGATAGAAACTATAGTTCGATTTATAACTGTATGCAGATGTATGCTCTCTATATCCAACTGCTATTATACTGTTGAGGTTATCTTTAACAGAATTACACGTTGTAATAGCTCTACTTTCATAGCCTAGCCCTACTATAGCTAGATCATAATAGTTTACAGTAGTTCCTTTTAATACTTTCATTACAAGTCCAACCCCAACTGTTTAGAGTTCTCAAAACCATATGCATTAACTAATGTAATTGTTGAAGCACTAATATTATTAACATCCATTATTTTATTTAATTGAATTTTCTTTTGCTTTGTAAGTAGCAACCCATAATGATGAGAAAATAAATAAGAAAGCCTGCATGTTAAAACCTTATCCATCGAAGATCCGATACCATTATTATCAGGGGTTTTTACCGAAATCATGGCTCCCGCATTCAATGCAAAACCTATTGCATCTCTTAAATCTGATGGTGTATTTTCGTCAATAACTAACATACCTTTAGGCTCTGGATTAAATCTTTCTCCATATATTTCATCTTTAAAATAGTTTGCTATCAAATCTACAAGATTGTAAATATTATTTACTCGAACATCACTCGAATCAACAGCTATAGTACTTAGTAACGATCTAAATGAATCAAAATATGTTTCTAGTCCCGATATTTGCTCAGAAATAGAAACTAAACCTTTTTCCTTAATTATTGGAATAAACATATTCATAATCCCTATCAACATTCTAGGATTATATTCTGTAGATTTACATATATTTTCAAAACCAGCATAATAGTCAGCAGCTCTTCTACGCGGTTTTAATTTACCATTTTCTTTTTTACTATGATCTCTAAGATAAGATATAAATTTAATCTTCCTGAACTGAGATTGTTTTTCCTTCGCTTCGATATAGCTTAACCCATTCAGATTTCGATTATTTAAATACTGTTCAAACCCAACATCTTTTGCAACTAGAGAATCAAAAACAGCATCAATATCAATATCTTTTGGCTTTTCAAAACAGCTATCTATCGATTCATATATCGATTTTTTAATAAACAAATTCAGACATAGCTCTTTACAAAACTTAATACCTTCACTTTCAGAAAGTTCAGTTAAGTTAATATAGCTCAAATCTTGATCTTTCATTGAACTGTCTGGCGAGTTCGTAACATCAACTCCTTTATGATACGGAGACAATGCTAACTTAAGAATTATATCTGGATGACCACCTCTCATACTATTTATAAGAGGTTGAACTATTTCGTCAGGCGCTAGCTCTAACTCATCAAACAAAAATGCCCATTTTTTACCATCTTCATTTAAATATGTATTAATAATAGATATAGATGAATCTAATATACTTTGTATTTCACCATAAACAACATTTGGTCTTAGAACACTCGAACCAACAATTAGAGAGTTATTAAGGTACTTAGAAACAAGATTCTTTTTGATCACAATACTAGAAATCAAACTTTTCAAAGAATTAATTCTAGGTTCAACGCACCAAAGAGTAGATAGCTCTTTTACTAATTCAGACTCGTCAGACTTTTCCAAAAACACATGTCTATATTTATTTTTCTTTTCTGTAACACGGCAAGTTCTAAAGCTAACAGTCATTGCTAGTTGTTGAAGAATATGGTAAATAAACTGAGAATTAAGAACTCTCAGGTCTTCTTTTGATTTAATTCTCTTACTAGTGTTTTCAAATTGGGTTTTCCACACTCGATCTGTTGGAATGAACACTCCAGAGAAGTCAATCAAATTTCTAAATTGTTCTGCAACCTCATTTTCCCATAGCTCCAAAGATCTAACTTCGAGCATTCTCATTAATGTTGTTTTACCACTTCCTCGTGGACCCATCATAATAGTATGGCTAGATGATGCTAATCTATTATAATATTCATTAATAATAAATGTATTACATAACTCGGCAGTAGATGTGTTTTTCGCATTAATTGACTCGTTTATACTTGGTGTATAGTTATTCATAACGCTTACCAACTTCAGTTATTTCACCAGAAAATTCACGAGATATCATAAAACCATTTTTTTCTAAAAGTTTTTCTAAACGCTTAAACTCAAAAGGGGGTAAATTAAATATTTTATCTCTAAATTCATTTAATTCATCACCTTCAAGAAAGGAGTTAGATTCATTAATTTTTGACTTCAAGTGATTTAATATTTGTTCTGGAGTATAGAGTGACCCAAAACCACCACAAGCAGGAAGGTTATGGGATTTGGAAGGCTGCCATTGATGTAACTTATTCGATTCATAAGTTTCAAATCTTCCTACAACCTTTCCATTTTGGCTGCTTTTATCGATATCAATTTCAAGCAAGTAAAACTGATTGGATGTTCGGCTATCTATTGAGTCATATAAAACCGCAGATAAACTACCTGCTGATAAAATGGTAGGAGGTGTAGAAGTTCGTGAGTTTCCGTAGCTTATAGTCGCATAGTGTTTATGACCATGTATAATCAACCAAGGACCTATGTCAGCTGCCTCTATATTTGATAGCAAATAGTCGGCTCCTTCCATAGCCTCGCCATCATAGCTTACATCAACATAATCCATTTTTTGTGGATGATGATGACAAATTAAAAGATTTAACGGCTTGGATTTAACATCTTCTTGACTAAGCCTATCTTTGATTTGTTTGCTAACCTCTAAAGCAACTCTCCCGTGCCTAAACTCACTTCCAAATCCATGATAAGCACTACTATTTATTGATATACAGTTATAGTTTTCAGACTGAGTCAACTCCCAGTTCCATGCCCAAAAATGTGTGTTTTTATAATAGTCATTGAAAGGAAAAGGGGGATCTGTGAATTGAAGCTCATGCTTCGGAGAAAAGCCACTAGGGTTTGATTCATCTGATGGACGGGATTGATGGTCATGGTTTCCTGGAACACACAATACATCATCGATAGAAAGTTCACTTGCCAACGCATTTAGAAAGCTCCATCCAGCTTTAAACGTCTCCTTACATCCCTTATTACCGATGTCTCCAGCACATACAAGGATATCAATTTTTCTTTCAAGTTGTTTCAAGTACTCTATCAATGCCTGCCCATAGATATTGGGAGTACCGTTAACAATGAGCTTTGTATCAAGCTCGTGCTCCTGACTAGTCCCTACATGTAAATCTGAAACCACCAATATGCTTAATTTATTCATCTCAACGCATTTTTCTTAATACAACTGTATGCATTATAAATGCCCCCCACTTGAGAAGACTACCTCGTGAGTCGGATTTCTTGGTGTTGCACTCCATTTCTAGCTATTAAATTGTAATTTAAAGTTGAAGGGAGCTGCCCATAACGATCTCGAACGTTGTAAACAACGCTATCGGTCGAGATTGACTTCCCTTCTTCTCTATATGAGCAAACCCCTTGGACGAAAGTGCTTCAAGAGTACGGTTAACATCGTTGATAGCACGCCCACTCATTTCAGCAAGTTCATCAAGACTGTTTGGTTTT
This sequence comes from Vibrio sp. D431a, assembly GCF_030248655.1. Taxonomy (NCBI): domain Bacteria; kingdom Pseudomonadati; phylum Pseudomonadota; class Gammaproteobacteria; order Vibrionales; family Vibrionaceae; genus Vibrio; species Vibrio sp. D431a. The sequence goes on along the minus strand of NZ_JAHGAP010000013.1, from coordinate 451,009 downwards.
TCGCGAGCAATCAAATTCAGTAGTTCAATATTTTCGTTAGACAACAGTCGTGAAAGCGCAGCTAGTGACTCAAACAAAAAAAGAGGGTAAGACTCTTCATGCCTCACTTTTCCTTGTGCAATGCGAATCACTCGATTACGTGCAATCTCTTCTGATAGAATTCCGATTTTTGCCTTCATACAATCCTCACTCCTAAAATTTATCATCTAAATCGACTGAATAGTCGCCGACGTTCACTCATCCAATTATTCTTTCATTTTTTGAGAAGTAATGACTGATTCATCTGTATGCTGCTGTATGTCTTTTTCGAGCGAGTTTAGAAAGCGCTCAATGTCTGGTTCTCACAAGAAGGTTTCGATAGCTCACTACTTTTATCTTTCTCATCTTTCTCATCTTTCTCATCTTTCATTGCTAACTACTCCCGTTTTTTATTGATGCAATCACCTTCAATATATCTGTAGTGATAGCTGGGCATTTGTCGTTCATAAAAACCGTTACTTCATCACCAAATTTCATAGTTACAATACCGTTCTTATCGACACTTAGCAGAGCAAAAGACTGCTGCAAATCAAGAGTCGTATTATTTTCTTGAGCAGTGCTGCCTGTCATATATCCCCCATCATTGGATCGGAAGTATGTTTGCAAAAAGAGTAACAATTGTTACCCGCGATGTTTATTTGATTGTTCTGTTCAACTTCTCAACGTTTTCGGTGGAATGTTGAAATATTGCGTCCTTTACTAACGCAAATTCCGCTGCTGGAAACTGTTTGTCTATTGAGCTGAGTGCGTTACTAAATTGAGCGAGAAAGCCAGATACGACCTCGTGGCATTCATCATTGCTGATATCGAACTGACTAGCGGTCTGCTCTATATGTCGTAAGTAAATCTTGTTGATGTTGTATTTATATCCTTTAGATGCTTTCAGGCCGATCGATAACTTTAGTTTTCGCTTATTTAATCCTTTGGGACCTACAACAGGATAAGCTGATAGCAAATCGTAGAACGGTGTAAGCTGATAGTGTCCTTCTGGATCAATATGCACTGAAAAGTTTTTGAGATGACCATCGGTAGCACCAAGAAGATACTGTAATATCATAAACTTAAAAAAATCATGAGTATTTACATTGCTTTCCGCTGAGAAATTTAAAACATCAGCAATGCTGGTGATTCCTAACCCATTCTCCGATTGATATTTTCGATGTTCAGGAACGCCAAGAATCTGGCAAAAGTCTTCTTGATGCCTGCAAGATACGCTCCTTTCACCAAAACTCCTGTCAAACCGCTCGACAGCAAGTGCTTTAGCTCCTGATTCAGTCGCTATTATCTCGACATTGGGTACTTTAAATCCAAGCTCTTTGGCTATTTGAGTGCAGATGAATTCGTTCTCAATGCTGCTACTCATATCTAGTACAGAGCTACTTTGAGTAATCGCATCCATCGGATACTTGATAATGTGGCTGCTAATTGATTTACCTTGGGGTACATACCATTTGCCATTCAACTTCATCAGTGTTGTTTTTCTCTGTGTCCCCGAAATACACGGACGGTAATCAACAAAGAAAGGAAGAAATGACTTACGGTTAGTTACAAGTTCATCTAACTCACTTGTAGAGATCTCTCGGTATTCCCATCCTATGCTTAGAGGTTCCTTGCTGTCGGTAAACATAACGCCACCGATGCAATCGTGACCAATTTTAGAGAGTAAAGTGAGTGCATCGACGGATTGCACACCCACTGAGTGCGCGAGATCTAGTCGGTCTTCCATTACGTCAGGAAGGAGATTATTTATAAAATTCAATACATTAAACGATGAATTCTCACCTTTTATTAGTGGCAGGCTAAGCGAAATCGGGAAGGCTGAATCGTGTGCTAACCATTCATCAGAATATGAGAATGACAAGTTGTTCTTCGACTGTTGAATGAACTGCCCAACGAGCATGCCGTTGTTTGTGGCATATACGTAAAGTATAGAGTTGTACAAATTAACTCCCATTCTCTACTGGTTGCTTTATGTTTTTGTAGAAGGTAATGGCATTTTCTACAGCTAGCATTTCCGCTTTGATATCCAATCTACAATTGTCATGCTCGGATATATATTGGTCTAAACACGGCCGAAGTTCTGAGTGTTGAGCACACAACTGATTGAAATGCTTCCATGCCCTTTTATGAAGAGAATAGGACTCTGACAGAGCTGACTGTTTATCTTGCAAAATCGTCAAGAGACTTTCTCTCTTGAGAGAAAGATAATTCGAATCCTCACTATAATTGTCGTAATCAACAACCTCCCAGTCGATATGGTTAAACATAAAACCTTTGGAAAACATCTCATCACCATGCTTATCGAAACCGCACGAAAGGACTGCGCCGATAAACGACATTTCCTTCAATTTTTTTTCGACGTATTCATCCGATAAGTATTCTTTTTCATCACTGTCTAATGGAAAGGACTTTAAGTCGTTAGCTGAGAAATGTTCATTGTTATAAATAGCGAGAAATAACTCTTTTCTGATTTTTATCTTCATCTGATCAAAAATTAATCAATTACACCAATTATGAGGATTATAATCCGTGGTCATATAAGCCGCAAGCATGCATTGTTCAAGAAATTAATTTCATAAATAAAAAACATGAACACGAAACTTGCCGAAGCTGTAGGCCAACGTATTGTAAAAGTTAGAAAATCCAGAGGCTTACCTCAAGAAAAACTCGCGCTACTCGCAGAGATAGACAGAAGCTACATGAGTCGTATCGAACGCGGTAAAATCAATATCACGCTTGAAAAATTGTATAAGATTGCAGAGACCTTGGAATGTGATGTCAAGGAGCTTCTGCCCTAAGGTCTAACAGCTTAGTTTCATTTTTACTGAAAATATGAGGAAGATGTTGAATGAGGATCTTCTCAGAACAAAAAGTTATGAAGCTTTTTGAATTGGCCGATAGATAGATTCATGCATCATATGCTACGTTTTGTACAAACGACATAAAGAGCTAAAAAATGAGCAACTTACAGTTTGGGATAAAAATAGACTACTCGAGAGATGAAGAAAACTCGTCTCGTGTTTTTCATGCGATGGGAGACCTCATAGATGGCATAAATGAAATGCAGCAAGCAGTTATTGACTCGACAGGCTTGCAATTGCGCTTATCTTCTAAGCTCTCTCGTACAATTGAAGGTTCTGTAGTTGGCGTTCAAAATAATTCATTAAAAAATACGGATGGAACAGCTTACGAAAAAGACAACTTTTTACTTAAGGTTCAAAAGAAGATAGAGAGTTTTTTGGGCAAACCTGCTGAACATAACACTCGAGAACCTTTTAAGAATCTAGCAAATGAACTTCATAAAGAAGTAGTTGATTCATTTGAAAATGATGCCAGCTCTGCTTTAAAAATCACCCATATAGATGATTACCGAATAGCTAAAGGTGCGGAAAAAGCTCTGAATGCAATAAGAATCCAACTAACAGAACAAGATAAAGTATATGTTGGTATCGGTGATAAAAGTGTAGAGCCAAATAAAAGGATTGGCAAAAGTATCTCAATTAGCAAGAGTGTTGATGAAATATACTCTTCCGAGAAAGACTTTCCGCATGAAAAAATTGCTTTAGAAATAGTAAACGCTGCTTTTAGTGGGAATACATGGCGATTTAAGTGGCTTTGCAAAGTAACGGGTAGACAAGAATTTAGTGCAAAAATCACACACGCAGATTGGCTAGAAAACTGGTTTAACCGACAAGTAACAATACTTCCTGGTGATGGCTTACGAGTAGATCTTAGAGTGTATATGACCGACAAAATGAAGCGGGTCAGGCACGAGATTGAGGCCGTTCACGGAGTAATTCCTCGCACAGAAATGATGCAATTGTTAATGGACGATCAAGAGAATGCTTAGCCGTGCTATTAATGAGCTAGTATTTATAATCCTCCCTTTTATCGCAGTGCTGATGTTTCGTTTAGCAGAAGGTAGCGCGACTGAACTTTTTTATATCTCAGATCCTGCTATCGCATCATGCATAATGTGGGGTCAGCTTGCAGCCAGGTATGAGGCTTTAAAGGGCTATAAGGGAGAGAACGCTGATAATTTTGTTCTGTTTACAAATTTATTGCGGTTAGTTGCCTCCGTAGCTCTGATTTTATATGTGTTATTACTGACAAAAGAACTTGGTTTTTGGTGGCATGTTGTTAAAAATATATTCTTCGCATTTACATTGTTTAGTTATGCATTCTTATCTCATTTAGCTTTCTCCATGCAAGCTAAAATAGCAAGTTTGTCGTCCGATACATGAGTAGTCATTACACCCACAATTACTAAAAGCAGGCTTTGCTTTTTAGTTCTTCGAGTTTAACTAAGGTAAAAATGCTTGGAGTAACAACAAGCAGTATTCCTGGGCTAAAGTGCTTTTGTGCAAAACAGAGCTAGGCACGGCAGCTAGCTCTTTTTTGGACATTTCTGAGTTACCCCTTTACCTAAATTAGCACTTCATGGATTACCAATGGTATTACAAGATATCTATTCTAGTGACTAAATTAACTATGCCACTATACTGGTGCAGCTCAAGATAAGATATATGATTACAGGAGACATAGGGGGCTATGTCTCCTATTCAAACATTTATTTTCTTCGTTTTTTCAGGTTAGTAAAGTACTCATCAAGGTCTGCTACATCTTTTTCTAATTCATCAATATCTGGAAATGCGCCAGCAACTTCCTCTGCCATATCATGTCCGTGCAGTTTTGCGTTACGATGATCTACCCCGTCAGCAAGCCGTTGGACAAAGGCGAGTTTGGCAGCCGCAAGCAAGTCTCTCTCAAAAAAGGCCGTTTGGCAGTATTGATTTATTGCTTAATGTTCCCAACTGCAAAACGTCGGAATCAAGATGAACCCTTTGTGATAAAATGCGTTTGAATAGATGATATAAAAATTAATTTAAAATAAAGGTATATTTTTTTTAATTAATCTGTATAGTGGTCTTTGCTCTGACACAGAGTTGTTTCAAGATAAAATATAAAGAAAGTTTTCCAGCGTCATCCCTAGCAAGTTTCTCTCTGTAATCTCCTTAATGCTCTATCCTAAAATAATACCTATGTTCAGTGCACCTTAATTTTAATTTTATAAGGGGCATAATATGTCTAATCAAGTAATTGGTACAGTAAAGTGGTTTAACGAAACTAAAGGTTTTGGTTTTATTTCTCAAGAAAATGGCGATGATTTATTTGTTCATTTCAGAAGCATTTTAGGCGATGGCTTTAAGAAGCTTATTGAAGGCGAGCAGGTTTCCTTTACTGTAGGTAAAGGTCCTAAAGGCCTTCAAGCAGAAAATGTAACGACTATTTAGTCTTACAATTGAATTTACACTGCCTCGTCATACGCCTGGCGAGGTAGTTGCTCTGACAAAGATTTGTTTCAAGATAAAATATAAAGATAGTTTTCCAGCGTAATCCCTAGCAAGTTTCTCTCTGTAATCTCCTTAATTACCTATCCTAAAAATACTTATGTTCAGTGCACCTTAATTATAATTTTTTATAAAGGGGCATAATATGTCTAATCAAATATTTAATAATGAGAATAGAAATAATAAAAACAAATCTATTCAAAATAAAGAAACATCAATACATAAAAAAATAAAGATGAATAGCCTTCTCCAAAGGATTGCTAACGGTGAGACTGGTGTTGTTTTGGAGGAACTACTTTGAAAAATCACGGTAGAAAGAAGATCTGGTTTAAGTTAAAAAAGTGCGAATCATACACTAAAAAAATTTTATTATATTGAATGTAAGGTTTGTACAAGGTTGCTCATAGAAAGACTATGCTCTTCAACAGATGAGCTTTGGAAATAGCAACAACGAAATATCTGGGGCACACATCATATTATGACAAGTGGAACGTTAAGTTGCTTAAACTGTAGAAGCGATGAAACATACTCGTAGTGCTCAGGTTTGTGAGATGAGGTAATAACCATTCTATGATGGTTTTTTGCCGTCCATACTCCTTGATAATCAGTTGCTTGCCTAGTCCAGCTTTTAGGCAGAAACCAAGTCAGTTCGAACGTTTAAGCGTGAAACAATGCCATATTGAAAGCATCACACCACTACGTCTCCTCAAAAGGAATAGGACCATGCCGACCTAAAACACACCGTGATGGATAGCGAAACTATCTTCATGAAAAGTCTAACGAACGCCAAGCGCTCAGCTGAGCATCATGCGCCAGAGGGTGCAATACTAATTAAGATTAGAGATTTAATGGATCAGATGCTAAGTCGAATAACGCTTGATGCTTGATGATAGCTGGGTAGATAGCTGTGAAGACTGACGTTGGTTAGCAATCATGATTCGTTTTTCGTAGTAGCCTTTGACACAGTTTGGATTGTTTGTCTGACAAGGTTTGCTCACGATTAAGTTGATCTCGTAAACTTGTCAGCATGTCTCGGTCCAAGTTGCTCAGCTTTTCGGAATGTAAGAGGAGTGTCGTATTGATAAGCTCAGAGAGGTTTCGTGAACTCATAGTCCCCACTCTTTATCCCACTTTTTTTGTTCTTCAATCTCTTCTATGCGTTTGCGAACACCCATTTTTTTCAACTCTTCTGGTATTCGTTTAGTCCCTTTCTGATTAATACTAAATTGCTTCTGCTTTTGTGTCGGTTTAGGTAACTTGCTCATATATCATCCTATTGATGCTAAGAAAGATGATTTTATTCAGATTAGAATAAAGCCATTTCAATTCATTATCTCTTATTAATGTATCGTTCCGCGTTTGCAAAAAGTTTATCGCATGCTTTTTTCTGTGCTAAATATTCTGATGAACTTTCAGTCATAGAGTCGAGAATTTCTTTCGCTTCTTGATATTCTTTTACCATCGCGGCGAATCGTTCTTCGAAGTTGTTTTTCTGTGTTTTCTTGCTTGATTTTCTTACTGGTTTTCTCATATTGCTTCTTATCTTATCGATCCAAAAATTTATTTTATTCGTATTTCGAACGTTCAGAATCTTTATTAAAAAATAAAGTAAAAAAGTCTCCTCGACAGAAGAGACTTTTTATAAATATCTTACACTAACGTAACATTATCCGCTTGAGGACCTTTGTTACCTTGTTCAACAACAAAAGAAACCTTTTGGCCTTCAGATAATGTTTTGAAGCCATCACTAACAATTGATTTGAAGTGAACAAATAGGTCAGAACCGCCGTTATCAGGAGTGATAAATCCAAAACCTTTGGATTCATTAAACCATTTTACTAAGCCTGTTGATTTATTTGACATAATATATCTCGATACATTGATTAAGTTAAAAAGAAAGCTACTAAATAAGGAATGAAGAAAAAGGTATCGCAGGATAAATATGACGAATTTAATCGAATAAAAACTGAGAAGATCTTGAACTAAATATTTTACTAATAGCTCATCGTTTGAGCTTCTGACACTATACACTATATGAACATAATAGATATCTATTTCTTGATTGATTTTTATTGTCCATAAAATCAATGACATAAAAAGTGAAAGGCTGAATTGAAATCAACAGCATCATTAAAAATAATTATTGCAAAACAGATATTCGATACAAGCATGATCCCTAATTCTAACTTTGAATGGGGCATAAATGAGCCAGCACAGATCTAGCTGGCTCGAAGATGGACAGAAATGTTTTATATGGTTTACTAATTTAGCAAACCATATATTAACTAAGGTATGGAAAAATTTATTGTGCAATATTGATAGTGCAGACGACTCGCTTTCTCAGCGTATTTCCATGAGTTAGCTCATGCCTATTTTCAACCATCAACAAACTGTAATGAAAGCATGATAAATGTCGAATTTAGTAATCCTAAACATCTACAGGGCATCTACAGGGCAATTGATGAAAATATTATTTGTGTGCAAACATAATGCAAGCAGAAGCATTTTGGCTGAAGCAATTGCAAAAAAATACCTGCCTGAAAATTTCCAAATCGCAAGTGGCGGTAGCCATCCTAAGGGTCAGATCAATCCTCGTATTGCACAATACCTTGATATGCATGGTTTTGATGCCTCTGAGTTTCACAGCACGTCATGGGAAGAAAGGCTGAGCTTCCATCCAGATCTAATAATTACTGTGTGTGACACAATGCACAATGAAACTTGCCCAAACTGGTTATCTGCTGGTATTCGTGTTGCTTGGGATCTTGAGCCATTGCCTAATGATGAAGCTTCAGTCTCCGAATTTAACAAGCAGTGCGATAAAGTATACTCCTCTCTAAAACGAAGAATTGAAGCTCTTGCAAACATCGATTTTCAAAATCTCGATTCTGAAGAAATAAAACAGCATGTGCTCGATCTGAAATCAATGTAGATAAGTGTATACGTAACGAACTGATACTACTTCATTAACGTTTTTTATAGCTCTCGCTTATTCGATGACTTGAGGCTAAAAAATAATGCCAGCAATCGTAGCTGGCATTGGCGAACAAATCTGCTTAGTTTTATTTATTGCTGAGCCAGTTTTTGATTTGTACCTATAGGCAGCCAAAACGAAATAATGGTCGTTAATGCTAAGAAGGCAAAGGATACCCATAGACAGGCTGAGAACCCCCACATTTGGAACACCCATCCAGATAGAACCGTCCCTATCAAACGCCCCATTGCGTTTGCCATGTAGTAGAAACCGACATCCAGAGAGACACCATCTCCCTTGGCATAGCTGACGATTAAGTACGAGTGCAGAGAAGAATTAACCGCAAACACAGCACCAAAAATCATCAGTCCAACGACAATAACCACTTCTGGGTGCCATTGCTGCTGCACACTGTAAGCAATTACGCCAGTCACTACAGACAATACCAACGCCCACACTATCGCGGCTTTACCATCTGGAGTATGACCTGATTTACTGCCTGTGATCTTTGGTGCAATCCCTTGAATGATACCGTAACCGATAACCCAAATAGCCAAGAATCCACCTACGGCGCTATGATCCCATCCAAACACAGATCCCAGATAAATAGGCAGTGCAATCACAAACCAAACATCACGCGCACCAAACAGGAACATACGAGCAGCGGATAGAATGTTTACGCTGCTAGATTTGGAAAAAATTTCAGAGAACTTAGGTTTATTTTTCGCTTTGCCAAGATCGGATTTAAGGCTAATCACACTGCCGATAAAGACCAGTAAAAGAACACCCGCCATCGCAGCTACCGCATATTGGAAGCCAATCAAAGAAAGCAACGCACCACCTAAGAAAAATCCTGCACCTTTTAGCGCGTTTTTAGAGCCTGTAAGTATGGCAATCCACTTATACAATGCTCCTTGTGCATTCTCTGGCACCAAGGTTTTGATGGAGCTTTTCGCGCTCATCTTGTTTAGATCTTTGGCAATACCTGACAAGGCTTGTGCAGCCATGACCCATGGAATTGAGAGCCAACTTGCAGGAACGGCCAGCATTGAAAGAGCGATGATTTGCATTCCCAAGCCAATATTCATCGTTCGGTTCAAACCAAGACGAGCACCTAGCCAGCCACCGATAAGGTTAGTGACGACGCCAAAGAATTCATAAAAAAGAAACAGGGAGGCGATCTCTAAGGTTGAATACCCCAAGTCATAAAAATAGAGCACCACCAACATGCGTAATGCGCCATCGGTAACGGTGAAATTCCAATAGTTAAATGTGACCAACATGTACTGGCGGACATTTTGGTTGAGTTTCGACAACATATTTACTCTCTTTAAAAAAAGAGCCGCCTTAGGCAGCTCTTTAAGGCTTTTACTGATTAGCAAATTGGTGGATGTACTCAACTTGTACATCTTTGGTAAACGCGCCAGGTCTTAATGACTGGACATGGGTAATGATTTCTTGTAACTCCCAGCCTTTCTCTAGCAAGAGATGGGCAGCAAGCAAACCAGTACGTCCTGATCCCCCCATGCAATGCATTGCTATCTTTTCGCCATGTTCTATAGCTCTGTGTAGCGAAGGGGATATATGTTTCCAGCGAGCCTGAAAATCTTCACCTGGAGCACAATCATCTTCTATCGGTGTGTGAAACCATTGCAAGCCTGCTTTCTCAACAAGGTCTGGCAAGTCACCAACGCCTTTTTCTTGCATCTCATGAGTGCTCAGTGCTGTAACAACGACAGTTACACCTTGAGATTTGAGTTGATCAATACTGTCACTCAGCGACGCTTCTTTAGTGCCAGGACAAGGAGTCAGTACTAACGCTGCGTTATTGTCTTCAACAGGAAGCTCCCAGGTAGGATGTGTCATTTGTTTGCTTCCTTATACTAGGCCGACTTTACGAACAAGTTCTGCGGTACGTGTTGCGTAACCCATTTCATTGTCATACCACGCATAGATTTTCACCATGCGCTTGCCAACCACCATGGTTGATTGCGCATCCACAATCGTTGAACGTTGGTCGCCTTTGTAATCGATAGAAACAAGAGGGCGCTCCTCGAAGCCAAGGATACCTTTCAACTCATTTTCTGATGCCTCTTTCAGAAGTGCATTGACTTCTTCTACTGAGGTATCGCGTTGAACATCAAAAATAATATCAGTTAAAGAAGCGTTCGCTAGTGGAACACGTACAGCGTGACCATCAATTTTTCCTTTAAGATCTGGGAAAATTTCGATAATTGCTTTCGCGGAACCTGTAGTTGTTGGGATCAAACTCATACCACAAGCACGCGCGCGGCGAAGATCTTTGTGCGGAGCATCAAGAATGGTTTGAGTGTTTGTTAAATCGTGGATTGTCGTAAACGATGATTGCTCAATACCGAGTTTTTCATGAATCACTTTAACCACAGGTGCAATACAGTTAGTAGTACAAGATGCAGCAGTCACAATCTGGTGTTTCTCTGGGTCAAAAATGTGGTCGTTAACACCAACAACAATGTTAGCAACACCTTCTTCTTTGACTGGGGCGGAAACCACCACGCGTTTAACACCTTGAGCTAAATACTGATTCAGGAACTCGGATTTACGGTGTTTACCCGTTGCCTCGATCACCACATCACAACCAGACCAATTTACTGCATCGATAGCTTTTTCTTGCGAGGTGGCGATGGTTTTTCCATTGATGACAATTGAGTTACCTTCACTCGCCACTTCGTGGTGCCAGCGACCTTGCACTGAGTCAAACTCAAGCAGGTGCGCTAAGGTTGCCGCATCACCTGCCACATCGTTAATCTGAACGAACTCGATTTCAGGCCAATCAAACGACGCTCTCAGCGCTAAACGTCCAATACGACCGAATCCATTAATTCCTACTTTGATAGACATCTTAATTTTTCCTTTAAACACAACATTCTGGACGAGATTTCATCTCGGATAAGCGTTGAATATCTTGCTGGTATTCTGCTTTCAGGCAGTTAGAGTCAACTAACCCTTGGATCTGTTTTCTCATCCAACCAGGAAGCTGATCCGATAAACGGTAGAAAACCCACTGCCCCTGACGGGTATCAACCACCACACCACTCGAACGGAGCAATGCAAGGTGGCGAGAAATCTTGGGTTGGCTTTCATTAAGGGCTTCTGTCAACTCCCCGACACAGACCTTTTCTTCACGGGCAATCATTAACAAGCAACGAACCCGCGTTTCATCTGAAAGTAATTTAAAAAACTGGTGAGGTAACATGCCAAATCCTATTTATCTGTATATGCGCATATATTATTTGATGTGTATCGTCTGTCAACAAAAAAAACGCAGGGAGATTACAGGATGACGTCGCAACGAGAAGAGAAATAGCTGACGTGATTCTGTAGTTCTTCTATTGCGTTTTGATTACAAGTCACTTCCCAATATAGGTTTTTTTGATATGCCTCTCTACGCCGTCCAACTCGATGCATCGCGTAGTTGATGTCAATGACATAGTCATAGCCTGGCTCTATTTCATCCGAGGCATCTAAAAAGAGATAACCAAAATATCCGAAGCAATCCAGCGTATCGCCGCAGTCTTCTTCGTTGGGCAGCCTTTCATAACTGATGTGATATCGGTCACTAGAGCGACTAAAAAGAAGCTGAGCAGCAATACAGGCTAGATCGGAGGTTGGGTAGCTAATGAAATGTACAGTTCTCTTATCCATCCTGGCATTCTCATCAATAAGTAAGATTCCACAGTCGTAAAAACATACAGCATATTTTTAGGTTCGTACATATGGATACATGCATATTTAAATAAACAGACACAAAAGTGTAACAAATGAGTAGTAACGTAACCATCGAAGTTATCAATGACGCAAAACATGGAGATAAGTCATGAAACATACTTTGTCAGCAGCCTTAGTTGGCGCGACGTTACTCGCAGCTAGTCAAGGCGCATTCGCTCGTGATCTGGTTAAAATTGATGGCTCTAGTACAGTTTTCCCTATTACTGAGGCGATGGCTGAAGAGTTTCAGATTGCAGAGAAAGGTAAAACCATGGTCACCGTTGGTATTTCTGGTACTGGCGGTGGTTTTAAAAAGTTCTGTCGTGGTGAGACGGACATTTCGAATGCCTCTCGACCAATTAAGGATTCTGAGCGCAAACTGTGTGCTGAAAACGGTATTGAGTTTATCGAACTGCCAGCAGCACTTGATGCGCTGACTGTGGTTATCAACCCAAAAAATGACTGGGTCAAACACCTGAATGTTGAAGATCTGAAAAAGGCTTGGGAGCCAGCAGCTCAAGGTAAGGTTATGACATGGAAGCAAATGAACCCAGCTTTCCCTGATCGACCACTTAAGCTTTTTGGGCCAGGTACAGACTCTGGTACTTATGATTACTTCCTTGAAGCGATTGTTGAAGGTAAGTCTAGCCGTGGCGATTTCACCGCCAGCGAAGACGATAACATCATCGTACAAGGGGTCTCTAATGACGTTGATGCTCTGGGTTTCTTTGGTTTGGCTTACTATGAAGAAAACAAAGACAAACTAAAAGCCGCACCCATTAGTTGGAAAGGCAGTCAACCTATAGAGCCAAGTGTTGAAAATGCCAAGAATGCAACTTACCAACCACTCTCTCGTCCAATTTTCATTTACGTGAACAAAAAATCAGCCGATGAAAAAGCGCACGTTGAACGATTTGTAGACTTCTACATGGACACAACTCATGCACCTGAATTAGTTAAAGAAGTCGGCTATGTTCCTCTGCCAGAAAAAGCCTACAAATTGGCTCAAGAAAACTTTAAACAACGTCGCACGGGTTCTGTTTTTCATGGAGCAGAAGTCGGAGTCGGCATTGAAGAGCTTTTAGCTCGCACTCCAAAGTAATCATAGTATTGATTCATGGAGGGGAGCTTCGCTGCCCTCCTTGTTCTCTTTACGCAGGCAACAAATATGAATACAACTCAATCCAGTTCTTCAAATCTTGTGATTTCTGAAGCCTTTTTAAAGCGACGTGCATTTTGGAATGTAGTGAGCCGTTACCTTCTTCTAGCGGCGGCTCTTGCTTCCATTTTTGTCACCGCGGGTATTGTGTATGTGCTGGTTTCAGAATCATTACCCTTTTTCCAGCATGTATCGATTCTCAATTTTCTCACTGATACTCAGTGGACACCGATGTTTGCCAATGCGCACTTTGGCGTGATGACGTTAGTCTCAGCAACACTCACAGTGGCAGGTATCGCTCTTGGTGTTGCCATTCCTGCTGGGATTGGCCTTGCCATTTATCTGAGTGAATACGCCAGCAACCGAGTACGAGAAGTGGTTAAGCCATTCTTGGAGCTTTTAGAAGGCGTACCAACGGTTGTTTATGGCTTCTTTGCGCTACTTTTTGTTACGCCACTACTGCAAACTTTCATTCCAAGCCTGTCAGGTTTTAACTTGTTAGCACCAGGTATTGTGATGGGGATTATGATCCTGCCGTATACGGCCTCGGTGAGTGAAGATGCGATGCGCTCTGTGCCAATGCACTTAAGAGAAGCAGGCTATGCATTGGGCTATTCTCGCTTTCGTGTTGCAACACATATCGTGATACCTGCTGCCTTATCTGGCATTACTGCCGCTTGTATTCTAGGTATGTCACGTGCGGTTGGTGAAACCATGGTTGTAGCGATCGCAGCGGGTCAAAACCCACGATTTGGTTTTGACCCAACCGAAGGCGCTGCCACCATCACATCATTCATCGTACAGATGGCGATGGGAGATTTACCTCATGGCACGATTGCCTATCAGTCTGTCTTTGCCGCAGGCTTAGTTCTTTTCATCATCACTCTGATTTTTAACATCCTCGGTTTCTACCTACGCCGTCGATTCAGAGAGGTTTACTAATGCAAAACACCACTTTAACTCTCGAACAAATCGTCCGTAAAAATAAACAAGCCGATCTCACCGTCGCAACGATTGGGATCATTATCCTACTTATTGCGATGTCACTGCTGGTCAGTGTTTTTGCCGAGCTGATTTATTCGGGATTTCCTCGTCTTTTTGACGCTGATTTTTATACCAACTTTCCTTCTCGACACCCAGAGCGTGCGGGTATTTTATCTGCATGGGTTGGCACCAGTCTTGTGATGTTGGTGACGGCTTGTATCGCCATCCCCTTTGGTGTCGCCGCAGGGTTGTACCTCGAAGAGTATGCGCCAAAGAACTGGCTGACGAATATCATTGAAATCAACGTCAGTAACCTAGCAGGCGTGCCTTCCATTATCTATGGTTTACTTGCTTTGGGCTTGTTTATTTATGGTTTTGGTTTAGGGGAAAGCATCATTACGGCGGGGTTAGTCCTCGCGCTACTGATACTTCCAGTGATTATTGTTTCGACACGAGAATCGATTCGCAGCATTCCGCAAGAGCTACGTGAAGCCGCTTATGGTCTGGGAGCTGATCAATGGCAAACTGTTCGCATGTACATATTACCCGCTGCAAGACCTGGCATTTTAACAGGCACGATAGTTGGACTGGCTCGTGCTATTGGTGAAGCGGCCCCCGTCATTACCATTGGTGCGCTAACCTTTATTGCATTTTTGCCAAGTTCACCATTTCAAAGTGAATTCCCATTTATTAATTTTGAGTGGTTGTCCAGCCCGTTCACTTTGATGCCTATCCAGCTATTTAATTGGGTGTCCCGCCCTCAAGCGGAGTTCCACATTAACGCTGCTGCGACAGGTGTTGTGCTCATGGCGATGACTATATTTATGAATGGTATTGCCATTTATATCCGATACCGACTGCGTCGTAACCTGAAGTAAGAGAGAACCAAACAATGACGACACAAACCATTTCAACTTTCTCTAGCCAATCTGCGGCAACCGAGCAAGACAGCGTGAAACGCAGTGCAGCGATATCGTCCCCTTCCTCAGTGAAAGAGACGCTTCGTGCGGAAGTCAAAAACCTCAATTTCTGGTATGGCGGTAAGGTTCATGCTTTGCACAATGTCAATTTACCGATTGCGGATAAGAAGATCACCGCTTTGATTGGTCCTTCTGGCTGCGGTAAGAGTACGCTGCTGCGCAGCTTTAACCGAATGCACGACCTCTATCCAGGCAATCGCTATGAGGGAGAAATCCTGTTGCATCCTGGTGCTCATAATCTGATTGATATGGATCCTGGTCTAGTCCGTTTGACAGTCGGTATGGTGTTTCAAAAGCCGAACCCTTTTCCAAAAAGCATTTATGAAAATGTGGTGGCAGGGCTGCGTATTCGCGGTGTCAGTAGCAAAGCCGAGCTTGATGCTCGTGCAGAAGAGTCGCTAAGAGGCGCAGCGATTTGGGATGAAGTCAAAGACAGACTTCACACCTCTGCCTATGGGTTATCTGGAGGACAACAACAACGCCTTTGCATCGCGCGAGCATTAGCGCCAAAGCCCGATTTGTTGCTACTGGATGAGCCGACATCGGCATTAGATCCGATTGCGACAGCCAAGATTGAAGACCTACTGAGCGACTTGCACAAAGAGACGACGGTAGTCATGGTAACGCACAACATGCAACAAGCAGCGCGTATCTCTCACTATACCGCTTACATGCATATGGGTGAAATGGTCGAATTCGCGCCAACAGACACCCTGTTTACGTCACCAGCAAAAGAGAAGACTCGCGACTACATCACAGGTCGTTTTGGTTAGGAAGATAAAATGACAAATCATACACTAAAGAAATTTGATCGTGACTTAGAACAGATAAAGGCCGAACTCAATGAACTCGCCAGCATTGTGTTAAAAGAGTTCGAGCAAGCGATTGATATCTTTGACCAACCTAATACTGAGCTAGCTGATAACATTGTTGCTCAAGACCGTATCGCCAATCAGTGCTTGAGTAACATCGAGCAACATGGAGCCAGAGTATTAGCACGTCAACATGCCGTAGCCGATGACCTGCGCTTTATCCTCTCATCAATGCGTATCGCACCCAGGTTAGAGCGTGTCGGTGATTATGCAAAATCGATGGCGGTAAAGTCGAGTCAATTCAAGCAAGTCATTCCTGATGAACTCAATGAGATATTTCACCAGATGCATTTACACTTAGTGACAATGCTGCGTAGTGTCATTGAGGCATACAATACTAAAAATGCCACTCAGGCGAATGTTGTCTGGGAAGGTGATGACACGCTCGATGCCTATTATCGAGATGTATACACACGGCTCATTCAGGGCTTTAGCCAGCAAACCACTTCATCTCAACAACTGGTTGAACTGTTGTTCATTGCGAAAGGGCTAGAGCGAGCTGGCGACCATATCAGTGACATTGCCACAGATGTACAGTTTATGGTGAATGGCGCTTAAAAGCGCACTTTATGAGAGTCACGAAAGTTTAAAAGTTCTATCAGTAACTGTCCCTTATCGCCTGTCTCTAAAGCCTTCCTTGCGGAAGGCTTTAATTATTCATATTGAGTTAACGAGATAACCATTTAATCACGCTCTCGGAGCTTGGAATCCCGCCCGCGTGAACCACTTCTCCATCCATGACGACGCCTGGCGTAGACATCACGCCATAATTCATAATCGTTTCAAGGTCAGTTACTTTTTCAACCGAAACATCAACGCCTTGCTCTGCCGCAACTTTCTCAATCAGTTTCGCGGTATTAACGCAGTTGGCACAACCTGAGCCTAGTACTTTAAATACTTTCATTTTTATCTCCTAAAATTGCCAGAATGGTAAGTTAAATATCCACCCCATAACAGTAAACGCTGTTAGCAGTAGACCAAAAAGAAGTCCCAGTAAGCGCCATTGCATCACTTGTTTTAGCATGACAAATTCAGGGACACTTGCAGCGACAGTGCTCATACAAAACGCTAATGTCGTACCAATGGGAAGACTATTTCTCAGTAAACTCTCCATGATGGGGATCACACCCGTCGCATTGGAATACAAAGGGATACCAATCAATACTGAAGCAGGAACCGACCACCACTGACCCGCGCCTAAGTGGGCTTCTATCCAGCCGTCGGGTACAAAGCCATGTAAGCCTGCGCCTATACCCACGCCAATGAACACCCATTTCCAAACCCGACCGATGATTTCAACCATTTCTTGTTTGGCGAACTGATGTCGATACAAAAGCGTGATTGCAGACTCTTCGTTACTAACGTTCAGATTTCCGTGAGTATGCTGTTGGGCTTGGGCTTTCTGCATGGCTTTTGCTGCAAATGGCTGTAACCAACGCTCTGCCCCTATCAGATCCAGCAACCAGCCACTCAACATCCCGATAAGCATTCCAATCAGGACGTACATGATGGTGAATTTCCATCCAAGTAGGCTAAACAGAAGCAATACTGCGATTTCATTGATCAATGGCGAGGTAATCAAAAATGCCATGGTGATCCCAAGCGGGATACCTGCGGAGGTAAAGCCAAGAAAAACGGGAATGCTTGAACATGAGCAGAATGGGGTGATCGCCCCGAAAACACTCCCCGTCACATAGCCAAAAAGACGGCGCTTTCCCGCAAGATAGTGGCGTACTTTTTCAACATTTAAAGAAGCGCGGAACAAAGCAATGACATAAATCATGACGACCAGCAACGCCATAATTTTACTAGTGTCTTCTATAAAAAAGTGAATAGCATCTGCCAGCTTAGTACCTTGCTGCATAGCAAATAGCTGGTAGGTCATCCAATCAGCAAGATGGGTAAAGACTTCAAACATTTTGTTTCCTTCAGCCTCATAATTTGTCTTTGATGTCACTAAGACGAAAATGAAGCTAAAAGGATGCAGAATAGTTTATATTTTTTGATCGATAGAGAAGTGTTAGCCAGCGTGAGTTTTAAACTGACCGAGGGTAACAATCGCGTTATCGACTTCATCGGATAACGAGCTAGCGATGTTTTCATTCGTCACCGCTTGTTGTGTTGCCATGTCGGCAAATGAGCGAATGTTATTAATCATATCGGTCATTGCGTTTGCTGACTGTTCTTGTTGAGACGTGGCGATTGAAATGTGTTGATTTATCTCAACCATATGACCAATCACATGAGTAATACTATCTAATTGAGCAGATGATTCCTGAACGCTATTTGTGCATGTATCCGCATTTGTTTTTGCGGCATTGATTGCTGAGGTTATATCGTTTGCGGCTGACGCAATTGACTTAACCACACTTTCAATTTCAATGGTCGCGGTTTTTGTTCGGGCAGCTAAGGTGCGGACTTCATTCGCCACGACGGCAAATCCTCTACCTTGTTCGCCTGCTCTGGCAGCTTCTATCGCGGCATTGAGTGACAACAGGTTAGTCTGCTCTGATACTTCTTCGATAACATCGAGTATACTGCCTATTTTCTGACTGTCTGACACAAATTTATGCGTTAGTTCTGTTAGCAAAATGAAAGAGCGTGAGAGTTCAGTTAACTCACTCACAGCAGACTCCGATGAGCGTTGTCCTCGTATAACGGATTTGCTCGTGTTTTCAGTATGCTCTTGTCCGAGTAAACACTGCTGAGCAACATTAGATGAGGCTTGGCGCATATGGTTAATATTGCTATAGAACTCTTCGAGTTCAGTCAGCAATAAACTCATTTTCTCACAAGTTTGCTTGCTCGCGAGTGCGCTTTGCTGACTGAGTGACTCTGTGCTGTTGATACGCTGTGCCAGCTCGGAAAAACTCAAGCGGAGTTTTTCGATGATCAGATTAAATGAAGCGGAAAGCTGAGCAATCTCTTTTGCCCCTTTAACTGGAAGTGATACGGTCAAGTCTCCGTCTCCAGAAGCGATATCGGTCATACGTTCGACAACATAGTCTATCTGATGAGTTATCTTTCGACCAAACGTATAACCTGATACTGAAACGACTAATAAAATACAGGCCGCACCTACCAAGACAAATGTGTCTAGTTGACGTAAATCTTGTACTAAAGACGCTTTTTGCGCGGTCAATAAGTTATCAATAAAAGTCTCTAATTGAGTGAACTTCTCTATCGCCTGTTGGTAATTGAGTGAAAATGCCGCTGGATCAACGCTTGTTTCTAGCACCATTTTTTTCGTATTGAAGAATTTTGCTAGAGGCTCTTCTGCTTTAATAGCATCGAATACGCCTGGCTTGGTCTCATTTAAAGTATCAAAACTTTTTAGCGCATTTTTGTATGCTTTTTTCAGTTGGTAATTGGAATCCGTAGACAGCATGATGGCGATTGCACTGACCATCGTGGCTGTAACGTCGTTACTCATAGACGCATTTTGGGTAGCAGTATGGGCAAGCTGAGTGAGCTGGTTCGATTGATAATCTAGCTCTTGGAGCAATGGCAATTTGCGTGAAACGACTTCTTGCATCAATTGGTAGATTTTATGTGCGCCATCTAACGATGTTTGTATTTCAGCTAACAGATCTTTTACTTGCAGATCTTCTGACTTTGATGACTCATCACCAATGAAAATCGTACCATGTATATCAGCGTATTTCTGTGCAGATAAAGTGTTCATGCCTGATTGGAGCGTTAACCACTCTTTATCGATTAAGTTCTGGATATGCTCTTGGTCAACGCTATTTTCTGCTGCGGCCAATTGGTAGACGAGTAGGCTGAAATTTCTAAGTGATGCACCAGAGGCTGAGGTTTGTTGATAGAAATCTATCGTGTCTTGATACTGCTGTTCTAAATGGGTTGAAAACTTGTTGGTGTTAGATAGTGTTAGCCAAACCAGAGCCACTAAACCCATCAGACAAGAGACTACTATCGCGACAATCATTCGCTTCATACAAAACGCCCTAATATATGAAAATGCACATATATTAATGTTGTTTTATTAGGGTTTTATGACAACTTTAATTAGACAATTAATCTTGAAAGAAGCAACAAACTCGCCGCTGTTCGTCAAAACGTATATGACATTGTACTTGCAAAACATTTCTGAGTTTTTGTCGAGCACGTTGAATGCGTGATTTGGTTGCCACTAAAGTGAGTCCATTTTGCTCGGCAAACTGCTGTTGAGTAAGACCTTGTAGGTCACACTGTTTGATAATTTCGCTTTCAGACTCAGTCAGTTTTGATAGCGCTTTAGGTAGGCATTGCGCAAGGCTATCGACAGCGGGAAGTTCATGCTCTTCCCATATCGACGCATCATCACTCAGCTCCTGAACTTGTTCTTGATTAGCCCTGCGTCGCTTATCAATAAGCATATTCCGTGCTACCCGATATAGCCATGCTCTTTGGTTTTTAATATCGCAAAACGCTTGCCTCTGCTGTAACGCCTTCAAGAAGGTATCTTGTAGTAAATCAAAGCTCAGCTCAGGATCACCTGTTTGCTTAAGCAGCCAGTAGTAAAGCTCGGACTCGGAAAGATGCCATGTCTCAATGAGACATGGTACTGCTGAAGTTTGTTTCGAAATACGGCTCTTAGGCATAATATTTACGCTTCATTCTCAAGGCGACGTTAACCAAAGCGATTAAGACAGGCACTTCTACCAAAGGTCCAATCACACCAGCAAACGCTTGGTCAGAGTTTAATCCAAATACAGCGATTGATACGGCGATAGCCAGTTCGAAGTTGTTACCTGATGAAGTAAAGGCGATAGAAGCATTTTGGTCGTAAGGGATCCCCATACGTTTCCCGATGTAGAAGCTCGCAAAAAACATCACCATAAAATAGATGATCAGTGGTACTGCAATACGGAACACATCCATCGGTAACTCAATGATCATTTCACCTTTCAGGCTAAACATCAAAACGATGGTTGCCAAAAGCGCAATCAGGGTGATTGGCGAAATACGAGGGATGAAGACTTCGTTATACCACTGTTCACCTTTTGCCGAGACCAATAGCTTACGGCTTAGGAAACCCGCTAAGAAAGGGATGCCTAAGTAAATTAAGACGCTTTGTGCAATATCCCAGATAGTGATGTCAACAACGAAACTTTCAAGACCAAAGTAAGGGGGTAACACAGTAATAAACAGCCAAGCCATAAAACTGTACGTGACAATCTGAAACGCGCTATTTAAAGCGACTAAGGTTGCACCGTATTCTTTGTTTCCGCCACTGATATCATTCCAAACCAATACCATAGCGATGCATCGAGCAAGGCCAATCAGAATGAGTCCTACCATATAACCAGGTTGATCGCGTAAGAAAATGATGGCTAATGTGAACATAAGAATCGGTCCCACGAGCCAGTTCATCACTAATGAAAGTGTTATCGCGCGTTTGTCACGAGTTACCTCACCTAAAAGGCTATAGTTCACTTTCGCCAACGGTGGGTACATCATTAAGATTAAGCCAATGGCAAGTGGGATATTGGTTGAACCAACAGATAGGCTTTCGTTCCACTGAGCAACTTGAGGAAATAACACGCCAATCCCGACACCAACTGCCATTGCAAGAAAAATCCATACGGTTAAGTATCGATCAAGAAAACTCATCTTTTCAGATGCGCTGGTTTCGGCACAGCTTGAGACATTACTCATACAAACCTCTTTCATTTAAAATTGATAAACCAACGGAATAGAGCATTATTCGTTCACAACATTCGTACATGATTTGCCTTTGATGAACTGCAACTCTGACTCGATAAATGTCAAATTATGCTTAAGGGTGATCTCCAGCACTTGCTTGACCCAAGGAGCTAACACGGGGTTGATTTGGTAGTAAACCCACTTACCACGTCGCTCATCCAGAACAAGCTCGTGTTTTCGCAATTCGGCAAGATGCCGAGAGACTTTGGGTTGACTGAGATTTAGCGCTTCCATGAGATCACAGACACACAACTCTCCTTGCTTCTGCATCAACAGCAGAGACTTAAGCCGAGTTTCTTCAGAAAGTGCTTTGTAAAGAAGGATTGGATCAAACATAGGAACCATTCAATGCTATAAAACATATGAAATATCATATGTTTTATCTTTCATATATGTCAATTTTCCAATTAAACAGTGCTTCTGAGAGATAAGTTAGATTAGGAAAAGTAAGTCGATAACTATGAGAAATTAGCATCTTAATATTGAGACTAAATTGGAATGGGGCATTTTCGTGTTTCATGCCCCGTCAGCACACTGTTGGACATTTCTGAGTTAGCGATGTTGCTAAATTAGCAATCAATGAATGAGTTTAAGTATGGAAAAATCGCTTAACTCAGTGCCCAGTACTTAAAGGTACAGATCAACAGCTTGTTATAACTTTCTAACAAACAGCTCTGAGTTCTTCTTCAATTTTCGGTCTAACTTTATGCCAACCTCTCCTTCATTACAGGTATCTACTCCCTTACCATTAACTTGCAAGGATTCGACTTTAGCTCTTGAATAATCTCCTTGTTTTCTTACGATCAAGGTGTCGCCTACAGCTAGAGTTATATCATTTAAATTTACGATAGCAACTTGACCGTTCATGAAGAGTTCTTGAGGAACACCAATAGATACTAGGTCTGTAGGCTCTAGAGTAATTAGCCCTGTTTTAAAAAGTGATTCTCTAACATCTGATTTTTGCAAAATCCCGTCTTCAATCAGGAAATATGCTTTATAAAGATCGTATGTGGTTAAAAGCCCTCGCTTATCGTGGCCTGCATCTTTGACTTGATTCTCGGTAAACGGGGGGTTGGATCTCGATTTTGGTGGCATGTATCGCTGGTGATTGACAATATATAGTCCGAACACATCAAATTTTCCTCGTTGCTCGGCGCGTCTATACCTAATCTTGCTAATTTGAGAGCAGTCTTTGTCTGTCGATGTACCTCCAATGCCTTTAATCTCGATGACTAAAAACCGATCCCCACAATCAACCTGAATATCCTCTTCAAGAATATCTGGATTTGTATCGTCAAAGTTAACTACCGACTCAAACTCCAACCACTTGAGATAATGTTCAATCGACGATACTAATGCATCACCAGTTTCAGAAATTAAATCTGTCAGAAACTTGAACTCACTCTTTAATTTGAGCAGAGAGTTCTCGTTTTCAGTAATATCTTTGACGTATTTTTCCTCTATATCGGCCTTTTCTTGCAATAACTCGCTCTCTCCAGGCAACAAATAGTCCCCACTTTCTAACCAGCCGAATTCACCATGAAATGGGAATATATCTGGCATTATTTCTGGTAGGTATGTCTTAAGGAGACTAGCAACAAAGCTTCCTTTGTTCTCAATGTCTGGGAAGACTAATACCAGTGACTCGTTTTGGAAATGCGCGTAACTTACAATTTCATCTCTTTCATTAAGTAACAGTGGTATAAAATTACGGTCTTTCTGGTACTTTCCGTCCTCCCAAACATCAGGGTGGTTAAACACACTTCGGTACTCAATTCCATCTAAGTGTTGATTAAACAGCGGAGATAGTTTTGAGCCTTTTTCTGGGAGGGCAACCTTACGGCCATGTCGGTTTTTAGAGCCAGAAAAGCCTTTATAGAATGTATGGTTAGAATATGACTCTCGGCGTGTAATACTAGCCTCGTATGCTGTTATTTCTACAAATTGGTATTCAGAAGAAATTGCACTCCCGCAAAATGCGATCACTATTGCCTTCTTCCATGCCAGCTCATTTATTTCATCAGAAACGATATTAATGGATAATGGCCTAGGGTCGAAAACTTGTTCGGGGTATATGCTAAGCAAGGCATGAGCTTTGTTTCCAGTTGTATTTTTTAGGCTATGCAGGCTAGCATCAAAATCTTCTGATTTCTCAACAGTCAGATCCAACATAACGATGTCAAATTCATGTAGATTGCTAGGATAGTCATGGTGCAGCTTCAGGAGTTTTTCTTCATGACGTTTGTTCGCAACTTTCACAGTTGAACCGAAACTAGCAGTTACATAGTTAAACCTTAAGTTTTCCAGTTCTTTTTCTACATCTTCCTCGAAATCAAAAAGGCATATCATGGGATGTTTGTGGGGTTCTTCCACAACTACGGCAGTCACTTCTTCTATGGACTCATCCTTGCTTTTTGATTTGTGTATTTTGAACATTACCACTCCTACTGATGTGAATTCTGACTCGCTGATTTCTTTGAGATATGACGCTTTTTAGACAGAATCTTTCTGCTTTTGCTTTCGGACTATCTTGCTACTATCACGTATGCAACTCAAGCAATATAAGCACGTTATGTGATTGTTGGCCTTGCATGACGGAAAGAGTCCACCTGAAACTCTTACGCTGTACAATTAGGTTTAGTAAGGCAAAAAGAGATGAACAACATATGAATAAGTTTTTAGTCTAAGTAGAAACGGGGCAGAAAGATGGTTCAATCAATCGGATTTAATCGAGAGGCCATTGGAATACAGATATGTTTAGTTTAGTGCAGACTTACTGCACAACAGTTGCTGGGCTGTCTACCCCATACTTAGCCCGATAAAGCATCTAGATCTTTCTGCATTGCCGTCCTGAGGCTTTGTAGTTCTTCCAGATACTCTGACACTACCATTCCATCTTTTAATTTAGATTCAAGTTCATCTAGCCCCCTATCGAAAGCTTCATATGCCATTCTTTGACGAACTCTATTTTCAACACCATCGACATCTACCAATTCCGCAAATGCGAGATCAATATAATGATCAAGGCTATCCAAACTCTTATGGTTAGTATATTGCTGGACTTTCTTCTTAAATATACTACCATCAAGTAGAGCGAGCTTTAATTCTGACTTGTTTGAAGCATTAAATTCCTTTATCAAAGAAATAAACAATTTAGTTATAAATCTATGTCTAAACATTTGAGCACAGGCTTTTTCTTCAATCCCAGCCGCTCTTCTCAAATTTCCCACTTCATCGCTTAAATATTTTGCTGTTAATTTTATGCCTGTTTTTACACTTATAAAAACAAATCCATGATCATTTGACTCTCCAATCGTATCTTCGATTAACTTGCTTCTGTGTATTTCTATATATTTAATTAATGCTCTTAAGTCTTGATGTAAGATTGGTATAAATCTATATCCAGAGTCGTTTTTTTTCGTTATTAATTTAAGCATGGGGTTCTTCATTTCCTCAGCTTTTAAAACATCTTCAACTTTCAACTCTACAAGCTCCGCAACTCTTCCTCCAGTTGATTCAAGACCTCTTAATAAAGCTTCTCTACGCCTAATTAGTGCTTTATCTGACGTTACATTGATAATTGCAGAACGTAATGCATCAATCGATGCTTTTGAGATTGGTTTTCTTTTTTTCAGAGGACTAGGTGTATCAAATGAGCAATGCCACCATACTTCTTGTTTAACTATAGTTTTACCCTTCCTGACATTTCTGACCCTTTTGCTCGCCAATATCCTAGCTGGTAAAAATGTTGAGTCATCATTCTCCTTCGCTATAAAATCAAGAAAATCAAGCCAACGCCTAGCGTTTGAAATTAAAGTATTACTGACTCTTTTGGGCGTTAAAGAGTTGGTTTTCTCATCTCTTTGAATCTGCATGAGTTCAGAAAAATGATCGGAAGTTAAGTCAATAAAATCTACTTTATGCTCATAGCAATATCTAACTAATGCACTTATTGAAGATGCATATTGCTTAACTGTACCTTCCGATTTTCTTTCAGATACTTTTATTAAATACTTATTTGCAGCAACGCAGGCCTTCCCACTTGGTAATGTCATAAAAGGGAAATTTTTGATCACTTTTACTACAGGTTGTAAATCCCTTCCAACAAAATGGATGTTCCGATACTCTGGTATAATTTGCCACAACTGAACTTTAGACATAGACACCTCTAAATTTCAGAAACATTATTTTCCTTATCACTATCTTCAGGAAAAATATCTAATAGAGATAATGTCGAATTTAACTTTTTAACTGCATTTTTAGCTCGATGTTCCCTAAGTTTTTGGTCATCTATTTTAGAAATAGATAGGATTTCAGATTTAGCTCTATCGATTATCTGAATCCATACCAAATGCTCTTCTTTGTACAAATCGACCAAATTATCCCTTGATTTCAATGCATTATATAGACCTTGTTTAGTTCTTCTGTTCTCTTTTTTTTCTACACTTGGAGATGTGTTCAAGGTTTCTAATGCACTGATCCTCAAACGATTTATATACTGATAACCTTCAGAAAATAATATTTTTGCTTGTCTCTTTTGAGTATTAATTGAAGAAGGTGATACTTCTAACCTTTCCCCATTAATAACAATATGGCCTTCAAATCTAGCCAGACCGCCTTGGGACTCTAAAGATTTAATGAGATATGTAGATTCATGATATTTCTCTGGTTCTTTAATGATATCTTTTAAAATCAATTCAATATTTTTTAACGAATTAACTTTTTTCTCTGATAGCTTATTCATCATTTTCACCAACTATTTTAACTAATAGTTTATGCTTTTTCCCTTCAAAATCAGTTATAAACTCATAATCAAATATAATCGATCCTTTTGATGCTTGGTAATTTATATAATCTTCAAGCTCCTCTGAATCAAGTAACTCCACATTATTTACATTGTATTTTTGACATATATATGACTTGAGCTTTGGAAAGCTATCAATGTGTTCTGAAACATACTGAACCTCCACATCACGTAACACCTCACCTGTAACTGACTCTGTAATATAACGGTGGAGATGTTCTATATCTGTCTGCCCTAAAAACCAACGTAAAACATCTAGCCCCTGTTGGGATTCACCTGAAGACCATACGTAAAGTTGAACGAAAAATCGTCTTAGTTGATGCGGACGTAGATAATATCGAAGTCCATCTACTACTTCTGTTTCAAAATAGTCACAAGCCTTATCCATCGCTTGATATAAAGAATTATAAAAATTTGCCTCAGAAATTCTGACAGGATTAATATACGGATAGGAGAAAATATGAGGGATACTAGATAAGTATCCACAATCAATTAGTACTTTTTGGATTCGCTCCAAATTTTCAAGCATAGAAATACATAGCTCATCCATTGGG
This sequence comes from Vibrio sp. D431a, assembly GCF_030248655.1. Lineage (NCBI taxonomy): Bacteria > Pseudomonadati > Pseudomonadota > Gammaproteobacteria > Vibrionales > Vibrionaceae > Vibrio > Vibrio sp. D431a. Next base: position 423,836 of record NZ_JAHGAP010000013.1, on the reverse strand, counting down.
CGAGCAATTTTATCCCGTAATCCTCCTAAATTTTGAGTCGCTTTTTCTCTATCAAATATCACATAACGATTTTTTTTATCAAATGCACTACCATGCTTGATGGATAGATATTCACCAACTCTCCTTGCGGCTAAAGCTCCAAATATAATGGCCACCAGCCCAAAGTATACCGATATTAAATCAATTAAACTTTTGTTCTCCCTCAACTCTTTCGCAGTCCACCTCTGACCTCTTCCGAATTGATTACAACCTAGCTCTTTTATTTTAGGATGAATGCAAGTTATGAACTCTCTATCCGATATGAACTCTCTGAGCCGAGTTCTATCTTCTGAAGAGCTTTTACTAAGTGCTTTATCATAATCTCGACTAGCTACTAGCCTAACCACACTATCGTATGATGAGACTAACTCTTCACCGTAATTTAAATGAAAATCGATGCATTTCTCGATCATATTAAATACAATAGGAAATGGAATACTTTTAAACCTTCCTGAGTTCTTAACTTTAACACGAGAAAAATCCACACAATCAATTATATTATCTTCAGGTACGTAGATTCCATTCTTTCTAAAGTCATGGCTAGATAACAACTTTAATGATTGCCAAGCAGAACGAAAATTAATAAAAGCCGTTTTAGATATTAACTCATCTTCTGGGGTATCTTGAACATTAATCCTTCTATACTCAATATGATATGGCGATTTATCAACTAGATGAAAAGCTTCAACCCAATCTCCCGATTTACTAATCTTCCCTCCCCAAATGGTTTTTGAACCAAGCAACTCCCTTCCTAACTTTGACACTTTTAAAACATATTTATAATCGGCGCTAGTTTTTGTATCTTCTCTAAAAAAGTCGTTAGATAGTAACCAACTTCTCATAATAGATAAATTATCTACATATTTACTATCAATCAAATCAAATGCATAAGAATTTTTACCAGTAAGTAAATCATAGCTAATATCAGACCTATCGGCACTATTATTACGAATAGAATTTACAGCATTAAAATAAATATATGACAACGCTCTATCTTTAAAGTTGTATATGGTCTCATATGTATCTTTTGAGGAAGATAAAATCGAGAACAATTGTATCACATCATCTTCAGATAATATTCTTAAACCATATTCTGATATTTTAATATATCCATCTCTTAGAATGAAATAATCAATTATTTTACAGATGTAAGGAAGTTTATCTCTTGTAGTTATTGGGGATGGCTTTACAATTAGCTTCCCGCTACTATTAGTAGATAGGTATGCTATTATCCACATCTTAAACGTATTTAGCAATGAACCATGACTTTCGCTAGTTAGCAACTCTCCATTGGGTAATGTGATATTAAAGTCTACTTCCGTGACAAACTTTCCTGTTGAAGTAGAAGTGTCAAACCGCCAAATATTTTCTATAAATTCGCTTTTAAGGTAAGGATGTTTCTTGAACCGCTCAACACCTGATTCAAAAATATTATTAAGAAAACCCAAGTCATCATGTAAATTCATGTCAAGCCCTTAACTATTTTTCCATCTCTTTCTCTGCCGTGTCTAAGTAGCTTTTTAGAAGAACATCATCTGAGTTTCTTATATCTTCCATTATAAGTTCACTAAGGCTGAGATAATAACTATCTTTGATAGATAACTTGTCGTCTTCAATAGTCCCATTTTGAATCGCTAAAAGAACCTTTAAAACTTCAACATTTATACCGACAAGAACTTTACCTTTCGCATCGTTTTCTGCAAAATCTTTACTATCACTTTTTTCAATTTTTAAGGAATGATTGAATAAAAACCTCTCAAGCTCTTTTATATTATTAAAGCAAGACGCCTTAAGAAGGTTTTTATTATCTTTCATTGCTTCACAAATAATTCCCTTTTGAAATATTCGAATCCAACGAGATTGAAAATACTTCAATATTGGGTCGGGTAAATAATGAGAAAGCAAGTCTTGTCTATATTTGTCATGCCCTAGATTTTTAGCCATTAATGATACATCTTTATCTTTCAAATAGCCTACAACAGCACATGATGCTCTAAACCTAGTTAAAGTAAGGTTTTTATTTAGATTATTCAGAGCCTCTTCACTTTTATTGGCATGTGCATTTTTTAGCTGTTCGAATCGAGATTTAATATATTTTTCAGATAATGAAGTAGAACCACTCACACATGGTCTTGGATGAAAAAATGCTTGACCAGTATTAATAAATAATTTTCTATAGTTATCATCCCCTTTCTTCTTTAAATATTCTCTTGGTCTAGAGGTGATAACTAATAGCTTTTCAACTAGCTCTTTTGAAACAGAATTTAATTTGATGGTTTGTTCAGCTTTGCGTCCATTTTTACGTAATTTATATCCCTGAAGATAATAATTATTATCAAGCTTATAAAATCCAACTCTATGCCCGTTCTTATCATATAAATCAAGGTTGTATAAGAAGCTATCCGTTATATCATTGTGTTCTTTTATCAGGAGTATTGATATTGGAATTTCGAAATACGATGTCGGCATTCCAAAACTTTCAGCCAATGATGTTTTACTACTATAAACCTTACGAATATTTCCATTAGAATCTATCAATCTTTCATAGCAATTAAGTCGATATTTGACGCGAAATTCATCTCTGGATAACTCAATATCCTCAAATTTAAACTTATGATTGTTATCTGAATATCTTGCCCATAAATCATTGAATTGATTTTTAGCCCAATTTATTACAATGTTATAATCATCTTCTATATCATCGAATATAGATTCTATAGCCTCATCATCAGTCAAATAAATCGGGACATCAGTAAGCAATTTTTCTTTAACCTGAATTATTTCCCCTGTAGGCGCATCTTTTATTTTCTTTATCTTTGCTTCTGAACCTGTCTTATACTCTGTAGGTATATATGTAATATCTATATTAGGTCTAGCAAAGAAGCCTGTTTCAAATAAAGTGTAGAAAAGAGCTGGAGAACCGTCATTCCAACGTTTCTTCGTTGTCATAAGGCAATTACCAGATTCTACATTTTTTTTAAAAAAATGAGCACAGAATCCACGCCAAATATCATCTGAAACATCCGAATTACTTTTTAAATCAAAATAATTTAAACCTTCGACTGAAGATAGATATAAAAAATATGCTGAAAATAAGGGGAGATGATTCTCTAATGCTTTAAATCCACCTAAAACACTGTTCGTATATTTTTCTAGTTGTCTAGCGGCATCAGCGCCTTCATTTTTCCATATATAAGTAAGATCTAGGAACCTCTCTTTACCACTTTTAGATTTTATTACCCACCAACTATAATAGTCCGCTTTATCACTATCTATAGTGGGCAAATCAACAGCGTCAAACGGTATATATATATCAATTAATCGCTTTTTCTTATGATAATCACCAATGCCAAATTTTGATGACAAAAATCTTAAGCATTTTCGTGAAAAATTGAGATATCCATCGAAGGTTGCAGGGCTTACATCGACCAAAATCCCATCTTTAATGCTCTTAAGAAATCGCCCAAGAAAGTCGGTAACATGCCCTAATTTTATCGATGTTTCACTTACACGGTCATCAAACACATCGGAATAGACGTACATTAATTTTGCATAAAAAACAATCGATGATTTACCATTGTTTAGCTGTTCGATGAGAGGGGAAAGAGTCTGAAGAAGAACATGGTCAGACTCCTCAATGTTCAAAAAGAGGAGTTTGTTTTTATTTTGGACAATTGTCCGTTTTGATAGCTGCTCCATTTGCACCACAATGTCCTATAATTTCAATCCTATAGAACAATATAGACAACATTGGGAAAAAGGCAAAAACTCCATAGACACGGCCCATGTCGTCTTCGCCTTTACGGTATGGGTTATTCAACCAGGCATCATTTAGGTTGGCATTGGCATCCCAGGTTTTCGTGCCCAGCTTACGAAAATCTTCCGCATTATCGTAACCACGAATGTACCCTAGTAGCTCTGCAACAGCTGCTTTCCAAAAACTTTTACGTGTGGTGACCAACGGAAATTGATTGTTCGCAACATCGTAGGTTAAATCCGCGTTGATTACGGTCAGGCAGCGCTTGCCTGTACGCTCATTTTCAACCCAAACACCTTGGTCAACGATGCGTTGACACAAATCTAAATACTGTTTCACACCAATACCTTACTTCGTCTTTTGTGGTAATTCGTCTTTGTAATGACCACGTTTGTATGCCCAAACCATCATGAGGACACCGATAACCACCATTGGCAGAGATAAAATCTGTCCCATGGAAATAAAGCCACCGAATAAACCCAAATGAGCGTCTGGTTCGCGCACGTATTCTACTAGGAAACGGAAGGTTCCGTAACCCGCAAGAAAGAGTCCTGAAACAGAACCTAGAGGACGAGGTTTCTTGATGAACCAATTCAAAATGAAGAAAAGGACGATGCCTTCAAGCGCCATTTCATAAAGCTGTGATGGATGACGTGGCAGTGGACCACCATTTGGGAAAACGATCGCCCAAGGCACATCCGTTACTCGGCCCCACAACTCGCTGTTCATGAAGTTACCTAAACGCCCCATACCCAAACCAAATGGCACAAGCGGCGCGATAAAGTCAGCAACACCGAAGAAAGTTCGCCCGTTTTTGTGTGCATACCAGAACATCGCAGTAATCACACCCAGTAAGCCCCCGTGGAAAGACATACCACCAGTCCACACTTTAAATAGATACAAAGGGTCAGCCAGGAAGAGCTCAAAATTGTAGAAAAGCACGTAGCCTACACGGCCACCAATCACCACGCCAAGGAAGCCTGCGAACAACAAATCAGAAACCTGCTCTCGTGTCCAACCACTTCCAGGCTTATCCGCACGTCGGTTCGCTAACCATAGAGCAAACATAAAGCCAACAAGGTACATCAAACCGTACCAACGAACCGAAACAGGACCAATAGAGATTAAAACCGGATCAATATTGGGAAATTCAATATATCCCTGAGACATAAATCATTCTCTTCTTATCACAACAAAATAAATATACCCAAGTAACCTCTAGATGCTTGGTTCAGCGAGAATGACTTGGGTACAAACTTAGAGCAGCATGGTCGCTGCAACAAACATTAAGAACACCGCGAATATCTTTTTTAATACCGCTGTTGGAAGGTTAGTTGCGAGCTTCGCACCCACTTTTGTTGTGAGCATCGAGGCCATAGCAATCGCTAATAAAGCGGGAAGATAAACATAGCCAATACTGTATGAAGGTAAGCCTTCCACTTTATAGCCATGTAAGATGAAGCCGATCATACCAGAAATAGCAATCACGCAACCACAAACGGAGGATGAGCCCACCGCTTTACGCATCTCTATCCCATGTTTATTTAAAAATGGTACCGACAGTGAGCCACCACCAATACCAGCAAGGCTTGATACGACACCAATTCCCGTGCCGTAAACTACAGTCACAGGGCTGCTCGGCATAGGTTTACTGCTCGTAACTTTAATGGAACGAAACATTTGTACTGACAGGCAAAGAACAATGACACCAAACACTTTCGGCAAATAGTGTGTAGGGATCCACTCAGCAATATTGGCACCAACAAAGCCACCAATGACCACACCAGGCATCAACCATTTTACGACAAACATATCGACATTGCCGAGCTTAAGGTGATTCATCGCCGATGAGCCAGACGTGACAATAATACTCGCTAACGAAGTGGCTAAGGCCATGTGCATACTCATTTCTGGAGAGATCCCAGCAAGAGGAAGCAAATACAACAAGGCAGGAACAACAATCAAACCACCACCGATACCGAGTAACCCCGCCATCACACCCACAAAAGCGCCTAGCGCCAACAATAACAAAAATAAAGAGACGGTCACGATTTCCTACTTTTTACCTGCACGGATAAAGCCCGCAAAGCCCTGTTGAATGAAGAAGTCATGCATCATTTGATGAATGTCCTCCCCATAGGACTTTGTCATTGCTTGCTCCGCTAATTTTTCTAATTCTTCTTGTTGGCTATGACGAATCAAATATTTCACCTTAGCCACATTGGAGGTGTTCATACTCAAACTGGTATACCCTAACCCAAGTAAGAGAAGAGCGCCAAATGGATCACCCGCTAGCTCACCACAAATACACACGGGCACCTGATATTTATCACACACCTCATGGATTTGCTTAAGCGCTAACAGTACCGCAGGATGCATAGATTCATAGACATCCGCTACGCGCGAATTGTTCCTATCTACCGCTAATAAATACTGAGTTAAATCGTTTGTCCCGACAGAAACAAAATCAACACGGTGAGCGATCGTTGGCAACAGATACACCATCGATGGTACTTCAATCATGACCCCAATTTGTGGGAATTGAATTCTATCATCAAGCAAAACGGCTTCGCTGTGAGCTTGATTAATCAAGCTAATGGCATCGTCTAGCTCTTTTACCCCTGACACCATTGGCAATAAGATACTTAAGTTTCCGCTTTCTGCACTCGCTCTTAACATTGCACGCAGCTGGATCAAGAAAATGTCTGGATGATCCAATGTAAAACGAATGCCACGCCAGCCTAGAAACGGATTATCTTCTTCGATGGGCAAATACGGCAAAGGTTTGTCACCACCAATATCCAAAGTACGCATCACTACTCGTTGATTCGGATAGCTGTTAAGTATTGCTTGGTATTGATGATACTGTTCATCTTCCGAAGGAAAGTGATGCTGAAGTAAAAATGCAATCTCAGTTCGGTACAACCCAACACCATCAACACCTGTGTTGATGGCAATATTACTGTCTGCACTGAGTCCCGCATTCAGCATAATTTCGATATGGTGATTATCTTGCGTAACCGCAGGGAGTGCGAGGTCCTTGTTTACCATGGCAAACAGTTCAGACTCTTCGCTTACTAAGCTGCGATACTCTCGCAACAACTGGCGGTTTGGCTCTAAGAAGATCTCACCCGTATAGCCGTCGACTATCCCGAGTTTGCCATTCACCACATCCGGATTAATGTTGGCGCCCATGACTGCAGGGACCCCAAGAGCTCGAGATAAAATGGCAGCGTGAGAGTTTGCGCCTCCCTCTAATGATACGACGGCTAACAAAAACTCTTTAGGTACAGAAGCGAGCAAGGTGGCAGTGAGTTCGTTCGCCACCAAAATAATGGGACGATCAATTGCAGAATTTTCTTGCTCACTGTTGTGCAGAAAATAGAGCAGCCTTTGCCCTAACTCTCGGATATCTTGCGCTCTTTCACGCATGTATACATCCGACATTCTTGCAAATCGATTCGAGTATGACTCTACAACTTGGCGTAACGCCCAGTCTGCCCTGTCTCCTTTTTCAATCTGCTTCTTCAAATCACCGCGAAGCATCGGATCATTCAGTAAGTGAGTAAACAGATCGAAGATCGCCAGCGCATCTTTGTTGATTTCACTGTCCAGTTTTTTCCGCATGCGGCGAAAGTCATTTAACGCTCGCTCTATGGCCACCAGTAGCGTCTCGTGCTCGCGTTCCTTATCTAACGTGGACGAAGGGAAAATATCCGATAAACTCGGCTGGGTATTGTCGAACCAAAACTCTCCAATCGCGACACCAGTAGACGCAGGCAAACCTTTTAATACCGTGGGTTTAGATGCTAACTGCCAATGCCCAAGATTCTGCGCATGTGCAATGAGCACCGCTAACTGAGCGGATAAGGTAACAAGAAACGATTCTTCCATTTCACTAAACAAGCGCGGCGTTTTTTGTTGGATCACCAACACACCTAAAACTTGTTTACGATGAATGATTGGAGTAGCTAAAAAAGAGTGGTAAATCTGTTCGCCGAGTTGAGGAAAGAATTTGAACTCGGGGTGTTTTGAGGCTTCGGCAAGGTTAAGGGGTTCAGCGCTTCGTTTTACCAACCCAACCAAGCCTTCATTGAAGTTGATATGAATACTATCACCTTCAAAAATAAGGCCTTGAGTTGCCATTAACTCAAGGCGCTGCATTTCTTCATTAGCAAGATAGATAGTACAGCACTCAGTACTAAGGGCAGCACAAGTCTCTTTCACCAATATATCGAGTGCCAGATGCACATCATCGACCCTAGAGACTTTCTCAACTATTTCCCTTAGCTGACTGAGCATGATTATCCTCTACGTTGCTTTTTTCTTTTCCCTTTCGCTTTTCTCTCTCGAAAAGGCATGGCTAAGGATGCAAATTCTTTCATCGCTCGTCGATAAACATCTCGCTTGAAAGAAACAACTTGCCTAACTGGATACCAGTAACTTACCCAGCGCCAACCATCAAATTCAGGGGATTTTCCGCGTTGCATATTAATGCGAGACTCATCGCATTCTAATCTCAGCAGAAACCATTTCTGTTTTTGGCCGATACAAACAGGCTTGGAGTCCCAACGCACCAATCGCTTTGGTAGCTTATATCTTAACCAATGACGACTTGTTGCAATGATCTTAACGTCTTTTTTCGTTAAACCGACTTCTTCGTATAACTCCCTGAACATGGCTTGTTCAGGGGTTTCACCTTCGTCAATCCCACCTTGTGGAAATTGCCATGAGTGTTGCCCGTATCGTTTAGCCCAGAAGACCTGACCATGGTTATTACATATCACAATACCAACATTAAGTCGGTAACCATCGCCATCTATCACTGGCTAACCTCTATGAATAAATTTTTTATTACCGTGATTTTTCCACATATCCCCATTACTAGCAAACTTACTGATGTGATATGAGCAAGATTTATTACCTTTTCAGCATTTTTGGATATCTTTTAATCAAACCATACCTTATCAACACAAGAGTGAGACATTGCCCACATTTATTCACCTTTTCTGTGAATAACTTTGTGAAGAATTCAATTCAAATGAGTAATTCAGTTCAATCCCATCAAATGAAAAACAAATGAATAAACAAAAAAACAAACATAAAGCATTGATAAAAAAGTATTTATTTTTAAAAATAACGATAATTCGATCTTCAATTTCTTGATGATCTTTTCACCAAACTCAGATCGGTCAAAGATCCACCAACAGGCTATTTATCCACACTTACCTGCTATTCGTTTAGATGATTACAACAAAATCAACCCCAAAAATGCATTTTAACCCCTGTTTATTCATACAGACCTCGTCAGGATCTTATCAATACCTCCTCCACCTGTGGATAAGTTATGAATTGATCGTTCTTACACCGCCTCGGTGAAATCTTAAACAGTAGATTTGGTCGGAGTTTGATAAACTATATTTTTTGTAATACCACCTTGTAACTATGAAACCAGAACCACAAACAGAAGCAGAGCTATTGGAACGAGCGCATGATATGGCAGGACTCAGTTTTGCTGAGTTGGCCGCCGAGGCGAATATGATTGTTCCTGAAAACTTAAAACGTGATAAAGGTTGGGTGGGTCAATTACTCGAATGGCACTTGGGCGCTCCAGCTGGCAGTAAACCTCAACAAGATTTCGCAAAACTAGGGATCGAGTTGAAAAGTATTCCGATCAGTTACTCTGGCAAACCTTTAGAAACAACCTTTGTTTCTGTGGCCCCCCTCACTGGTGTTCATGGTCTTACATGGGAAACAAGTCATGTTCGAAACAAGCTATCTCGTGTGCTTTGGGTACCCGTAGAAGGAGAACGAGAAATCCCACTCGCTGAAAGACGTGTGGGCAGTCCACTCATTTGGTCACCAGATGAAGAAGAAGAACGGATTTTGCGAAATGACTGGGAAGAGTTAATGGAGATGATCGTCTTGGGAAGATTTGATCAAATTTCCGCCAGACACGGAGAAGCGCTGCATCTTCGCCCTAAAGCCGCAAATGCAAAAGCGCTCACCGAAGCATATAACTCAAATGGTAAGCCGATGAAAACTCTGCCCCGAGGCTTTTACCTTAGAACACAGTTTACTGAACAGATCTTACTCAAGCACTACATTAACACTCAACCAGAATAAAACTATATCAGCTATTTAGTGCGTCACGAGCGATAACTCAATATCGCAGTACGAGGCTGCCTCTTCAGTGCCACATTCGTCATACGCATTACGCAGCCTTAAATACGCTTTATCGACCCCTAGCCTCAATAATTCTTCTTTTACTAAGTCTAGAGAGCCAAAATGTATCGGGTCTTCACCGTCTTTAATCGGCTCAAGTTGATGCTTGTACTCCACAGCTAAAAGATAGTCAGAGACATCAGAACACCCAATCACAAATACTTTGGGAGTTTTATAAGTATCTTTATGTGGACCATGTAGCCACATGTCCAATTGATGCTTCTGCATAACATACCTCCTTCACACGATTATTTAAGTGTAGTTAGGCTAACTGTAGCTTTCGAGTTTGCTCTCCCTTTATACGTAAATCATTTGCGATTGCGGCTAAAAATCCCCTATATTGGAGTCACTTATTTAGTCGGTAACTCTTCAAGGACGTGATATGCAATACACAAAACTACCGCACTCATCACTTGAGATCAGTAAAATCTGCCTCGGCACTATGACGTTTGGCGAGCAAAACACAGAAAAGGACGCCTTTGAACAGCTCGACTTTGCCCTCGATCATGGGGTGAACTTCATCGATACCGCAGAGATGTACCCTGTACCGCCAAACTCGGAAACACAAGGGCTCACCGAGCAATACATCGGTAATTGGTTAGCAAAAAGCGGCAAAAGAGAGAAAGTAGTACTGGCAACAAAAGTGGCAGGCCCTCGCAATGTTCCTCACATTAGAGACAACATGAGCCTTAATCGTCGCCACATCCATACAGCAATTGATGACAGCCTTAATCGTCTACAAACCGATTATGTCGATTTGTACCAACTACATTGGCCGCAGCGTCAAACCAACTGCTTTGGTCAACTCAACTACCCATACCCTGACAAACAAGAAGAAGTCACGTTAATTGAAACGTTGGAAGCGCTTACTGAATTAGTGAATGCAGGTAAAGTGCGCTATATCGGCGTATCCAACGAGACGCCGTGGGGTGTGATGTCGCTATTGCGTTTGGCAGAAAAACACGATTTGCCAAGAATTGTCTCCATTCAAAACCCATATAACTTATTGAACCGCAGCTTCGAAGTTGGCTTGTCTGAAATCAGCCATTACGAAGGCGTTCAGTTACTTGCCTACTCTCCTTTGGCATTTGGCTGCCTGAGTGGTAAATACCTAAACGGGGCAAAACCTGAAGGCGCTCGATGCACTAAGTGGGAGCGTTTTGCGCGCTACTTCACTCCGCAAGGTGTTAAAGCGACCGAAGCTTACGTCAATTTAGCTCAAGAGCATGGTCTAAACCCTGCACAAATGGCGCTCGCGTTTGTCAATCAGCGTCCATTTGTTGCTTCTAACATTATCGGAGCAACAAACCTAGACCAATTAAAAGCCAATATCGACAGTATTGATTTGCAACTTAGCGACGAACTACTTACTGAAATTCAAGCAATAGGTACAACTTACTCGAATCCTTGCCCTTAACAGTACCACCTTCAAACGAAAACAGCTGATCTTCAAGATCAGCTGTTTATCCAATGAAGTCATACTTCATATAAAAAGTTAAGCGTGTTGAATGACTCGTTAGCAACTCAGTCAGCCCAACACGCTAACGATTACGTCATTATTCGCGACGTTAAGACTCGACGAAGGTGACGAACTCGACGTTCAACTTTTACTGCATCCGGAACATTGGCACGTGTAGAACGACCATCGCGATCTAAACCAATATCTCTCAATAGATGAACATTCGTCCATGGAATATCATGAGCAGTTCGGCGTATGGTGCGCTGCCATTGCTTTTCTTCGCGTTTAAGGTCTGCTTTCAATAGCAAAGTGGCCAATTGTAGGTAAATAGAGTGACGCATAATATTTTCTCCGATTATCGATGTATTCGACTGGGAAAAATAGTGCGTAAAATGAACAGAAATATTCTGTTGATACTAAGCCGCTACTTTTCCGCAGCCTAGTAATAAATATGATAGGTTACGGATTAATTTTTATCTTGTGAGCCAGTGGTATTGGTATCATCCGATTTAAGGGTTATCGGAGCGATAGGCATACGATCAGCGCAAGCAGTGGTGTTAACAACGTAATGTTTCATCTTGCGCCTCCTAGCTAAAAATTAATCCGTTTATGAAAGGTATAACTCATTGAGTTACGGTTAAATTGTAAGCTTTGATGGATATATATCAAACATTTTTTGCCTTTTTGATTAAAAACAAATCAATACACCGCAATTTAGTTTCATATACTTTTACGTATAACATATTCACCTGAGGAATATATAAATTTGCGGATTTTATAAATCAAACCAAACAAAAATAAAAAGAGCGGCTCTGTGGCCACTCTCTTTTATTGTATTTATTCGCCTATTTAACACAGGGAAAGGCCAACTACATGGCTTGTTCGGAAATCAAGTTATGTTTATTAAGTAGTCGATACATGGTTGCACGCGAAACTCCGAGCTCTTTCGCCGCATTTGAAACTTGACCAGAATGAGATTCCAAAACAACCAGCAACGCATCACGTTCACTCTTCTCTCGGATTGATTTCAAGCTGCGCTTTGAGTCATTACGTTGAGGTAAATCTAAGTGATGCTCTTCAATCATTACGCTGTCGGACATTAATACCGCTCGCTTCACTTGGTTCATCAGCTCACGCACATTTCCAGGCCAGAAATAACGTGTCAGTGCCTTGAATGCATCCTCAGAAAAGCTTTTTGCTTGCGAGTTGTACTCTTTTGAGAACTCTTGTAAGTAGAAACGAGCCAGCAATGCGATGTCACTCGCACGTTCTTTCAAGCTAGGGACATTGATGCGCAGAACGTTGATGTAATGGTAAAGCTCTTCATTGAAGTCACCGTCAATCAAAGCTTTTTCAACATCCGACGAGTTAGCAGCAAGAATACGCACGTTAACCGCTTTTACGCCATCTTTAGTATCAATGGTGCCTTCTTGCAAGAATCTCAGCAGATTCATTTGCTGCTCTTTTGAAATGGTAAGAATGTCATTAAACAACACGGTGCCACCATCTGCTTGTTCAAGCAGGCATGCTTCCATATCTTCATCGGCGTTAATACCAAATACTTCAGCTTGGAAACGTTGTTCATTGAGTGCGCGACAGTTAATTGCCATAAACGGTTTATGAGAGCGTGAAGAGACTTTATGGATGGCCCTAGCAACCGCCTCTTTACCAGTCCCACTTTCCCCAGAAATCAGAATGCTGACGTCCGTTGGACCAATGCGCTTCACTTGATCGCGTAAACGTTTCATCGGGATAGATTCACCGATCAAACCCATATCTAAACTGCTACCAAAACTAGGCCAAACTTTTTTCTCCAACTTAAGCATGCCAAGCTGGTGACCTATTGTGCTTAATAACTGTGCATCTGGGATCGGCGCTGTGAAAAAATCGATACAAAAGTTAACAATGAACTGGCATATGGTGTCAGTGCCAAGCTGAGATTCACGAATAAACGCTAACCAACGTACGTGTTTGTGAGAGCTGACTAAGTTCGCCAAGCCATTCAAGCTGAACTCGTCATGGCTGAGATCAACAATACCGATACATGGACCAATATCTTCTAACAGCGTATTAGCTTTGCGTAAGTCACCTACTTGGTGACACTTCCAGCCCACTTGCTCCAGTACCGATAACCAAGGCTCATAAGTACCGCCAACTACCACAAGCGATCCCGGGATGGAATCCATCTTAAACTGCCCAGCCATTCTCTAACCCTTTTTCATTGTTAATAGAAATTTTGTGCCACAAACTTATCTTTGCGAGCGGGTAACATTATCGAGACTCCGCCCCCTCACGTCTGTCTCAGTATTAAGACTATGCAATAGATTGAGATTTGGCGAATGTTTATTTGCATATCCCATTAAAAAGCAAATGCAACAACTTGAATTAACTTAACTAAAAGGCAAAAAAAAACCACCCGAAGGTGGTTTTTTACTCATCCTATCGAATTACGCTTGCGGGCGCATTGCAGGGAATAGGATCACGTCACGGATAGTGTGCGTGTTAGTCAGTAGCATAACCAAACGGTCGATACCGATACCTTGGCCTGCTGTTGGCGGTAGGCCGTGCTCTAGAGCAGTGATGTAGTCTGCATCGTAGAACATTGCTTCGTCGTCACCAGACTCTTTCGCTTCAACCTGTGCTTTAAAGCGTGCATCTTGGTCTTCAGCATCGTTAAGCTCTGAGAAACCGTTCGCTACTTCACGGCCACCGATAAAGAACTCAAAGCGGTCTGTAAAGAACGGGTTATCGTCGCTACGACGAGCCAACGGAGAAATATCTGCTGGGTAACCAGTGATGAACGTAGGCTGCATTAGCTTAGGTTCTGCTGTTTCACCAAAGATCTCTTCAAGAAGCTGACCACATGTCCAGAAAGGTTCTACTTCAACGTGAACAGATTTCGCGATAGAAACCATTAGATCACGGTTTTGTAGGTCATCTTCTGTTAGCGCTTGGATTTGCGCGTGGTCTGGGTTGTAGTGCTTGATTGCTTCGAACATGCTCATACGAGTGTAAGTACCACCAAACTCAACCGTTTCATCACCGTAAGGCATTGACGTTGAACCTAGAACTTCTTGCGCCACTGAGCTTAGTAGTTCTTCAGTTAGGTCCATCAGATCTTTGTAGTCTGCGTACGCCATGTAGAATTCCATCATTGTGAATTCTGGGTTGTGGCGTGGAGAAAGGCCTTCGTTACGGAAGTTACGGTTGATTTCGAATACGCGATCAAAACCACCAACAACTAGACGCTTCAGGTATAGCTCTGGCGCGATACGTAGGTACATTGGCATGTCTAGTGCGTTGTGGTGCGTGATGAATGGACGCGCACTCGCACCGCCAGGGATAACGTGCATCATTGGCGTTTCAACTTCCATGAACTGCTTAGAGATCATGAAGTTGCGGATTGCAGACATGACTTTAGAGCGTACTACAAACGCTTGACGAGAGTCTTCGTTAACGATCAGGTCAACGTAACGTTGGCGGTAACGCATCTCTTGGTCAGTTAGACCGTGGAACTTTTCTGGAAGTGGACGTAGTGCTTTGGTTAGCAACTCGTACTCTTCCATGTTCACGTATAGGTCACCCTTACCAGACTTATGAAGTGCACCTTTAACACCGATGATGTCACCGATATCTAGACCTTGGTATTTTTCTTTAAGTACTTTTTGAACCGCTTTGTCAGCGTAAGCTTGGATACGGCCAGAAGTTTCTTGAATTACCAAGAATGGACCACGTTTAGCCATGATACGGCCAGCGATTGCTACTACGTGGTTAAGCTCTTCTAGCTCTTCCTTCGTCTTTTCACCGAACTCTTTCTGAAGGTCGCCCGCTAGTGCGTCACGACGGAAGTCGTTTGGATGGCCGTTCGCTTTGCAGCTCTTTCGGATTGCATCCAGTTTAGCGCGGCGTTCAGCAATCAGCTTATTTTCTTCTAGTACAGTTTCGTTTTGAACAGCATCAGTCATTTTCGATGTATCCTGTTTTTGTCGGTGAAAAGCTTTATAGACCTGATTTCAGGCTAGCTTCAATAAATTTGTCCAGATCGCCATCAAGAACCGCTTGAGTGTTACGGTTTTCAATGCCCGTACGGAGGTCCTTAATACGTGAGTCATCCAATACGTAAGAACGGATCTGGCTACCCCAGCCAATGTCAGACTTAGCGTCTTCATTAGCTTGTTTTTCCGCATTTTGCTTTTGCAATTCAAGCTCAAATAGCTTCGCTCGAAGCTGTTTCATTGCCTGATCTTTGTTCTTATGTTGAGAACGGTCATTCTGACACTGAACCACTGTGTTCGTAGGTACGTGCGTAATACGTACCGCAGATTCTGTGGTGTTTACGTGTTGACCACCTGCGCCTGACGCACGGTAAACGTCAATGCGTAGGTCGGAAGGATTAATGTCGATGTCGATGTTTTCATCAATCTCTGGATAGATGAACGCAGAAGCAAATGACGTATGGCGACGACCGCCTGAATCGAACGGAGATTTACGAACAAGACGATGAACGCCCGTTTCAGTACGTAACCAACCGTACGCATACTCACCAGAGATGCGAACTGTTGCCGACTTAAGACCCGCGACTTCACCTTCAGATACTTCAATCACTTCAGCTTTGAAGCCCTTCGCTTCTGCCCAACGTAGGTACATACGCAGCAGCATGTTAGTCCAGTCTTGTGCTTCTGTACCACCAGAGCCAGCTTGCAAATCGATGTAACAATCAGAGCTATCGTGGTCGCCAGAGAACATACGACGGAATTCAAGCTTTTCTAGCTTCTCTTCCAACTCAGCAAGTTCTGGTTCAATTTCGTCAAATGTTTCTTGATCTTCTTCTTCTACAGCCAGCTCAAGAAGACCTTCTACATCTTCCACACCTTGCTCTAGTTGATCAATGGTTTCAACAACCGCTTCTAGTGATGCACGCTCTTTACCCAGTGCTTGCGCACGCTCAGGTTCGTTCCATACATCTGGTTGTTCAAGTTCTGCGTTGACTTCTTCTAGACGCTCTTTCTTCGCGTCATAGTCAAAGATACCCCCTCAGGACATTTGTGCGCTGAGACACGTCCTGCAGACGGTTTTTAATTGGATTGATTTCAAACATGTTTACTCAACATTTTAGAATAGAATTTAACCGAGAAATTCTACTGAAAAATGTGACCGAGATACAGGAAAATTTCGGATGAGAAATCAGATTGCGGTGAGAGAGAGCACGGTCATAAAATTTTACGTCCACTTAGGGGCAACCGTACTCTATAAGAAAGGTTAATCTAGGTATTACTTAGCTTCGATATGGTCGATCATCAATTGCAATGATTGATTACCACGAAATTCATTCACATCCAGCTTATACGCGAGACGTACTGTTTTAACCGATGCATCTGGCCATCGACGTAGATCAACATTGAATGCGATACCGTCGATCATCACATTGGTAGGGTGACCTTTATAAAGCGGCTCTAACATCAATTTAAGATGCTTCTCACCCACCAGCTTTTGATGCAGTACTTTAAACTCACCATCAAAGATTGGCTCTGGGAAAGCTTGTCCAAAAGGGCCACCCGATCGCAGCTGTTCAGCAACATGCATAGAGAACTCTTCCGGCTTAAGTTCGCCATCTGACATGATCACGCCTTTTAGCGCCGCTTCATCGAGTTCCTTTTTTACCACTTCATCAAACAAACGACTGAAACGCTCAAAATCCTGCTCTTTAATCGTTAAGCCTGCTGCCATGGCGTGTCCACCAAACTTGATGATCAAACCCGGGTTTTGCGTGTCGATGAAATCCAACGCATCGCGCATGTGTAGCCCCGGAATAGAACGACACGAGCCTTTAATCGTCCCTTCTCCACCATCAGCAAATGCAATGACTGGACGATGAAACTTCTCTTTAATGCGCGAAGCCAAAATACCAATCACACCTTGGTGCCAATCACGTTGGAATAAGGCTAAGCCATAAGGAAGCTCATTGCCTTCACCAAACTGAAGGCGCTCACAGAAAGCCATCGCTTCTTGCTTCATGCCTTCTTCAATCTCTTTACGAGTCTGGTTCAAGCCATCCAATTCACTTGCCATGCGACGAGCTGCGTGGATGTTGTTACACATCAGCAGTTCAACACCGAAAGACATGTCATCAAGACGACCTGCTGCGTTAATACGTGGACCTAAAGCAAAGCCAAAATCGGACGCAACTAAACGACGCGCATCGCGCTTAGCGACCTCAATTAACGCTTGGATGCCGGGACGCGCTTTGCCCGCACGAATACGTTGCAAACCTTGGTGTACAAGAATGCGGTTGTTTTCATCCAATGGAACGACGTCGGCGACGGTACCCAGTGCAACAAGGTCAATCAGTTCCATCAACTTGGGCTCTTGCATCCCCTGTTCTGCAAACCAATTGTGTTTTCGCATATGAACGCATAGTGCCATCATGAGATAAAACGCGACCCCCACCCCCGCAAGCGCTTTAGATGGAAAGCTACAGCTCTCAAGGTTTGGGTTCACCATTGCATCCACATCAGGCAACACTTGTCCTGGCAAGTGGTGATCGGTAACGAGCACGGTAATGCCATTTTCTTTTGCGTAACGCACACCTTCGATTGATGAGACGCCGTTATCCACCGTCATGATCATCTCAGCGCCAAGCTCTAAGGCTTGGTCAACGACTTCTGGACTTAACCCATAACCGTCTTCAAAACGATTTGGCACTAAGTAATCCACATTGTGACTACCAAGCATACGCAGCGCGAGTACTGATAATGCTGAGCTTGTCGCACCATCAGCGTCAAAATCACCGACAACGATGATGCGTTTTTGTTCTTTTATCGCCTGAAACAAAAGATCGACAGCTTGCTCAATCCCCCCGAGTTTTTGATATGAATGCAACCCACGGGCCGACGTTTCTAATTGTGAAAGATCCGTTATCCCACGGTTGATGTAGATACGTTTAAGAATCGGAGGAATGGAATCAGGAAGAAGGGAAAGATCTGGTTCAGGACGTCGTTGAATTTCTATCATGCTTGAAAGAGCCGACAACTTTGCCGGCTCTGCTCCTAAAGGATTATAGTTGCTTTAAACGTTTCAATAGCTCTGCAGGTGGTAGGTAGCCACCAACCATTTCGCCATTCGGTAAGAAGATTGCTGGCGTACCAGAAATACCCAATTGGCGACCTAGATTGTAATGCGCCTGGATGGTTTCTTTACACTGTTTCAAGTCTTTCGCAGGGTTATCAAATGTACGATTCACTTTCGCGTTGTGCATTGCCGACGCCGGATCTTCAGCACACCAAATCGTTGCCATTTGCTCTGCCACAGGGCCAGTTGCACCTTGGCGAGGGTAAGCCATGTAACGCACTGTAATACCTAGATCATTATAGCCTTGCATTTGGCTATGCAGACGCACACAGTAACCACAGGTGATATCTGTGAATACGGTCACAACATACTTTTCATCGTCGGCTTTGTATTCGATCATGCTATCGGAGAACTGCGCAATTTTCTCGGCGTTAAGCGGCGCTTGACGCTCTGCTATGACATCTTTGTAACTGCCATCATCATTAATGGCATAAAGCGTACCAGCGATAAAATGGCTACCATCATTTGAAGCAAACAGGATCCCGCCATTGGTTTGAATTTCCAATAAGCCAGCGACGTCTGATGGTTGAATATCAACGATAGATAAACCAAGCTTTGAGAACTTAGTTTTTAATGCTGCTTCATCAAAGCCGCTTTGTGCAGCTGGCGCCACTTGTTGCGCAGGAGTCTCCGTTTGAGCCTGACTTTCTTCTGCACCACAAGCGGTAACAAAAAATGGTAAAGTCAGCAGAGTTAGTCGGCGTAATACGCTCATGAAATTCACCTTAATGTAAAATCGTTTTTCCAAGAAGACATGGATGAATCTAACCATTGTTACGCTCTTGGGTGGTGTTGACTGTGGATCTGCTTCAATCGTTCAGTCGCCACGTGAGTATAAATTTGCGTGGTCGATAAGTCACTATGTCCTAAAAGCATCTGTACGACCCTGAGATCTGCGCCATAGTTCAATAAATGCGTGGCAAAGGCATGCCGCAGTACGTGCGGCGACAGCTGATCAGTATCAATCCCTGCTATCAAAGCATAGTACTTAATACGGTGCCAAAACGTCTGACGAGTCATTTGTCTTGCGCGTTTACTAGGAAAAACAATATCAGATGATGTATCACCAAGTAACGCAGGGCGCCCTTGTTGAATGAACGTCTCGATCCAATCGACCGCGTTTTCCCCCATAGGAACCAGGCGTTCTTTACCACCTTTACCAGTCACGCGCACCACCCCTTGGCGCAAGCTAACATTTTCCATGGTCAAACTGACGAGCTCTGTCACACGCAACCCTGTCGCGTAGAGTAGCTCTAGCATCGCTTTATCGCGCAATTCTATAGGGTCATTCGGGTCTGGCGCTTCGAGCAACGCGTCCACTTGCTCTTCACTAATATCTTTGGGTAAACGTTGTGGCAGTTTAGGGCTAACCAAGAGCGCACTCGGGTCATCAGCACGCACCTTCTCACGATGCAGGTATTGAAATAAACGGCGAATCGCCGACAACATACGCGCACGAGACGTCTGTTTGTAATCTAAATCTACAAGGTGGCTTTGATATTCTTGCAAGCCAGACAAACTGATAAAATCAAGACGGTATCGATGTTTTTCCATCCACACGAGCAGCTTCATTAAATCGTTTCGGTAGGAAGCCAACGTGTTCTCTGATAGGCCACGCTCCATCCACATCGCATCTAAGAATTGCTCAACAAGCGAAAAATCTTGTTGATTGACAGGCTGTTGTGCCGTCATGAATGCTTCCTTATCTGTTTATATTTACAGTATTTAGATTAAAGCACCTGCCAATCCAATACCATAAAAAATCATCCCACATAGGATATTCGCTGCAATCTTCCTCAATTTATGGTTAGAATCTTCCACAACAGCAACACAAATAACGACGAATATAATGAAAATCGGACTCTTTTACGGCTCAACGACCTGCTACACCGAAATGGCAGCAGAGAAAATTCGTACCCTTATTGGTGAAGACCTTGTCGACATTCACAATGTGAAAGAGACACCGTTATCACTAATGGCGGACTACGACTTATTACTCCTTGGCATCTCAACTTGGGATTTTGGTGAAATTCAAGAAGATTGGAACGCGATTTGGCAAGACATCGCGACCACACCACTGAAAGGCAAAGTTGTAGCGCTGTTTGGTCTGGGTGACCAAGAAGGTTACGGAGAGTGGTATTTAGATGCGATGGGCTTACTTCACGATGAATTGCAAGCCACAGGCGCAACCTTTATCGGTTACTGGCCAAATGAAGGCTACGAATTTGAAGCATCGAAAGCATTGATCGAAGATGGCAGCAAGTTTGTTGGACTTGCGTTAGATGAAGACTCACAGTACGAACTGAGTGATGAACGCATCGAAAAATGGTGTGAACAAGTTCTTGTGGAATTCCACGACACGCTTTAATAGCGCAAACACGTAATCATTAAAAAGTAAAAAGCCCGATGAAGTAATTCATCGGGCTTTTTATTATCTTGATAACGCGAAGTGATTACGCGGTTTCTTGTGCTAGCTCTGGGCGAGGTTTCGCGATGAAGAACATGCACACGATAGCCGCAAATGTTGGAAGCACCCAACCCATGCCGACTTCGAATAATGGCAACATGTTAAACGCAGAAACATCAATACCCGATACTTTTGCCGCATCAACCAACGCAAACAGCAGAGATACAAGCAGTACTGCACGGTAAGCAAAGCGTGGATTCGGCAGTTTGCTACGCACAAATGTTAGTGCAACCAACGCAATCGCCACAGGGTACAGCGCAAACAATACTGGCACTGACAGAGAAATCAGCTGCGCAAGACCAACGTTTGCAACCAATGCACAAACAGAACCATTAATCAGTACCCATTGCTTGTATGACAGTGGTGTTTTCGAGCTGAAGAAATCTGAACACGCAGAAATCAAGCCAATCGCGGTTGTCAGACACGCTAGCAATACGATGACAGACAGAACGATTTGACCGTATGGACCAAACAACGCTTGAACGTATTGGCTAAGCACTAGGCCACCATTATCAGCACCAGCAGCAACCGTTGCACTCGTCGCACCTAAGTAAAATAGTGAGATGTAAACAAACGCAAGACCAGCAGCGGCAATACAACCTGCATAGATCAGATATTTAGTAGTTGCAGAGCGCTCAGTAATGCCTTTACCGCGTAGTGCATCAACCATCAGCATGCCAAACATCAATGACGCGAACGTATCCATTGTGTTGTAGCCTTCTAAGAAGCCTTTGGTCAGAGGCTGCGTTAGGTATTCACCGTGCGCGCCAATCATATCGCCCTGAGGATCAAGGAAGACAGCGACAGCAAGAATGATCAAACCAACGAACAATGCTGGTGTCAGTACTTTACCGATAAGATCGATCAAACGGCCTTGGAACCATGAGAACATCATCGCTGCGATAAAGAAGATCACTGAGAACGCTGTCAGATGCGTTTGTGACGCCTCAAGGAAGAAAGGTTTCACCGCCATCTCGTAAGCCACTAGGCCTGTACGAGGCGCTGCAAACGCTGGACCAATGATGATGAAAATCAGTGCAGCCATAAGAACTGCCGCTTTTTTCGGAAGATCTTGCGTCAAGTGATCCCAAGAACCACCAGCAACAGCAATAGCAACGATAGTAATAAGAGGTAGACCTACCGCTGTTAGCAAGAAACCAAACATAGCTGGCATTAAGTTTTCACCCGCTAACTGACCCGCTAGAGGTGGAAAGATAATATTGCCCGCACCTAAAAAGAACGCAAATAGCATAAAGCCTACTGCGATAATATCTGTTAGTTTTAACGTCTGCTTCACAGATAACCCTTGTCTTTTAATTAATGAATGTTGTGTATGCTTAGACCACTTTTTGTATACCTAAAGTCAATAAGTACACGTGGTTCAATCTATAAAATTTTCGCCGCATAATGACGAAAGACTCATCATTTGGCAACCTTTAAGAAAAAAACACCATATTAATTTAGTTTTCAAACTTAAAAGCAGTGGATATAACCAGATCCAAATAACAGACCAGTTCTTTATCTCGATCAATTAACAATACAATTTAATAACCAACAAAACAACAATCTATACAATTAATAAACAATAGAGTAATCCACTTAATTATTGAGCAAATATAAAACAATCATGAAGAACAAAAAACTGAAAACTAAAGGTTTCAATTTTAAGCAATTTTGTATTGAGGGCGGCGAGAGTGGTATGCCAGTCAGCACAGATGGGGTAATGCTTGGTGCTTGGATTCAAAGCCCTAACGACGCTAAAATTCTCGATATTGGCACTGGCACTGGCCTGCTTGCCCTGATGTGTGCTCAACGCTTTACAGAAGCTCAAATAACCGCGGTCGATATCGAATTAACAGCCGTTGCTGCCGCGCAAAAAAATATGGCCCAGTCTCCTTGGTCAGATCGTGTAAGTGTGCATCACACCGACATACTGCACTTTACGCCGACACATCCATTCCAACGCATCATTTGTAACCCGCCCTACTTCAACAGCGGCGAGCAATCGAAACACAGTCAACGTGCAACCGCGAGGCACACTGATACGCTAGGCCATAACGCATTGCTACAGCGTTGCTATCATTTGCTTGATGACGAAGGGAGAGCTAGTTTTGTTTTGCCAATCACCGAAGGCGAGCAGTTCATTGAGCTAGCATTAAACCAAGGTTGGTATCTATCGAGGATCTGTCGTGTGCAACCATCAGAAAAGAAACCAGTACACCGATTGTTATTTGAACTGTCAAAACGACCTTGCGATTTGCAGACGTCACATTTAATTATCCGTTCAAATGACGGCTATAGTGATGATTTCATCCAGTTAACCCGCGAGTTTTATCTTAAGATGTGAAATAACATGTGATCCTTATCACCAATCACTTTATAATGTGCGACCTTTTTGTATTCTATGCTGTTGTGGCGAACCATTAACCAAGCTTTGCTTGTGGAGAACTCATTGTGATCAGAACCTTTGCTGAACTTGATCTAGACCAAAACCTACTTGAAGCCATTGAAGAGATGGGTTACGAACGCCCAACAAAAATTCAGGCAGAAGCGATTCCACAAGCGTTGGACGGTCGTGACATTCTAGCGTCAGCGCCAACAGGAACTGGTAAAACGGCCGCCTTCGTCCTGCCAGCATTGCAATACTTGCAAGACTTCCCTCGTCGTAAGCCTGGGCCTGCGCGTATTTTGATCCTAACGCCTACTCGCGAACTGGCGATGCAAATTGCCGATCAAGCACGTGCTTTGGCAAAAAATACCAAACTCAACATTTTCACCATCACTGGTGGTGTTCAGTACCAAGAGCACGCCGACATCCTTGCAACAACACAAGACATTGTGGTTGCGACACCTGGCCGTTTAAAAGAATACATTGATGCAGAACGTTTTGATTGTCGTGCAATCGAATGGTTAATCCTTGATGAAGCAGACCGTATGCTAGATATGGGTTTTGCTCCTACTGTCGATCGCCTATCTAACGAATGTCGCTGGCGTAAGCAAACCCTTCTGTTCTCAGCAACGTTAGAAGGGAAAGGCGTAGAAGGCTTTACCGCTGATCTGTTGAATGACCCAGCAGAGATTGATGCAAAATCACCGCTGCGTGAGCGTAAGAAAATTGCTCAGTGGTATCACCGAGCTGATGATGCTGAACACAAACTGGAATTACTAAAACACATTATTACTCAGCAAGCTGAGCGCACTATCGTCTTTTTAAAGACTCGTGAGCGTTTGGCTGAGCTACGAGCGCAGCTTGAAAGTGCACAGATTCCATGTTCTTGGATTCAAGGTGAAATGCCGCAAGATCGTCGTAACAATGCGATTTCTCGCTTCCGCGATGGTACTGTGAACGTGCTGCTAGCGACGGACGTTGCTGCGCGTGGTATCGATCTTCCGGATGTATCACACGTTATCAACTACGACATGCCGCGCACGGCTGATGTTTACCTTCACCGTATCGGCCGTACGGCTCGCGCAGGTAAGAAAGGTAACGCTATCTCAATCGTAGAAGCACACGACCAACCAATGATGGATCGCGTTGCGCGCTACGTGAAAGAAGACATCAAAGAGCGTTTCGTGAAAGAGATGCGTCCTAAACACAAAAAGCCTGTGTTTAAGAAGAAAAAGAAAAAAGACGACAAGAAAAAAGTAGCGAAAAAGAAAACCGCTAAGAAGAAGTAATCTTGTTGGGGCGAAGTAGCTCAAGCTAGAAAATAACAAAGGGTTGGCAATGCCAACCCTTTTTCGTTTGTGCTGATAGAGATTAACGTAGACTACGTCTCAATCAGCTTTATTTTTGCTCTTCACGTTTAAATACTAACTCTGTTGGCGTCGATTCATCTTCCACAAAGTAGTAACCCGCCGTATCAAACTTAGTCAGGTCTGCCACGCTCTCAACACGGTTTTCAATGATGTAACGCGCCATCATACCGCGCGCTTTCTTCGCGTAAAAACTGATGACCTTGTATTGACCATTCTTACAATCTTTGAATACTGGCGTGATCACTTGCGCATCTAAATTCTTTGGCTTAACCGCTTTAAAGTATTCATTTGATGCAAGGTTGATAAGGACATTATCACCTTGAGCAGAAATCGCTTCGTTAAGCTTGTCCGTAATTACATTGCCCCAAAACTGGTACAAGTTCGTACCCTTGTCGTTTGCAAGCTTGGTACCCATTTCAAGACGGTATGGCTGCATCAAATCAAGTGGTTTTAGTAAACCATAAAGACCCGATAGCATACGCAGATGATCTTGAGCATATTCGAAGTCCGCTTCAGATAAACTTTCGGCGTCTAGACCTGTGTAAACGTCACCTTTAAATGCAAGAATGGCTTGTCGTGAGTTTTCCGTGGTAAACGTTTCACTCCATTCTTGGAATCGGCCCACATTTAAATCGGCAATCTTGTCGCTCACTTTCATTAAAGAGGCAACATCAGCAGGAGTCAGTTTGCGGCAAACATCGATAAGCTCTTTTGAGTATTCGACCAACTCAGGTTGAGTAAATTTTTCTGTCGCTAACGGAGACTCGTAATCAAGAGTCTTCGCTGGAGAAACTACGATAAGCATGACTTTCCCTTCTCTAATTTTGTTTTTAATAGGGTACAAAAAAAGCCATGCATTGTCTGCATGGCTTTTTACATCGTACTAATAGCTTTCAACTATGAGTGATAGCTCACTTAGTCTTTTTTATCGTTGTACCAAATGCCTTCTTCAAGCTGAGATTTCAGCTCTGGGAAGTCATTCGCATCAAATGTTGGCACTTTGCCTTCACCAAGCTGGCGGTTGTAATCTTTTGCCAGTTTAATCACGATGCCAGATAGCAAGATGATCGCCACCAAGTTGACTATCGCCATCAGACCCATAGAGACGTCAGCAAGCGACCATACGACTGGTAACGAAGCTAGTGCACCAAACATCACCATACCAAGAACAATAACGCGGAAAATGCTTAAGCCCGCTTTATGATTGTGCTCTAGGAAGATTAAGTTCGTTTCAGCATACGAGTAGTTTGCAATGATTGAAGTAAACGCAAAGAAGAAGATTGCCACAGCAACAAAGATGCCGCCCCAATCGCCAACTTGTGAGCTCAATGCTCGCTGAGTTAGCTCGATACCCGTCACTTCTGTTGCTTGACCGACATACTCACCAGACATCAGGATGATAGCCACTGTTGCAGAACAGATAACGATCGTATCCATGAACACGCCTAGCATCTGTACGTAACCTTGAGACGCTGGGTGTGGTGGGTAAGGTGTTGCTGAAGCTGCCGCGTTAGGTGCAGAACCCATACCTGCTTCATTCGAGAATAGACCGCGCTTGATACCGTTAATCATTGCCTGTGCAATTGCGTAGCCAAGACCACCTGCTGCTGCTTCTTGCAGACCAAATGCACTCTTAAAGATAAGCATCAATACATCAGGTAATTTCTCTAGGTTAGAGAACATGATGAACAGCGCTAGGGCTAGATAAAGTAGTGCCATGATCGGAACGATCATCTCAGCAACTCTTGCGATACGCTTGATGCCACCGAAAATAACAATTGCAGACAGTAAAACAACGGCAATACCGACATACAGGTTATTCCAACCAAATGCGTTGCTCATTGCATTGGCAATTGAGTTAGCTTGTACGGCGTTGAATACCAAACCAAAAGCGATGATTAGGAAAACTGAGAACAACACGCCCATCCAACGCATGCCCAAGCCTTTTTCCATGTAGTAGGCAGGGCCACCACGGTAGTTGCCATCATCATCTTTGGTTTTGTATAGCTGCGCCAGTGTGCTCTCAGCAAACGATGTTGCCATACCAAGCATTGCAATCAGCCACATCCAGAAGATCGCACCAGGACCACCCGCAGTCAATGCAACTGCAACGCCCGCCATGTTACCTGTACCAACACGTGCAGCAAGACTAGTACAAAGCGCTTGGAAAGAGGAAATACCAGCTTTGTCTGCTTTACGGCTGTTCTTAAGAACAGAGAACATGTGGCCGAAATGGCGGAACTGAATGAACCCTAATCGAACGGTGAAGTAAATACCAACACCAACAAGAAGATAAACCAGAATCGAGCCCCAGAGGAGATCGTTCATCAAATTGATTAAGTCTGTCATGTGTACCTCAAAGTGAGTTGCGCCAGTCTATGCGTCCTAGCCATCCACCAAATTGCCTGCTAAGTGTCAAAGTGTGCTTAGCTTTTTAAGTAATGTTTATGGGCAATCTAGAATCGTAAACGTCGCTTCATGCATCCATTTTACGTACCAGCGTATTTTTTGACGGGCGGATAATGCAACCTAGGAGCGCAAAAATCAATATGCAACAATAAGAATATCATTGTTATTTTTCACTATAAAGTCACCAAAAAATAACATAAATAGAAGACTTAACACTCAAACTGCGCAACATTTCAATTACCAAACACCAACATAAATAATTATTCTTCACTAAATGGAATGGCAAACCATATAAACAAGAACAAGCTAGTATTCACAAGGTGTTACACAAATTTACGCTAGTGGCTTACCATCTAATCGAACACTATTTCATCAAACTGATTTTATGCAACTTTAACCTTTGCGC
This sequence comes from Vibrio sp. D431a, assembly GCF_030248655.1. NCBI lineage: Bacteria > Pseudomonadati > Pseudomonadota > Gammaproteobacteria > Vibrionales > Vibrionaceae > Vibrio > Vibrio sp. D431a. Next base: position 396,187 of record NZ_JAHGAP010000013.1, on the reverse strand, counting down.
AGAGCCCCCATTCATCAAATCGAATTAACATAGAAAATCTCTCTATTTAATCGTTTTCTTGAGATCGTTTGTGCATTTTTTATCCACATCGTTGCAATAAAAAGTGTGATTTTGAGAATATTTTTGCACGAAAATGTCATGCTACCGACACAAATGCGAAATATATCATGGTTATTCTCACGGCTATTGTGGTACTTAAAAAACTCCACAAGGACTGGTTACAACAGTTTAGCTTAAGAAAGGTAAAGGTGGCTTATGGAAGGCTTTCAACTAGATGACATTTTTAATCTGGATACTACCTCAACAACCAAATCTCGTGCCAAACCAGTAAAGCGAAAGTGGCGTGAAATAGAAGAGATGAACGACAGACGCAATTTGCTTAAAGAGCTGCGCGAACTTGATGTCTGTACCGATTATAACTTGGAAGACATTAAACTCTAATTCAAACAAAAGGCACCTTACAGGTGCCTTTTGTTTTTTGTTTACAGTGACCGTAAACACCGTGAGTTTAGTACCAAGGTTTAAGTATGAATACCATTATTACTCAATGAGAATCTTCCGTACTTTTTGCCGAAAAATATGCACACGAAATTTTCGGTTGATTCCCAATAAATAAGAAATATATCTCACAAACCCGAGATACGACTTTCGCTCGCTCAGGTTTCATCATTCAGGCTTAAACATACTCAGTATCACTTTGACGAACACGTTCGGCCAACTGTTTATAACGATCAGCAATCGTGTCACCAAACACAGGATCATCCTCACTGACGCTCCATAAGCTCTCGACATGCTGCCAATCTTCTGTGGTAAATAACTCTTCAATGAGAGGCAAAATTTTTCGCTCTTCTAGCTCCAAGTGGTGCCTTTGCGATTCGATGAAATCTTCTAGGTGAGCGACAAACATGTCTTGTGGCACAACAGCATCCTGAAGGATCATCTCTATCACGGATGAAAACTCTCTGGTTTTACTCGCTAACTCTAGATGCTCTTTCTCTAAATTTTCCATGGTTTGTTGCTTACCATAGTGTTCAAGAAAGTGGTGATAGAGGATATCTTCTTTCGGGTGGTGTACTTTCTCCGAATGATTAGAGAGGTAATCAACAATCTCGCTTACTAACGCATAGTTGATTACACGTTCTTTTTTTATCTCATTGAGCTTATGGCGCAGTATCGCCAACAGACGAACCATATAACCATGTTCGCGTCGAATTCTTTCGATCATCATAGCGTCTCTCCTTAACACCTACTTTTAGTAAGTGTACATGAGAAATTTACTATCAGCCTCGAGCGTGCTCAAAAAAACAGCGATCATAGCATCCATGATCGCTGTCTCTTCATTTATACCGTTAATGGCAAATGCCAGTTAATTGGTGCTTTTTCTTGTGATGTAAGCAACTGGTTTGCTTGAGAGAAATGCTTACAACCGAAAAAGCCTCGATGTGCCGATAACGGCGATGGATGCGGTGCTGCCAAGACATGGTGTTTATTGCGATCGATAAAGCGCCCTTTCTTCTGCGCGTGTGACCCCCACAGCAAGAACACTACACCTTCTTGATGCTGATTAATGGCTTCAATAACTCGATCAGTAAACGTTTCCCAACCTGTCTTTGAATGTGAATGCGCTTTACCTTGCTCCACCGTTAATACCGTATTGAGTAACAATACGCCTTGCTCAGCCCAGCTTTGCAAAAAACCATGCTGAGGGATTTGGAAACCTTCAATATCTTGCGCCAGCTCTTTATACATATTAACCAGTGACGGTGGCGTTTTAATGCCAGGAAGTACAGAGAAACACAGGCCATGCGCCTGATTTGGGCCGTGGTATGGGTCTTGTCCTAGAATCACGACCTTAACGTCTTTGAACTCGGTAAAACGAAACGCGTTAAAGACATCTTTTGCGGGAGGAAAAATAGCTTTGCCTGCGGCGCGTTCGGCTTCAACAAAATTCAAGGTGTCTACAAAGTAGCTCTGCTTTTTCTCTTCGCCGATCACATCGTGCCAAGTGGGTGACTGATTCATGGAAAGTTCCTGTCCTAAATTTTGCTTCTATTCTAACGAGCGAAACTCAAACAAACAAAAACTTACCACGAACTTGAGACAAGTAATAAAAGACTAATGCTTCTGTGGCGTTCGAAAGTGCCCCTGTCCGGTAATGTGACGATTAGGCATCGGTAAGCGAAGCACACGACGAGTGTAAGTATAAGGAGTAAAAGAGAATGGTCGAGACATGTTGGCATCCTTCTTTGCTAATTCAGAGATTGATGTTCAATGACTAAGAAAGAAAGGTGCCAACTTTGTGGTTACGCCATTAACTGTCAATGGCCGCTAAATGGAATTGACGCAACGTGTTGATCTCTTGCTGCCAAATATCTGGATCAATTGTTTCTAAAATCAGAGGGATACTATCAAAACGAGGGTCTTTCGCGATGTACTCAAAGCAATCCCACCCGATCTCTCCTTTACCAAGAGAATGGTGGCGATCTACTTTGCTGGCAAACTCTACTTTTGAATCATTTAGATGCATTGCTCTTAAATAGTGCATACCTACGATACGGTCGAACTCTGCAAAGGTGCGCTCGCAATCTTCTTTTGTACGTAAGTCATAACCAGCCGTAAAGGTATGGCAGGTATCAATACAAACGCCGACACGATCTTTATCTTCCACTTGCTCGATGATTTCAGCAAGGTGCTCAAACTTCCAGCCTAAGTTAGTGCCTTGACCTGCCGTATTCTCGATAACAGCGATCACATTCGGCACCGCTTTATGCGCAAGATTGATCGACTCGGCGATCGTCGCGAGACACTCCTGTTCAGAGACTTTCTTTAGGTGACTGCCCGGATGGAAGTTAAGCAAAGTCAGCCCCAACTGATTACAACGCTCCATTTCATCAATAAATGCCGCGCGGGATTTATTCAGCTTTTCTTCTTCCGGCGCACCCAAGTTAATCAGATAAGAATCATGGGGAAGAATATGCTCTGCTCCGAAACCCAGCATTTTACAGTTCGCTTTAAACGCACTGATGGTTTTTGCTTCTAAAGGCTTCGCCACCCACTGGCGTTGGTTTTTTGTAAATAGTGCGAAGGCATTCGCGCCAATTTCACGAGCTCTCAACGGAGCTTGATCGACCCCACCAGCAGCAGAGACATGTGCACCAATGAGTTTATTCCCAAGCTTGTTTTTCATGTTTGTCATTTAATCACTTTAGACTTTCAGTATTGCTACCTAAATACAGATAGTTGCGTTAACCAGTTTAAACTTTAATCTCAATTTGTAGTAAATTTACAACAAAACTAGTTATTAAATATTTTTTATATTATCAAATAAATTGTAATTAGTTTGTTTTCAAAGGTTTTATTGATTTAACTCAACAAAATTACCTTAATAAAAATAATGTTTTTGGTTGTTTTTTGACTTAAATCAATATTAAAATAGTGGATATTAGCTATATAATACTCAGCTCAACGAAAATTCGAAAATTAACACCAATAATCACCACGTAAGTGGTCTAGGAGATAGTGATGATCCAAGGTATCCAAATTACAAAAGCGGCAAACGACGACCTACTAAACTCTATCTGGCTATTAGATAGCGAAAAAAATGAAGCTCGTTGTGTTGCTGCAACTGCTGGCTACGAAGCAGACCAAGTTATCGCAATCAGCGACCTAGGTGAATACGAAAGCCGTGAAGTTGCAATCGAAACTGCTCCTCGTATCGAAGGCGGCCAACACCTAAACGTGAACGTGCTTAAACGCGAAACACTAGAAGATGCAGTTGCACACCCAGAGAAATACCCACAACTAACTATTCGTGTTTCTGGTTACGCAGTACGTTTTAACTCGCTAACTCCAGAGCAACAACGTGATGTAATCGCTCGTACTTTTACTGAGACTCTATAATCTCTCAGTAAACTAGCTCGCTAGAATTTAAAAAGCTTGGTCAGCAATGACCAAGCTTTTTTGTTTCAGAATCCTTCTAAACCCTTTCTATAATGGAAAGCAACTCGCCTCTAAGGTGCATTTCTTTGCGAAGGATCTTTCTGAAACGCTTGCGCTAAAGAGGTTGGATCACGCCTATCTCTTTGCAGTGACGCCCCTTCTGCCCACCAAATCAATTGATGCATCGTGCGATTCATATAGTTGTCCCACTGCGTCTGCTCCGACTCATCCGCAGCAACGCCCTGTTCATCAAAGACTTCTTGCGCTTTCGGAATGTGGATCATCGCAGAGACAGGTAAACATCCAAGTTCAGATAAGAAGGTACGCATAGAAACGGCAGCTCTAACACCACCCCATTGTCCGGCAGAATAGGTCACGATAGCACTCGGCTTGTAAGAAAACAGCGAACTGCCGAAATGGTTAAGCATGTTCGCCAAAGCAGGACTCATCGAATGGTTATATTCCGGGCTAACCATCACATACCCATCCGCATGTTTGATTTTGTCTGCCAGCTCACTTAGGTGCTGCGGAACTTTAGAGCGGTGATAAGCAAACTCGGGCTTAAACACATCGCCAAAGTCGTAATTCAAAGGGTCGATGATTTCGACCATATGTTGCGAATGTTGACTCGCGATGAGTTTTTCACACGCTTTACTGACTCGCATTCCTAAACGGGCTGGTCGTGGTGGCGTGCTGTTTCTCACTGAGCCAAGAAAAATCAAAAAATGCATGCTTCTCTTTCTATCTCATTTAGTTAAGTTCGTTTCTCAATCATAAAGAGAGTCACAACTTACCGACAATAAAAAAGGTGAATGATTACTCATTCACCTCTCGTTATTTCTGTTTTTGATACTTACTATACTTTGAAGCTTACTGCACGCGGCGCAGTACTTGTTTCAATGCGTCAAAGTCTGCGTCGAGCTCTTCCGATAGCAGCTCCATCGCAGCGTGCTTCGCTAGTGGCGCAGGAAGGTCGATATCGGATTCTAGAATATCATCCACCACTTCTTTGAACTTCGCAGGGTGAGCAGTACATAGGAACAGACCGGTTTCACCGTCTTGCAATTGTTCTTCAAGCACTCGGTAAGCAATCGCACCATGCGGTTCGCATAGGTAGCCTAGAGCATGTAAATCTTTCACTGACTGTGCGCTTTGCTCATCAGATACTGCGCCTTTACCTAACGTCTCCAAGCCCCACTCTTTCACGCGGCACAGCTCTTCAATACGAGGCCAATTGTTTGGTTGGCTCACGTCCATCGCGTTCGATGTTGTTGCGACTGTTGGTTTTGGCTCCCACTTACCTGTTTCTAGGTAGCGAGGAACCGTGTCATTGGCATTAGTTGCAGCGATAAAGCGTTTGATAGGCAAGCCCAACGCTTTTGCCAATAGACCAGCAGTTAGGTTACCAAAGTTACCACTTGGTACAGACACAACAAGGTTTTCACGCTCTTGTTTGCTCATTTGCGCAGCTGCTTCAAAGTAGTAACAGATTTGCGCCATCAAACGGCTGATGTTGATTGAGTTTGCAGAGTTCAGACCGATCTCTTCACGCAGTGCAGAATCATCAAAAGCTTGCTTAACCAGTGCCTGACACGCATCGAAGTCTCCATCGATCGCGACAGTGTGAATGTTTTTACCAAGCGTACAGAATAGCTTCTCTTGCAGTGGGCTGATCTTGCCTTTTGGATAAAGAATCACAACGTTGATGTCTTCCATACCGTAGAAAGCATGCGCAACGGCTGCGCCAGTATCGCCAGAAGTTGCAGTCAGAATGGTGATCTTGCCACCGTCCGAAACGGCTGCAAGAGATTGCGCCATAAAGCGACCACCAAAATCTTTAAATGCAAGCGTTGGACCATGGAACAGTTCCAGAGCGTAAACACCGTCTTTGACCTGATTAATTGGCGCAGGGAATTGGAATGCAGCATCAACAAGAGCATTCACCTGCTCTTCTGCAAGTTCATCTCCAATTAACGCCGATAGAATCTTAGTGCTACGAGAGACAAAGTCTTCTGCAAGCAGCGCATCGATATCTTCAAATTTTGGTAATTCCGATGGGAAAAATAGGCCTTGATTGCGACCTAACCCTTGGCGAACGGCTTGGCCAAAGGAAACTTGTTCATCATTTTCTTTTATATTGTAAAGCTTCATAGCTCACTTCCTGTTACTTTCGAACCCTGCTTATCTAGACGACAAACGTGGACGAATCCTTCTTCGTTTTGTACGTAGTTTTGTTCTAACCAGCGAGCAACTCGCTCAGCGACATCTTTCTCTTTGCAAATACTGAACAGTGTCGGACCACTGCCAGAAATACCGGTTGCCAATGCACCCGCAGACGCTGCGTATTGACGTGCATTCGCAAAACCTGGAAGCAGTTTCTCACGATACGGTTCTGCGATCACGTCTTTGATCATTTTTGCAGCAAGTTCTGGCTGACCAGAATGACACGCATGAATAAAGCCCGCAAGGTGGCGACCATGAGCGATGATATCTTGTCGGCGGTATTGAGATGGTAGGATCTCACGCGCTTCCGCCGTTGATACCTTGATACCCGGATACGCCATCACCCAGTACCAATCATCAAAGCAAGGCACTTCTTGACTGATGATACCCAACTCTTCAAGCATCAGTTGCACACCACCAAGGTAACATGGCGCAACGTTGTCGTAGTGAATACCACCAGAGATCTTGCCTTCCATCTCTCCCATCAGCGCCAATAATTCTGTCTCGTTAAGTGGCTGTCCATGGAATCGGTTCAATGCATCTAATGCAGCGACGATAGAACATGCACTTGAGCCTAAACCAGAGCCAATTGGCATGTTCTTTTCTAGCGTCATCTCAAGTGGTTTTAGCTCAACGCCTTTTTTGTCTAACTCACGAGCAAACACGAGCCAACAGTCGTAGACGATGTTCTCTTTTGGTTCAGTTGGCAATTTCTCAACAAAATCACCCGCCGTTTTAAGGCTGAACGGATCAGCCCCAGATTTCACCAATACACGGTCACCCAATAGTGTGCCATCCACTGGAGACACGGCAGCCCCCAGCACATCAAAGCCAACGCTTACATTACCAATTGATGCTGGGGCATAAACCACTACATCCATATCACTTGAACTCATTATTGTTATACCCCTAGTTTCCAACCTAAAGTACGCATCACGTCAGAAAATACACCCGCAGCCGTTACTTCGGTGCCTGCACCATAGCCACGTAACACTAGTGGGATTGGCTGATAGTAACGGCTGTAAAATGCCAGTGCGTTTTCACCGTCCTTGATTTTATACATTGGATCGTTTTCATCCACCGCTGCGATGCTTACTGTGCACTTGCCCTCATTAATTTCACCAACGTAGCGCAGTACTTTGCCCTCTTCCGCTGCCTTTGCAGATAATTCTTTAAAGTAGGCGTCTGCTTCAGGTAAACGCGCCATAAATTCATCAACGCTACCAGAATCATCAAAACCTGGTGGCAGTGCTTGATCAACCACAACGTCTTCTAGTTCTAGAGACATGCCTGCTTCACGAGCTAGGATCAGAAGCTTACGCGCGACATCCATACCAGAAAGATCATCACGAGGATCCGGTTCAGTAAAACCATTTTCTTTTGCGATATTAGTTGCTTCACTTAGGCTCATACCTTCATCTAACTTACCGAAGATGTATGACAGAGAGCCAGAAAGAATACCGCTAAAGCGCTCTAGCTCATCACCCGCTGAGATTAGGTTTTGCAGGTTTTCGATTACCGGTAGACCCGCCCCCACAGTTGTTTCGTACATCAGCTTGCGACGAGAGCTGCGCGCAACATCGCGAAGCTGATGGTAGTAAGCCATGCTTGCTGTGTTTGCTTTTTTATTTGGTGTAACGACATGGAAACCAGCAGCTAAGAAATCAGCGTATTGATTCGCGATATCTTCACTTGATGTACAGTCAACCAATACTGGGTTGATGATGTGGTTACGTTGAACCAAAGAAATCAAACGCGCTAGGCTGAACTCTTCTGTCGCTGCCGACATACGATCACGCCAATGATCGAGTGGCAGACCTTCACTATCAAGCAGAAGACCTTTGCTGTTTGCCAAGCCACACACGCGAATAACGATGCCTTTTTCCGCAAGCTTCGCCTGTTGACGCTCGATCTGATCCACCAGCTCACCACCAACGCCGCCAATACCAACCACGAATACGTCTAAGAAGTGCTTAGAGTTGAATAGGTTCTCGTGACACGCTTTGATCGCTTCAGAGATTTTATCTTCAGGAATCACGGCTGAGATAGCACGCTCAGATGAGCCCTGTGCGATGGCTACAATGTTTACGTTCACTTCAGCAAGAGATGAGAAGAAGCGAGATGCAACACCGCGCGATGTACGCATGCCGTCACCAACCAACGTTATGATTGAAACATTATCAATAAACTCGACCGGCTCTAATAAGCTATCTTTCAGTTCCAACTCAAACGCATCGGCCAGTACTTGTTGCGCTTTTGCTTTATCTTCTGCCTCAATACAGAAGCTAATGCTGTACTCAGAAGAAGACTGAGTAATAAGAACAATAGACACACCAGCGGAAGACATTGCGCCAAATACGCGGCTTGCCATGCCAACCATACCCTTCATACCTGGGCCGGAGACGTTAACCATGGTTAGGTCGTTTAGCGTCGTGATACCTTTGATCGCCAGATTGTCTTCACCAGTGTCTTGCCCAATCAGAGTTCCTGCACCTTGTGGGTTAAAGCTGTTTTTGATCAGACATGGGATGTGGAACTGCGCGATAGGAGCAATGGTCTTCGGATGCAAAACGGAAGCACCGAAGTAAGAAAGCTCCATTGCTTCTTGGTAGCTAAGAGATTTAAGTAAGCGAGCATCTTCCACTAAACGAGGGTCGCAGTTGTATACACCATCTACGTCAGTCCAGATCTCACAACAATCTGCGCGCAGACACGCCGCAAGAACCGCCGCCGAATAATCAGAGCCATTGCGACCAAGTGTTACCAATTCACCTTTCTCGTTACCTGCGGTAAAGCCAGGCATGATATTCACATGGCCCAGAGGAAGAGGGTTTTGGCGGAAGTTTTGCGTTGAAACATCTACATCAACCATGGCTTCAAGGTGATCACCTTTTGCGTATAGGTATTCAACTGGGTCGATAAGATGTGCTGGCTGGCCTTTGGCTTCTAGCACCGCTTTCATCAATTGAATCGAAACGCGTTCGCCTTTGCTAATAATACGTGCATTAACATTGTTTGGGCACATGCCAAGAAGATTGATGCCATGAACGAATTGGCGTAATTGAGAGAGAGAAGTTTTCACTTGGTTATCGAAAGCTGAACCATCGATATTGGGTAGTACTGCTTGGATTTGAGTGAAGAGCGTTTTAAACGACTCCTCCAACTCTTTGATTTGTAGTTCTGCTTCACCATTGCGCAATGCGCCTTCAATGACCGCAACCAATTTGTTTGTTGTTTTACCAGGAGCGGAAAGAACAACCGCTACTTCTTCTTGTTGAGCGTTATTGGCAATAATGTCTGCCGCTCTCAAAAAGCGATCTGCATCAGCTAGTGATGATCCGCCAAACTTCAATACTCGCATCCCTTCCTCCGGTATATCTTCTTAAATTTGTCTAAATTCTGGATAAAAAAGCATAAAAAAAGGCCTGTATCTTGTTGGATACAGGCCTTTTTTGTGAATTTCTTTCGCTCAGCAGCCTGCCCCAACATGTGTCGTGTCGGTAATAATAATGGTCGTGGTCATTACTACTAGGCTGTTAGATGGCATAAATAAATATTCAACGTTAATTGTGTTTGCTTAACTCTACGTTTACCGAGTTTCTGATACATAGTCAACAAAAAATTGTTTGTTTTTCCATCTTTCAGAGAATTCTGCTAAGCAATGTCATTGATATTTATAGTTAATTACACATTATTGATCATTTAAAAATCTACAGTTAGTTTTTGTAAAGGACTTAACCATCATCACCAGTTCGGTTTTTTATCTAATAACTAGTCTGATCTTTGCCATAAAACGTACGATCAAATAATTCGAGAGGGTTGTGACACATAACAACAACTTAACTGTGACTTATGTTCATAGGATCGAATTATTTAGAAAATAGGTGAGCTAGCTTTCATATTCTATGCTTTAATAGTGAGAAGCTTTGGGCGCATACTAATAAAAAAGTTGACACAAGGAGTGGTGAACATGAAAAGAGGGCTTTTTCTGTTGCTGTTTTTTGTGCCTGGTGTTTGTCTAGCAAACGAGCTTCCGCCGCTTCCAGGTAAAACATCCCCTTCTCCTCATAAACTATTCATTTCCAGCGACAGTTATCAGTCTGACAGTTTTGATGTTTGGAATATCGATACGGGTTACGCTTACGAACTTTTTGATTCGGTAGACGTTTATGTCGGTGCGCGAGTCAATAACTCTCCTACCAAAAATCAAAGTGGTTTTTTGAGTGGGATCAGCTATCACTTTAATGATCGTGTCACGCTGAAAAGTACAGTTCGCTCTTACAAGAACGAAACAGCGGAAGGTATTCGCCAAGACGACAGTAGCCTCGCGGCTGAAGTATCAAGTCGCGTAAAAATTACCGATAAACTGGATCTTCACGCGACTCTTGATTACCAAGATTGGCAACAAGGCTTTGAGGTTGGTTTAGGCTTTCGTTTTTAGAAGTCCAGCTTTTGCTTAGAAATCAACACACCGTTCCAGTCCGCGTAAACGTAGTGCTTAGGTTGAACGATTTGGTTTTGCATCGTTAAGGTTACGTTTACCTCTCCTATCCCGCGTTTCTCTGTTTTAAACGGGTTAGTTCCAAGAGCTTGAACGCCAATGTCCATTTGAGATATTTGTGCTACGTCGCGTATTGCACCATAGACAATGATACCTTCCCACCCATTTTCTATTCCGAGTATCGCTAATTGATCGCCGAGTAATGCTCTCTGACACGATCCATGTCCGTCAACAATCAATACTTTACCCGTTCCATCTTCGCCCAGTACTTCACGCACTTTCGAGTTATCGTGATAGCAGCGCACCGTAACGATTTCACCGTAAAAAGCGCTACGTTGACCAAAGTTCTGCAATGGTAAAGTAAGCAAGCTCACTTGGTCTTCAAATTGGTCACAAATATCGGGTGTAATGTCTCTCATATTTCCTCCGTGAATTTTCTCACCCAAGCGGTGCTTCAGTGAGCAGTATCCTTTTCTATACCTTCTATACGAGCCGAGGTTTAATGGAGCCTAACGTATGAAAAACTTTCGGCTGCGAGCACGCAATAAGATAAAGTTGGTCATTAATGACGTAATAAATCGCGTTTTGTTGAAAGTCACTCGCCAATTCAACGGCTACCTCTGGCGACAACTCGACGGCAAAGCTTTCCTCATACCATGTAAAAGCGCTATCACCTACCGTGACAGGCGCGTAATTAACGTGCTGTAGCTGTTTTTCTAACGCGTGATTGTTTATGCTGTTCTCTTCTTTGGACCTCAAGTTACTGTATGGGTTCCAAGCGGTTATCACAGCATAGTTTGAAACACGCCACTCGGCTTCGAATCTGAAAAAAGATTCTGAATAAGCATTCCATAACGATGCGTCTATGTTCTTATTACTTTTTTCTATCATAAGTCTTAAACGATTAATAACAGTTACATTTCATCAATTGATATAAATCAACAAACTGAATGGAATTAACATTTGAGCATTGTTAGCATGCTGTTAACAATATAAAATCCGCTCAATATCTTAGGGTGTTTACGTTTCAGGCCCCACTGAAAGCAGGAAATGAAAGGTAAACAAGCCCTTTAGAATAAACGTCGCCATTGGATACTGGTGAGTTGGCAAAATTCCATGGAGGGCGGATAACTGAAAGAAGTGTTTTTTTGATCAACTTGATTTATTATCAAAATCACATTACCTGTATGTTATATTTTTGCCTAGAATTTATTCTATTAGCACAATTTTGTCACAAATTTAGGTACCGCCAATGCAAACCCCGCAGATTCTTATCGTTGAAGATGAGCAAGTAACTCGTAACACTCTTAAGAGTATTTTTGAAGCAGAGGGATACGCTGTTTTTGAAGCCAGTGACGGTGAAGAGATGCACCAAGTGTTGTCTGATAACTCAGTCAACTTGGTTATTATGGACATTAATCTTCCAGGCAAGAATGGCCTTCTACTAGCGCGTGAATTACGCGAGCAAGCGAACATTGCTTTAATGTTCCTGACAGGCCGTGACAATGAAGTAGACAAGATCCTAGGTCTTGAGATTGGTGCAGATGACTACATCACTAAACCATTCAACCCACGTGAACTAACTATTCGTGCACGTAACCTACTTAGTCGCTCAATGAGCTCTAACGCGGTGCAAGAAGAGAAGCGCTCGGTAGAAAAGTATGAATTCAACGGTTGGGTACTAGACATCAACAGCCGCTCTCTAGTAAGCCCTGCTGGTGATAGCTACAAGCTACCTCGCTCTGAGTTCCGCGCATTACTGCACTTCTGTGAGAACCCGGGTAAGATTCAAACTCGTGCAGATCTTCTTAAGAAGATGACTGGTCGTGAACTTAAGCCACACGACCGTACTGTAGACGTAACGATTCGTCGTATCCGTAAGCACTTTGAGTCTGTTTCAGGTACGCCAGAAATCATCGCCACTATCCACGGCGAAGGTTACCGCTTCTGTGGCGATCTAGAAGACTAGATTTAACCGCTAATATGCAAAGGGCTTGCTCATTGAGCAAGCCCTTTTTGTTTTAGGTCTAACGACTAATGCAACATCATTGCGGTTAATAAACCTTGTTAATCTTCACGTACTTTTCGACTAACCAACGCTGTTTACCCGCATCGTCTAGAAGCACTGCAATATCAACCGATTTTTCTGTGTTCACATCAATGTGAGACGAGAACGCCACCTCCCATCGGCTTTCACTGTGCGTTCGAGTATCTAAAGACGCACTGTCCACCAACCACTCTTTTTGCCCCTGTTTAATAATAAGAGCTTCTGCCGTTAGATTTGCAGGAAGTAACTGATCTCCTTCGAGGTAAAGTGCACCTTGAATACTTTGCTCTTCCACGTCCCCAATATTCGGCATGAGGTTCACCCATAAATTACTTTTGAGCTCAACATTAACCTCATTAATCGTAATCTGACTGTTTTGTTGCCAATTCACATTTGGAACGGAACTACAGCCTGCCATCAATGCCATGGCTAATGCCAATGGTGCGATTCTTTTCATGTTATTTCCTTTGTTCCAACCAACTTTTGAGGACTTGAATATCGTTTTGGTATTCATTTTTGATCTCTTCAACCCAGTCTGAAATGTTTTCCCACCATGCTGGCATATCGGGCGATTGCGCTTTTTGCGCCACACTTTGGATACGTTTCAGGCCAATTGAACCTGCAGCACCTTTGATTTTATGCGCTTCAGAAACAATCCCATCTTGATCTTTCGCTGTCATGTTCGAATCTAAGACATCGATATAGTCTGGCATCATATCTTCAAACATTTTTATGCTGTCGTAGACAGGTTTTGCACCAACAATGTCGACGTAAGACTCTAACATATCCATATCGAGCAAATGTGTCTCAATCACAGGAGAAGGCACTGGCTCTTCCACTGTTTCGGGACCGCTCACCACTTCCTTAGGTTGTTCTAACTGGTGAGCGAAGAATTTATCAATCACTGACTGAATAGCATTCACTGCCAGCGGCTTACTGATCGCATCATCCATGCCGTTATCTAAGTATTCACGACGATCTTTCATTACATTAGCAGTTAAGGCGACCAATGGAGGAAGATTGTTATAATGCTTGCGGTAATAATTGGCGACATCAAAGCCCGTCATATCAGGCAGTTGGATATCCAACAACGCTAAGTCGTATTTTTCTGGCACAAAGTTCACTAACGCTTCTTGGCCCGTCATTGCCACGGTGACAGAGTGCCCTAGGCTCTCTAGTAACGATTTAGCCACAGTTACGTTAAGCTCGATGTCTTCGACCATAAATATGTTGAGGCGCACATTGTCGCGTTTCGCATCAATGACTGGCTCAGCTAGTTCAACAATCGGAACGTGGATCGATACAGTAAAAGTGCTACCAAAGCCTTCCTCACTGGTAACCGTAATGTCACCATCCATCATATTGATCAGTTGCTTAGATACCGCCAAACCAATACCTGTACCGACCGCATGCAGGTTGTCCTTGCCTGATTTCACTTGGTAGTACATCGCAAAGATCTTATCTAGCTCTTCGTCTGGGATACCAATACCTGTGTCTTCCACTTCCATAATAATGGTCGCAAAATCGTCTTCGACATCCGCGCTCACTGTCATCACAACGCCACCTTCCTTGGTGAACTTCATTGCGTTGCTGACCAAGTTCCAAATCACCTGACGTAGACGGGTTGCATCCACTTCAATTGCTTTTGGCAAGTCGCTTAAACGTTCTAAGTCAAAGCGTAACCCTTTTTGTTCCGCCATCAGAGCTGAGATACTCTCAATCTCTGCGACGAAGTCTTCGAAGTTAAGTGGCGCAGGTAATAGTTCTAACTTACGGCGATCAAATTTATCCATATCGATAATATCGTTGAAGATGTTACCTAGAGTAATCGCACTCACATTGATGGTCTGCATGTGTTTACGCTGCTCTTCTGTCAACGGACTATCTAGAAGCATACGACTTAAGCCTACAATGCCATTCAGCGGCGTTCGCAGCTCATGACTGATGGTTGAGATGAAGGTAGTTTTGTCGCGGCTTGCTTTCTCTAACGACTCTTCATGGCGCTTACGTTCAGTGATATCACGACCGAACCCAACGAGACCAAGGTGGCGGCCATCTTTGCTGTAAAATGGCACTTTACGCAGCTCAAAGTAATGCTTGCGACCATCTGGGTATTCGAGCCATTGCTCGTAAGTAATTGCTTGATTATCGGCAAAAACCTTTTGGTCAGTATCAACGATATGCTCGGCGATTTCTTTGCTATACACATCCCAAGGGCTTAATCCGACTAACTGGTGCTCTTTCTTGCCCGTTAGCTCTTCCATCGCGCGGTTACAGCCAGAGAAAACACCATCCGCATTGCGGTAGTAAATTAAGTCTGGTGAGGCATCAATAAATGAACGCAGTAATGCGGTACGTTCTGCCAGCTCTAATTGAGTACGTTCGCGTTGGAACACCTCGTTTTCGAGGTCTTGCATCGCCTCTTCACGTGCTTCTTCCGCTTTAATACGCTCTTCAATTTCTTGGTTAAGCTTTTCAATGTTTTGTTGAAGTTGGTAATTCAACTCTTGATCTCGCGAACGCATGTCCTTCAGTTTGGACACCAGCTTAGTTAAACGCTGGCGAGACTCTTCTAGTTGATCGACAACCACAGAGAGGAAGTAAACCGCCCAAGGGGTGATCAATAGACCAAAAAACACCGAACGGACAATGTCGATATCATCTACTCGCCCTTTGAGAGCTAAAGTAATCCCTACCTGCACCACAACAGCTAATGCCACCAGCGCAAGGGCTAGCAAAATAGAGAAGCGAACAATCCCCAGTTTGACTAGCAAGTCGACATAATACTGGGCGAGGTTTTTCATGGGTTTCATTAACTACTCCATGGTGGTGGCTAGATTGCGCCATTCGATGATGAAAAACAGGTAAATGCACTTGACCTAACGCAATTTAGGTCTGTTTGATTAGTGAAAAACACACGGTGCGATCTGCGCTTGTGACACGAGATAGAAAGATAAACCAACGAGCACACAGGCTTCTGTAATTTTAACGTGTTTAATACGGTGATTTAAACAATCAGCTATCAACTTAGAGCAAGCGGTCACAAAGCGTTAGCAAGAACTGGGGTGAATACAGGTGCGATTACGTCCATCAGCTTTAGCTTGATATAACGCACTGTCAGCCATAGCGATGCCCATTTCGGGTTCATCACCATGCTGAGGAATGTAAGAGACCAGACCGATACTGACGGTAAGGCGTTCAGATGCTTCTGAACTGTCGTGTTCCATATCAAGCTGTAGAATTTTCTCATGAATACGCTGCGCTACGTTGCGCGCACCTTCCGTGGTGGTATTCGGCAATATAAAACCAAACTCCTCGCCACCATAACGCGCAACACAATCCGAAGAACGATTGATGACTTGTGTAAACACGGTAGCGACACTGACTAACGCTTCATCACCTTGTTGGTGACCGTAACAGTCGTTGTAATCTTTGAAAAAGTCGATGTCACATAACATGATGGTGAGCGGCAGCTTTTCTCGAGCGTGGTGGTACCACAATACCTGCAGTTGTTCGTCGAAACGGCGTCGGTTCGATACTTGAGTTAAGCTATCCATAAAGCTCAATTTTTCTAACTCTAGGTTGGCTTTTTCCAACTTTTGTTCTGCAAGATAACGCTCAGAAATATCACGCGCCATGATCAGCACACCATTCGTTCCTGATGCTTTATCTTTAAAAGGCGATTTCACCACATCAAACCACGTACTTTTACCATCACTACTCACGACTTTATCTATGTATCGAACTGGCTCTAACTGGCGTAATGCTTCTAAGTCACTGTCTGCTAAGCGCGCGTACATCTCTTTAGGAATCACGTCTTGGAGGCGCTTACCTATCAAATCAGAAATTTTTGAAATGCCTAACGCCTTAACAAAAGGCTGATTACACGCTTGATAGACCATGTTCTCATTGAAAATACCAATAGAGTCCGGACTGGCATCCAGAATCGTTTGTAAGATAGTATCTCTTTGCGCTAGCGCCACCTCTGTATCTTTGCGACGCTCCATTTCATCTCGCAGATTCTGTTGCATCTTGTGCCATTCAGTCACGTCATGACTAATAGACAGCGTACCGATAAGCTCACCACTCGGCGAAACAAGAGAGTTTTGATTGACTTCCAATAAGCAACTTCGACCTTGTGGATCCGTTGTCCATTTACGTTCGCTTTTTCTAGTCATCTCACCCAAGGCCTTGGATGCGCAAGCTTCTTCCCTTCGCCCTTGCCAGAATTGATCAAATGCTCGATTGGTCGTTAATAGATTGCCTTGGCGGTCTTGGGTACAAATCAGCTCTGAAAGTGAGTCTAATGCCGAACGTGCGATGATTAATTGGGCAAGTTCTTGTTGCTGCTCTTGGTGAGTGGCTTGATATGGCTGAGCATAAAGAATCCAAACTCGATGATTGCGCAATAAACTCTTTCTGCCTGACAGCTCCACTTTAATAGATTCACTATCAGATAGTCGCCAGTCAAAAGCCTGCTGACGAAAATGACGACTAGAGAAGCGATCGAGAAACTGCTCAAGCTCATGAATATCGAATAAAGCAGGATACAAATACCCCGTTCCCAAAGAGCGAATGCCTAATAACTGCATCGCAGCCTGGTTAGATAGCAAGAGCTGAGCATGGCTAGTGTCCACCACTATGACTGGATAGGGAGAATCCGTTACTAGTTGCTTAAGTGACGTCTGAAAGTGCAAATAGATCAGTGCTAACGCGCACACGCCTGCGATTAATAACAAGACGACATAGCCATAACCGCCTTGACCACCCCAAAGCCAATTGAGTAACTGATCCATCGTTTAAACCTTCAAAGAACACTGGTTAAAATATATCAGTTATTTATTGAGCGATCTGCTATTAATTCCGGTTTAGTATAGATAAAGGCATTCCCCGTAAGGCTCCCTTGAGCACCATGAGCACTGAGATCTCGACCAATTTCCGTCATCGCTAGCCAACGGTTTTCACACCACAGAGGCGATAATAACGTGGGCCTCCTAGCTGCTGATGAAACGCGATGATAAATCACATCTGGTGGTGTCATACGAATCATTTCACTGGCGATCGCAACATATTCTTCTAATTCAGGGGCTTCTAGCTTTCCAGCACGCCAAGCTTTCGCCATGGTGCTACCTTCGACAATATGCAAGCCATGTAACTTGATGCCATCCGTTCCCACGGTCAACACTTTTTGCAGCGTTTCAATATTTTCGGCGCGGGTTTCTTTGGGTAAACCCACAATTAAGTGAGTACAAACCTTGATTCCAAGTGTTCGCGCACGCTTAGTGATTTCGGCATAACACTCAAAGTCATGACCACGATTGATACGTTTTAGGGTGTCATTGTTGGCGGTTTGAAGACCTAGTTCTAGCCAAATTTCATAACCTTGCTGTACATAGCCCGACAGTAAATCCAATACCGCATCAGGGACGCAATCAGGACGCGTCCCCACACAAAGACCAACCATGTCTGCAGCCTTTAGTGCTTCCTCATACATGTTTTTGAGAACTTGTACCTCGGCATAGGTACTGGTGTAGGCCTGAAAATAAGCGAGATATTTCTTCGCTCTGTGAATTTCACCTGCGCGATCTTTTAACTGTTCGTGAATGCTTTTTATCTGGACTTCTTCATCTGCAAACGAAGCCACATTGCAAAATGTACATCCTCCCCGCCCAATCGTGCCATCGCGGTTAGGGCAACTAAATCCACCGTGCAATGTTAACTTATGAACCTTTTCACCGTATCGACGCTGAAGATCTTGGCCGATTGTATTGACCAACTCATGTAACTGCATAAATTCTCACCAACAATAAATCGTAATCAATCTCACTACGATCTGTGTAAATAAATTACATCCCTGCAAGAAAAAACACACAATATTAATCAATTCAAACACCCATCATGCGGGTCAAAATCAATAAACTTGCATAATTAAAGACAAAAATCGTTCATGTTGCGTAAATGTTAAACTAAAAATGCATAATTAAACGAAAAAATTGGGTCACAACGCCGAGTTTTTCATTGCATTCTGAAGTGACAAAATTGTAGGATACTTACACAACCCCGTTATTTTTGTGACTTTTATTACAAAGCACACTGCGGGATTTGTCGGTGTTATCCCACTCCTACCTATATAAATCACTAGATAGTGATAATAAATAAAGGGATACCACCAAGGATTGTTTTTCTCGCAAAACTTTTCCTGCGAGATACGGAAAGGAATCAAGACCGGTCAACCTAGATCGGTGGCGATAATAAATATAAAGGACAAGACGTAATCAATAGTCTAGGTAGTATTTGCTGCCCGGTACTTTTGCGTCGACATTGAACTGGAAGGATGTATCTATGGTAGATAGAGAGCAAAATCCACAGGGTCTGTACACTCCGGAACTGGAGCATGACGCTTGTGGTATCGGTTTTGTTGCTCACCTTAAAAACCGTAAATCTCATGAAGTAGTGACTCAAGCATTGGATATGCTGGCTCGCATGGAACACCGTGGTGGTCAAGGTTGTGACCCATGCAGCGGTGATGGTGCGGGTATCTTGCTACAAAAACCTCATGAATTCCTATTAGAAGAAGCCGTTAAGCTAGGCATTAAACTGCCTTCGTTTGAAAAGTATGGTGTTGGTGTCGTTCTTTTCCCGAAAGACGAATACAAACGCGAGCAATGCCGTGACATTCTAGAACGTAACGCACAACGTCTAGATCTTGAAGTTATCGGCTACCGCGTATTGCCAACCGATAACTCAATGATCGGTGCAGACCCACTAAGCACAGAGCCTCAGTTTGAGCATGTGTTTATCTCTGGTGGCCCGGGCATCACACCTGAAGAGCTAGAGCGCAAACTGTACGTACTTCGTAACTACACTGTACGTGTTTGCCTAGAAAGCGTTTCGAACATTGGTGACGACTTCTACATTAACTCCATGTCTTACAAGACATTGGTGTACAAAGGTCAGTTAACGACCGAGCAAGTACCTCAGTACTTCCTTGATCTACAAAACCCGACCATGGTGACTGCACTGGCACTGGTACACTCTCGTTTCTCTACCAACACCTTCCCGAAATGGCGTCTTGCACAGCCTTTCCGTTACATTGCCCACAACGGTGAAATCAATACAGTTCGCGGTAACTTGAACTGGATGAAAGCCCGTGAAGCAATTCTAGAATCAGACCTGTTCACTCAAGCTGAAATCGACATGCTTCTTCCAATCTGTCAGGAAGGCAGCTCGGATTCATCTAACTTTGACATGGCACTTGAGCTCCTAGTTCTTTCTGGTCGCAGCCTGCCACACGCATTGATGATGATGATCCCGGAAGCATGGCAAGAAAACAAAAACATGGATCCTAAACGTCGCGCGTTCTATCAGTACCACGCGAACATCATGGAACCATGGGATGGTCCTGCTTCAGTATGTTTTACTGATGGTGTTCAAGTTGGTGCGACACTAGACCGTAACGGTTTGCGCCCTTCTCGCTACACAGTGACCAAAGATAACTTCCTAGTGATGGCATCTGAATCTGGTGTTGTGGATATTGAACCAGAGAACGTAGAGTTCCGTGGTCGTCTACAACCGGGTCGTATCTTCGTTGCAGACCTAGAGCAAGGTCGCATCATCTCCGATGAAGAAGTGAAAGACACCATCGCAACGGCACAGCCTTACGAGAAATGGGTAGAAGAAAACCTACTGAGCTTGAAGAAGCTGCCAGATGCGAGCAACCAGTTCAGCCAACCTAAGCCAGAACACCTTCTACACCGCCAACAAGCGTTTGGCGTAAGCACTGAAGAAGTGAACGAAATCATCGTTCCAATGGCGAATGACGCGAAAGAGCCATTATCAGCAATGGGTGCCGACTGGCCTCTTGCGGTTCTATCTCATCAGTCTCAACATCTTTCTAACTACTTCAAGCAGCTGTTCGCACAGGTAACCAACCCACCGATCGACCCGATCCGTGAGCGTATGGTTATGTCGCTGAACACTTACTTGGGTAAAGACCAAAACCTTCTGACTGAAACACCACTTCACTGTCAGAAAGTCGAATTAGAATCGCCGGTTCTGGCGAACTCAGAGCTTGAAAAACTACGTGCGATCGATAACGAGCACCTACAAGCGAAAACGTTGGATATCGTATTCCAAGCTAGTGAAGATCAAGGCAAACTTGAGCGTGCATTAAAACGTATCTGCCAATACGCAGAAGACGCGGTTATCGATGGTTACTCAATCATCCTACTCACTGACCGCGCAGTGAATTCAAACCACGCGGCGATCCCAGCAATGCTGGCAGTTGGCGCAGTGCACCACCACTTGAT
Organism: Vibrio sp. D431a; assembly: GCF_030248655.1. NCBI lineage: Bacteria > Pseudomonadati > Pseudomonadota > Gammaproteobacteria > Vibrionales > Vibrionaceae > Vibrio > Vibrio sp. D431a. Next base: position 375,168 of record NZ_JAHGAP010000013.1, on the reverse strand, counting down.
CCGTAAAGGTCTACGTGCGAAGTGTGACATCGTGGTTGAAACTGGTGACGCGCGTGAAACGCACCACTTTGCAACGCTACTTGGTTACGGTGCGAATGCGGTTAACCCTTACCTAGTGATTGAAACCATCATTGAACTTCAACGTACGAAGAAGTTGGATCCAGAAGCGAACCCTCGTGATCTGTTCAACAACTACCGTAAAGCGATCAATGGCGGTCTTCTGAAGATCTTCTCGAAGATGGGTATCTCGACGCTACAGTCATACCACGGTGCGCAAATCTTCGAAGCGTTGGGTATCCACAAATCAGTGGTCGACAAGTACTTCACAGGTACGGTTTCTCGTATCCAAGGTCTAACCCTTGATGATATCGCCAAAGAAGTACTTATCCGTCACCGCATCGGTTACCCACAACGCGAAATCCCAATTCAAATGCTGGATGTAGGCGGTGTTTACCAATGGAAACAGCGTGGCGAGAAGCACCTCTTCAACCCAGAAACCATTTCTCTACTGCAAGAGTCTACGCGCAACAAGAACTACGATCAGTTCAAGCAATACGCGACAGCAGTAGATAAGCAAGGCGATAACGCGGTAACCCTACGCAGCCAACTTGAGTTCATTAAGAACCCAGCAGGTTCTATCTCTATCGACGACGTCGAACCAATTGAAAGCATCGTGAAACGCTTCGCGACCGGTGCTATGTCATTCGGTTCCATTTCTTACGAAGCACACTCCACACTGGCTGTTGCAATGAACCGCCTTGGCGCGAAATCGAACTCTGGTGAAGGTGGTGAAGACCCAACGCGTTTCGAGCGCAAAGAGAACGGCGATTGGGAACGCTCTGCGATCAAGCAGGTGGCTTCAGGTCGTTTCGGCGTAACCTCTTACTACCTAACTAACGCTGAAGAGCTGCAAATCAAAATGGCTCAAGGTGCGAAGCCAGGTGAAGGTGGTCAGCTACCAGGTGATAAAGTAGATGACTGGATCGGTGCAACACGTCACTCAACTCCGGGCGTCGGTCTTATCTCGCCACCGCCACACCACGATATCTACTCAATCGAAGATTTGGCTCAGCTTATCTACGACTTGAAGAACGCGAACCGCGCGGGTCGTGTGAACGTGAAGCTGGTATCAGAGGCAGGCGTAGGTACGATCGCTTCTGGTGTAGCGAAAGCGAAAGCGGACGTTGTACTTATCGCAGGTTTCGACGGCGGTACAGGTGCATCCCCAATGTCTTCAATCCGTCATACAGGTCTTCCTTGGGAACTTGGCTTGGCAGAAACGCACCAAACGCTACTGAAGAACGGTCTACGTAACCGTATCGTGGTTCAAGCGGATGGTCAGATGAAGACACCTCGTGACCTTGCAGTGGCAACACTACTTGGTGCAGAAGAATGGGGTGTGGCAACCGCAGCATTGGTGGTTGAAGGTTGTATCATGATGCGTAAGTGTCATAAGAACACCTGTCCTGTTGGTATCGCGACTCAAAACAAGACGCTTCGTGAGCGCTTTGATGGTCGCGTAGAAGACGTCGTAACCTTCTTCCAATACATGGCACAAGGTCTGCGTGAAATCATGGCTGAACTTGGCTTCCGCACTATCGATGAGATGGTCGGTCAAGGTCAGAAACTGAAGATTCGCCAAGACGTTTCTCACTGGAAATACAAGAACCTAGATCTGTCTCCTGTTCTTCACGTTGAGCAACCACGTGAAGCTGATGGTGTATTCAACCAAGCTCAGCAGAACCACAACCTAGAAGAAGTACTAGACCGTAAGCTGATTCAAGCAGCGATTCCTGCACTCGAGAAAGGCGAAGCGGTGAATGCCGAGTTCCCTATCGTCAACACGGACCGCTCTGCAGGTACCATGTTGTCGAACGAAATCTCGAAAGTGTACAAAGATGCGGGTCTACCTCAGCCAATGAACGTGAAGTTCAAAGGTTCTGCGGGTCAGTCATTCGGTGCATTCCTAGCTAAGGGCGTGAAGTTCGAAGTGGAAGGCGACGCGAACGACTACTGGGGTAAAGGCTTATCTGGCGGTACCTTAGTACTTTACCCAGATGCAAAATCAAGTATTGTCGCGGAAGACAACATCGTGGTTGGTAACGTGTGTTTCTACGGTGCAACTTCGGGTGAGTCTTTCATTCGCGGTATGGCTGGTGAACGTTTCTGTGTTCGTAACTCAGGCGCGAAAGTAGTAGTAGAAGGCGTCGGTGACCACGGTTGTGAATACATGACGGGCGGTGCAGCAATTATCCTAGGTTCAACAGGTCGTAACTTTGCCGCAGGTATGAGTGGCGGCGTGGCATACGTATGGGATAAATCAGGTGACTTTGAGTCGAAACTGAACCCAGAGCTAGTAGACCTAGATCCAATCGAGCAAGAAGACAGAGATCTATTACTCGACATGCTAACTAAGCATGTTCAATTCACAGGAAGTGAAGTCGCTCAGTCTTTCCTAGACAATTTTGAAGCTAGCCTAGCCTCTATGGCTAAGGTAATGCCGCGTGACTATAAAGCGGTTCTTCAAAAACGCAAAGCTGAAGCACTGTCTCAAGGAAACGAAACTCAAGTGGAGGCCGTATAATGGGTAAGCCTACTGGATTTTTAGAGCATGGTCGTGAACTACCACAGAAGATTGACCCAGCTGAACGCATCAAGAACAACAAAGAGTTCGTTCTGAACGAGGAGTTTGGTGACAAGATCAATACTCAAGCTTCTCGTTGTATGGATTGTGGCGTGCCGTTTTGTCATAACGGCTGCCCTATCGGTAACATCATCCCAGAATTTAACGACGCGGTTTATCGTGATAGCTGGGAAGAAGCTTGGAACATCCTAAGCTCGACGAACAACTTCCCAGAGTTTACTGGTCGTGTTTGCCCTGCTCCATGTGAAAGTGCTTGTGTTCTTGGTATCAACCAAGACCCAATCACTATCTGTAATATCGAAAAAACCATCGTAGAAACGGCGTATCGTGAAGGGTACGCCAAACCAAAAACACCACGCTCTCGCACTGGCAAAACCGTTGCGATCATTGGTTCAGGTCCTGCTGGCCTTGCAGCTGCTGAGCAGCTAAACAGCGCAGGTCATACTGTGACGGTATTCGAGCGAGACGAGAAAGTGGGCGGTCTACTACGTTTTGGTATCCCAGACTTTAAACTGAGCATGGAAGTCATTGATCGCAAGATCAATCTAATGGCAGAAGCTGGCATTGAGTTTAAAGTAAACCAACACGTCGGTGTTGATGTAAATGCTCAACAATTGCGTCAAGAGTTCGATGTGGTTCTACTAACCGGTGGCTCAACGGTTCCACGTGATTTGCCCGTTCCGGGTCGTGAGCTCAAAGGCGTTCACTTCGCGATGGAATTCCTAGGTCAAAACAACCGTCGCGCCAATAACATGGACCTGAAAACGGAAGAGATTCACGCAAAAGGTAAACATGTGGTTGTCATTGGTGGTGGCGATACCGGTTCAGACTGTGTAGGTACGTCAAACCGTCACGGCGCAGCAAGCGTAACTCAAGTGGAAATCATGCCGATTCCACCAGAGAAGCGCCCAGCCAATATGCCTTGGCCTCAATACCCAATGATCCTACGTACTTCGACCTCTCATGAAGAAGGTGTCGATCGTCACTGGAACATCCTGACCAAAGAGTTCATCGGAAATGACAAAGGTGAAGTCACAGGCCTTCGTCTTGCTGATATCGTTTGGCAAGATGCAAAACCAGGCGAGCGCCCAAGCTTCAAAGAAGTAGAAGGCAGCGAGCGTGTGATTCCATGTGATATGGCATTTCTAGCGATGGGCTTCCTACACCCTGAACCAACAGGCGTACTTGCTCAACTGGATATCGCACTAGACGATCGCGGTAACGTAGCAACTCAAGATTTTGCTACTAACCAAGAAGGCGTATTTGCTGCTGGTGATATGCGAACAGGCCAATCTTTGGTGGTTCGTTGTATCAATGAAGGCCGCGAATGTGCCCGTGCTATCGATGATTACCTAATGGGTGGCACAAACCTAGAAGCAAAAGCAGATTCACTGATGCTTTCTGCTTAACGAAGCAGTCATGCTTCTCTCTTTCAATTGCCTAATAGCCATCAGCAATATCGATGGCTATCGGTGAAGAAAGAAAACAATTCCTTCCAATCTTTCTATTTTGACCAGCATTTTATGCTGGTCTTTTTTATCTCCCACAGAATCAAATGTTACTTTTTTGTAACAATCAATTTTCTATCTATTTGAAATTATTAAACTATTTTAGCTTATTAAATGGTAAATCGTATATTCACGTGATGATCCACTAATAACTTGACCTTTTTTACAATAAGCTATAGCTTGTGAAGTTGATGAAAATAAAACACTCAAAAAATGTTAAATATTTCACAACTTTTACTGAATAATTATACATAAAGCTATAAAGATGACGCATAGTTAGTCATCGATATCAACGTAAGCAGTGTTGATATATCTGTCGGGATGACGGATAAGCAAAGGGAGAATTGCAATGGCTCTTTATGATCCAAGTCTTGAGAAAGACAACTGTGGATTTGGCTTGATCGCGCATATGGAAGGCGAACAAAGCCACAAGCTGGTACGTACAGCAATTTCTGCACTTGACCGCATGACTCACCGTGGTGGTATCGCCGCCGATGGTAAAACTGGTGATGGTTGTGGTCTTCTATTACAAAAGCCCGATTCCTATTTACGTCTTATTGCCGAAGAAAATGGTTTCAACCTTGGCAAGCAATACGCCGTAGGGATGATTTTCTTCAACCAAGATCCAGTCAAAGCTCAACTCGCTAAAGACATCGTCAACAAAGAACTGGCGCAAGAGACGCTAACTGTGGCTGGTTGGCGTGAAGTACCAACTAATTCAGAAGTACTCGGTCCAATTGCGGCCAACTCGCTTCCAAATATTCAGCAAGTCTTTGTCTCTGCACCGGCAGGTTGGCGCGAACGCGACATTGAACGTCGTCTCTACATCGCACGCCGTCGCATCGAGAAACAAATCACCGAAGATCCGGATTTCTACATCTGTAGCTTATCGACTCAAGTTTTGGTGTACAAAGGCCTATGCATGCCTGCGGACTTACCGCGCTTTTATCTTGATCTTGCCGATCTACGTATGGAATCTGCTATCTGTCTGTTCCACCAGCGTTTTTCTACCAACACTCAACCGCGTTGGCCATTAGCTCAACCGTTCCGCTACCTTGCTCATAATGGTGAGATCAATACCATTGAAGGTAACCGACAATGGGCACGCGCTCGTGCTTACAAGTTCTCGTCACCACTGCTGCCTGACCTACAAACTGCAGCACCGTTTGTGAACGAGACAGGCTCAGACTCGTCTAGCCTAGATAATATGCTAGATCTCTTTTTAGCTGGCGGCATGGATATCTTCCGTGCCATGCGTATGCTTGTGCCGCCAGCATGGCAAAACCACCCTGACATGGATCCGGATTTGCGTGCGTTTTACGATTTCAACTCCAAACACATGGAACCATGGGATGGCCCAGCAGGTATCGTACTGTCCGATGGTCGTTATGCTGCTTGTAACCTAGACCGAAACGGTCTACGTCCTGCGCGTTATGTAATTACCAAAGACAAGTTGATCACTCTGGCGTCTGAGGTAGGGATTTGGAATTACGCCCCAGATGAAGTTGCCAAAAAAGGTCGTGTAGGTCCGGGGGAATTGCTCGTCATCGACACTCGTAAAGGTAAGCTTTGGCAATCTAGCGAGATCGATAATGACCTGAAATCTCGTCACCCTTATCGCGAATGGATGGAGAACAACGTTCGCAAACTAACACCGTTCTCTCAGCTGCCTGAAGATCAAGTAGGTGAGCGCAGCTTTGATGAAGACTTGCTTAAGACTTATCAAAAGCAGTTTGCTATGAGCAATGAAGAAGTCGATCAAGTATTGCGTGTCCTCGGTGATATGGGGCAAGAAGCCGTCGGTTCGATGGGTGATGACACCCCGATGGCGGTTCTTTCTTCGAAAGAGCGCTTGGTGACTGATTACTTCCGTCAGAAGTTCGCGCAGGTCACCAACCCACCAATCGATCCACTGCGTGAGAAACACGTCATGTCGCTGGCGACCAGCATCGGCCAGGAGATGAACGTCTTCTGTGAAACCGATGGCCACGCGCATCGTGTAACCTTTGATTCTCCAGTACTGCTCTATTCAGACATGCAGCAATTACTAGAGCTGAGTGACGATCATTACCGTAATACCATTCTCGATATCAACTACGACCCACAACAAAAAGATCTTAAACAAGCCATTGATGATCTGTGTGAGCAAGCAGAGCAAGTCGTTCGTGAAGGCACGGTTTTAGTGGTTCTTTCGGACAGAGCCTTGGTCAAAGGTAAGTTACCAATTCCGGCAGCAATGGCAGTCGGCGCCGTTCAAACTCGTCTGATTGACGCGAACTTACGTTGCGATGCCAACATTGTTGTCGAAACCGCAACAGCCCGTGACCCACACCAATTTGCCGTCTTGCTTGGTTTTGGTGCCACTGCGGTTTACCCATACCTTGCTTATGAAGCGTTAGGTAAACTGATTGATGATAAAGCACTAGAGAAAGACTACCGCGATGTGATGCAAAACTACCAATACGGCATCAACAAAGGCCTGTACAAGATCATGTCGAAAATGGGGATCTCAACCATCGCCTCTTACCGCTGCTCACAACTGTTTGAAGCAGTTGGCTTGAGCCAAAATGTGGTCGATCTGTGTTTTAAAGGCGTCACAACTCGAATTGAAGGCGCGAATTTTGACGACTTCCAGCAAGATCTTACAAACTTATCTCGTAAAGCATGGGCGAAACGCAAATCGATTGATCATGGCGGCTTGTTAAAGTACGTCCATGGAGGTGAGTATCATGCTTACAACCCGGATGTCGTCGGCACGCTGCAACAGGCCGTTAAATCTGGCGAAAGTAACGACTATCAGAGCTTTGCTAAGCAGGTAAACCAACGCCCTGTTGCCATGCTGCGTGACTTAATGTCGCTGAAAAAATCAGACTCACCGCTGCCACTTGAGCAAATAGAACCACGCACTGAACTGTTCAAACGCTTTGACTCAGCGGCAATGTCCATTGGCGCACTTAGCCCAGAAGCGCATGAAGCACTTGCAACGGCGATGAACCGTCTTGGTGGTTACTCTAACTCGGGTGAAGGCGGTGAAGATCCTCGCCGTTTCGGTACTGAGCGTAACTCACGTATCAAACAGATTGCTTCTGGCCGATTTGGTGTAACGCCGCATTACCTGACTAATGCGGATGTACTGCAAATCAAGGTGGCACAAGGTGCGAAACCGGGTGAAGGTGGACAGCTACCAGGACACAAAGTCACCGCAGAAATCGCAAAACTGCGTTATTCGGTACAAGGCGTGACTCTGATCTCCCCTCCTCCGCATCACGATATCTATTCGATTGAAGATTTGGCCCAACTGATCTTCGACCTTAAACAAGTCAACCCGAATGCGCTGGTTTCGGTAAAACTCGTCTCCGAGCCAGGTGTCGGCACCATCGCAACGGGTGTAGCCAAGGCTTACGCTGATCTTATTACCATTTCGGGTTACGACGGTGGTACCGCAGCAAGCCCATTAACTTCGGTAAAATACGCTGGTAGCCCTTGGGAGTTGGGGTTGGCAGAGACACAACAAGCTCTGGTTGCTAATGGTCTGCGTCATAAGATCCGCCTACAGGTAGACGGTGGTCTAAAGACTGGTTTAGACGTAGTTAAAGCCGCAATTTTAGGTGCAGAAAGCTTCGGTTTTGGTACTGCGCCAATGGTCGCTATGGGTTGTAAGTTCCTACGAATTTGTCACCTCAACAACTGTGCAACTGGGGTTGCGACTCAAGACGAGACACTGCGTAAAGAATATTTCAAAGGTCTACCAGAAATGGTGATGAATTACTTCATCGGCCTGGCAGACGAAGTGCGCGGATTACTCGCCGAACTTGGCGTTGAAAAGCTGACGGACTTGATTGGTCGTACCGATTTACTTGAGGCAGTAGAGGGATTTACAGCGAAACAGACCAAGCTGGATCTATCCAATATTCTAGAAGCTCCAGTATCACCTGAGGGCCATCCGCTATTTTGGACAGAGCCAAACAAACCGTTTGATAAAGCTGAGCTCAACCAAAAGATCGTTGATGATGCCATGCATGCGGTCGAAAACAGTCAATCGGCAAGTTTCTTCTACAATGTCATCAACACTGATCGTTCTGTTGGTGCACGCTTATCTGGCGAAATAGCAAAACGCTATGGCAACCAAGGGTTGGCGGCTTCCCCTATCAAAATCTATCTTGACGGCACCGCAGGCCAGTCCTTTGGTGTTTGGAACGCAGGTGGTGTAGAGCTTTACCTCACGGGCGATGCGAACGACTACGTGGGCAAAGGCATGGCGGGTGGTAAAGTGGTTATCAAACCTCACCTTGGCACTGCATTTAAGTGTAATGAAGCAACCATCATTGGTAACACCTGTCTGTACGGCGCGACCGGCGGTAAACTATTTGCAGCCGGTAAAGCAGGTGAGCGTTTCGGCGTACGAAACTCAGGTACGATAGCCGTCATTGAAGGTGCTGGCGATAACGCTTGTGAGTACATGACTGGCGGTATTGTTGCCATTCTTGGTGCGACAGGTGTGAACTTTGGCGCGGGTATGACTGGAGGCTTTGCCTATGTTCTGGATGAGAACCAAAGCTTTGAAGGTCGAGTTAATACTGAGTCTGTCGAAGCCATCTCATTGTCCGATCTTTACATCCACCAAGAACATTTGCGTGGCCTAATTGCGGAACACCTTGAAGAAACAGGGTCGAGTCATGCTGAAAATATTTTGGCGAACTTTGATGAATGGATTCCAAAGTTCTATTTGGTGAAACCACAAGCGGCAGATCTTCGCACGCTACTTGGTCACCAGAGCCGCAGTGCCGCAGAGCTGCGTGTTCAAGCACAGTAATCATGGAGGATGTTTGAATCATGAGCCAGAACGTTTATCAATTTATCGATGTGCAGCGTGTAGATCCTGCGAAAAAGCCTATCAAAGTTCGTAAGATCGAGTTCGTTGAAATCTATGAACCGTTCACTAAACAACAGGCGACTGCACAAGCGGATCGCTGCTTAGATTGTGGCAACCCATATTGTGAATGGAAATGCCCAGTCCACAACTACATCCCTCAATGGTTAAAACTTGCTAATGAAGGTCGTATTCTTGAAGCGGTTGAACTATCGCATCAAACCAACAGCCTACCGGAAGTATGTGGGCGCGTTTGTCCTCAAGACCGCCTATGTGAAGGTTCATGCACGCTTAATGATGACTTTGGTGCCGTCACCATCGGTAACATAGAAAAGTACATTACCGACAAAGCGTTTGAAATGGGCTGGAAGCCAGATATGTCCAAGGTGGAGTGGACCGATAAAAAGGTCGCAATCATTGGAGCAGGCCCAGCTGGCTTGGCTGCCGCGGATATCCTAGTGCGCAATGGCGTTAAGCCAGTCGTGTTTGACCGCTACCCTGAAATTGGAGGCCTTCTGACCTTCGGTATTCCTTCCTTCAAGCTTGAAAAAGGCGTGATGGAAAACCGCCGCCGTGTGTTCACTGAAATGGGCGTCGAGTTCCGCATGAACATGGAAGTAGGCAAAGATGTCCAAATGCAAGAGCTACTTGATGAATACGATGCTGTTTTCTTGGGCGTTGGCACCTATAAATACATGCGTGCAGGTCTAGATAATGAAGATGCGCCGGGTGTGTATGACGCGCTGCCATTTTTAGTTTCGAACACCTACAAAGTCATGGATCTTGAGAGTAACCAACCCTTTATCGATATGGCAGGAAAGAAAGTCGTCGTACTGGGTGGTGGTGATACAGCAATGGACTGCGTTCGTACCTCAATTCGCCAAGGTGCCTCCAACGTAGTTTGTGCTTATCGTCGTGATGAGGCCAACATGCCGGGATCTCGTCGCGAGGTAAAAAACGCAAAGGAAGAAGGCGTGAAGTTCATGTTCAACCTTCAGCCTTTGGGAGTGGAAGTGGATGCGTCAGGCAAAGTCTCGGGGGTCAAAGTGGTGAAAACCGCACTTGGTGAACCTGATGAAGCGGGTCGCCGACGTCCAGAGCCCGTTGAAGGCAGCGAGCACGTTCTACCAGCAGACGTTGTTATCATGGCGTTTGGTTTCCAGCCGCACAAAATGGACTGGTTAGCACCGTTTGATGTCGATTTGGATCAATGGGGTCGTATCAAAGCCCCAGCGAAGCAAGAGTTCCAATTCCAGACCAGCAATGAAAAGATCTTCGCGGGTGGCGATGCGGTACGAGGTTCTGATCTTGTCGTAACCGCAATTGATGAAGGACGAAAAGCGGCAGAAGGCATTCTCGATTACCTAGAAGTTTAATCTCAGCTAACCTCACAAAAAGGGTCCTGTTATTGGATCCTTTTTCTTTTGTATCCATATAATTAGAAACAAAATTATAAGAGTAAATATAATGAAAAAAGCCGCTCTCCTTTCCATTACTTTGCTCGGCTTAACCGCTTGTAGCCAAGGAGTCACAACCATGACGGATCGTTCTCAATCACCTTGTGGTGACAAACCAAACTGCGTCTCCACCCAAGACACGCGAGAAAAATACAACCTAACGCCATTTATCTTAGTTGATTCAGCGAACATCGACGCTATTGAGCAAGTTGCGCTTGAACTGCCAGGCGCGAAAACCGCGGTGAAAGAAAGCAACTACCTTCGTATCGAGTGCACATCTAAAATCATGCGCTTCGTGGATGACCTCGAACTAAAAATAGCAGGAGACCAACTGATTGTGCGCTCGGAATCTCGTGTGGGCTACTCTGACTTTGGCGTAAACAGAAAGCGCGCCGATCAATTACGACAAAAGCTCACTCAAGCTAAGCTCATCAAATAGAAAACTGCCAACGGGGAGTGCTATACTCTCGGCCAACTAAAATATTTACCTAAAGAGAGTGTTATGAAAGTTGGTATCATCGGTGCGATGGAACAAGAAGTGACCATCCTGAAGCAAGCAATTACAAACTGCAAAACTGTAAATAAAGCAGGTTGTACGTTTTTCTCTGGTCAAATTAACGATGTCGAAGTCGTCGTACTACAATCGGGCATCGGTAAAGTTGCAGCGGCAGTGGGCACGACAATCCTTCTTGATGAATACCAACCAGACGTTGTGATTAACACAGGCTCTGCTGGCGGTTTCGATTCAAGCTTAAACCTTGGCGATGTAGTTATCTCTACAGAAGTTCGTCATCACGATGCAGACGTAACCGCTTTTGGTTATGAAATTGGCCAAATGGCCGGTCAACCAGCTGCATTCAAAGCGGATGACAAGCTAATGGACTTAGCAGAAAAAGCCCTAGCACAAATGGAAAACACTCATGCGGTTCGCGGCCTAATTTGTACTGGCGATGCGTTTGTTTGTACTGCTGAGCGTCAAGAGTTTATTCGTAAACACTTTCCGTCTGTTATCGCTGTAGAAATGGAAGCATCTGCTATCGCTCAAACTTGTCACCAATTCAACACACCGTTTGTTGTTGTGCGTGCAATCTCTGATGTCGCTGATAAAGAATCACCAATGAGCTTTGATGAGTTTCTACCTCTAGCAGCAAAAAGCTCTTCCGAAATGGTATTCAAAATGCTGGAACTCATTAAGTAAACGACTCATTCATGGAAGAAGTTTTTCAGTCATTTTATGCCAACGGTGCGCTCCTTATAATGTGGGGCGCACTGCCCTTGCACCTTCTAGTGCCAATCCCCCATTCAGCGCACCCCATCACTTTATGGCGAAAGCTAGCAGAACAGCTAGCCAACAAAGTGAACAATAATCACAATTACTCACAGAGTGTAATCTCAGGCAGTCTTGCACTAGGCTTGATGCTGTTTCCTTGTTTGATATTACTGATTGCAGTAAAGCCATTTGTTTGGCAAATCCCTTTATATGAACTGGTTCTATTGATCCTTGCGCTAGACTGGCGCAACAGCGAAACGTTAACGAAACAGCTCGTAACTAGTATGTCTTCGGAAGACAAAGCTCAGTGTCGAGCATTACTGAGACCATACCTTAATCGCGATACTGGTAGCCTCTCGATCGTTGGCATAGGTAAAGCTGGCTCAGAAACCCTGATTATGGGATACAGCCGCAACGTGATCGGTGTGCTATTTTGGTACGCACTAACAGGTGGCATTGGTGCGTTAATGTATCGACTCACAACAGAATTAGCGCGAGTGTGGTCCCCTAGCCGACGCCAATATTTGCCGTTTGGTAAACCTGTGATTCAACTGGTTGCTACTCTGGATATTATTCCACTTCGTCTCTTTGCCATACTTTTAGCTGCCGGAAAGAATACAAGTAATGTGCTCTCTGGAATACAACAGCAAGCGAAGTCTTGGCCCTTACCAGGACCTAGCTGGGTGTTATGTACTATCGGACACAAACTACAACTGTCTTTATGCGGCCCTGCTATCTATCAAGGTGTGCGTGCAGAGCGCGCAAAAATCGGTGGGCGCATTGCGCCATCGGCTATTCACCTTTCACAAATACATACGCTGCTCGTTTGGCGCGTCCTGGCTTGGATCGCAATCCAAAGTTTGCTTTTAGGAATAATTTATCAAGGATTATGATGAATAAATTATGCTTCGCATTAACGCTGTTTGTTTCGACAGCGACCTTCGCTCAACCCGCTCAACGCATTATAAGTTTAGCTCCACATGCCACCGAAATTGCCTTTGCAGCAGGGCTAGGAGACCAGCTTGTTGCTGTCAGCGAAATGAGCGATTATCCAGAACAGGCAAAGCAGCTAGAAAGAGTCTCAAATTATCAAGGAATTAAATTAGAGCGCATTATTGCTCTTCAGCCGGACTTAGTGATTGCTTGGCCAGCCGGAAACCCCGCTAAAGAGTTGGAGAAAATTAAACAGTTCGGTATTCCTATCTATTACTCCACTACAGGTTCATTAGAAGATATCGCCAACAATATTGAGCAACTCAGCCAATACAGCGAAACTCCACAAGTAGGAAAAAAGGCCGCTGAAGATTTTAGAACGCAACTGAGTACACTAAAAGAACAGTACAACACGAACGAGAAAGTTCGTTACTTTTATCAGTTGAGTGAAAAGCCTATCATCACTGTCGCCGGAAAGAACTGGCCAAGTGAAGTCTTTACTTTTTGCGGTGGTGAGAACATTTTCGCCACATCTAGCGCGCCTTATCCTCAAGTTAGCATCGAGCAAGTCATTACTCGCCAGCCAGAGGTTATTTTTACTTCTCGTCACGCAATGAGTAACGATGGTATGTGGGCTGAGTGGAGTAATGAGCTTCTTGCTCTTAAAAACAAACACATCTGGTCCCTAAACTCTGATTGGATTAACCGTCCGACACCACGCACATTGAACGCGATCAAGGAAGTGTGTGAGCACTTTAAAAGCGTTCGTCAAAAACGCTAACGATTTCGTGGCAAATACCGTACAATTTCCGCCCATTTTTTCTCACACTATTTAAAGGTACTAAGTAACATGGACTCCATGCTGCTTTATATGATCGATTTGTTCGGTACCGCTGTTTTCGCTATCTCTGGCGTATTACTGGCTGGCCGTTTAAAAATGGATCCATTCGGCGTTATCGTACTCGGCAGTGTGACTGCTATAGGTGGCGGAACAATCCGAGACATGGCGCTTGGTGCCACTCCCGTATTTTGGATAACAGATACGACTTACTTATGGGTGATATTTGTTACGTGTCTACTAACCATGCTTGTTATTCGAAGACCCAAGCGACTCTCATGGTGGGTATTACCCGTTTGTGATGCCATCGGTCTCGCTGTATTTGTGGGAATAGGAGTAGAAAAGGCACTCGCCTACAATGCTTCTGGGATGGTCGCGGTGATAATGGGGGTTATTACTGGCTGTGGCGGTGGCATTATACGAGACGTGCTGGCTCGCGAAGTTCCTATGGTATTAAGAAGCGAAGTCTATGCTACGGCATGTATTATTGGCGGCATCTTCCATACGATGGCGGTAAACATGGGTTATGACCACTCAACGGCTTTACTCGCTGGTGTAATCTCAACGCTCATTATACGTCTCGGTGCGATTCGTTGGCATCTATCCCTGCCAACTTTCGCCATTAACCGTTAAACACAAACAACATCACTCACCATGGAGTCGACCAAGTGTCGGCTCCTCTCATTTATGCTCATTTGATTCGCCAATTCTTGGGCAATTCGCTAAATTATCTCAACCATTCCTAACTTTCATTAATCATTATGTTGCTTGAAGGTATTGAAACGTTACTTGTCCTCAGTAAAGAAAAAACCATGAGCCGCACGGGCAGTCAACTCTATATTAGTCAATCTGCCGTGAGTAAACGTATTTCAAATCTAGAGAAGAAGTTAGGAAAAAAATTAATAGAGCCAAATGGTCGGCACATAAAGCTGACCTCCGATGGCCTTGCCCTCATCAACACGATCGAGCCAACGTTCAATGAGTTAAGAGGTCAGATCTATGATCAACAACAAATAGAAGATACTTCTTTGATCAAGATAGACTGCTCTGAAACCTTAGTCGCTGGATACCTCAGCATGATCATGGCAGAACACTTTGCCCATGATCAGTACATACGAATATCGACCAATCATACGCCACGCATTATTGAGAATGTGAAATCAGGCAAAGCAACATTGGGATTTTGCGCTGGCTATCTACCACCTCATCATGGATTAATGAGCCTTCACCTCGCCGATGAACCTTTCTCAATTGTCAGTCGACATTCACTTTCACAACTACCTAAAGCTATTTTGACCAATGACCTAACTAACCCTGCCAACACATATCAACAAGCTATTTTATCCAAACACGGAATCGAACCTTTGATGGAAATGGATTCGTATACTGCGGCAGCACAACTGGCTTTGGGAGGTATGGCTCCCGCTTTAATCCCTAAATCTATCCTAACGACACTTAATATCACATCTAAGTTCTGCTATGACTTTGAAGAGCTAGATCAGTTAGTTCGACCAATACATATCTGCTTACGTCACAGCACATATCGTAGCGAACGAGTTAAAGCACTGACAGAATCCATTGCTGATGTTGTTGCCAAAGAAGTTTCGTTGCCATAAGCATCGACATCACTATAACTAGAGGACGAATCCATTTTTGTCCTTTACTTACCACGACCTTCGCTCCTAACTGAGCACCAAGAAAACCGCCAACAGCCATGGTTAAGCCAAGCTTCCACACGGGCAACCCAGCGAAGATAAAAAAGAGTAGTGCCGCAATGTTTGACGTGAAATTGAGAATTTTGGTTCTAGCAGTGGCTTCGACCAAAGAAAAGTGACCTAGTGCAACAAAACAAACAGTAAAAATAGATCCAGTCCCAGGGCCAAAAAAGCCATCATAGAAACCGATTCCGCCACCAATGCATAGCGCAAACATCGCTTCAGATAACTTTGGTTCTCCATCGATTTTTCGCGTACTTGGCGCGAGTAAAAAATAGAGGGAAATGGCTATCAAAAGAACAGGGATCAAACTGGTGAGTACGCTAGCATCAATAAACTGCACAGCCTCGGCACCGATTGCAGCGCCTATAAAAGTGCAGAGTATCGCAAAACGCATTTCCTTTAAGCTGACAATACCGTTACGCACGAAATACCAGCTAGCAGAGAAACTGCCAAACGAACTTTGTAACTTATTGGTTGCTAGAGCTTGAGTCGGACTCAACCCCGCAGCCAAAAGCGCAGGGAGCGTAATGAGCCCCCCCCCACCAGCCATCGCATCAATAAAGCCTGCGGCAGTCGCAACCAAAAATAAGGCCAACAAAATCTCAACCGTGATTTCCACTACACTTCCTTTTTGAAGAGGTATCAAAGAGGAAGAAACGGTAGCACTTATTCACAAAACTACCAATGGAAAGTCAAGACACCAATCTATTCCTAATTTTCATCAGTCAATAAATCTAGAGAATGATACATTAAAAATATCAATTACATCCAAATATAGAGCCTCACCTCAAGAGCCTCTTAATATTTTGATAGAAAAAGAAAATGCTGTCTTAATAGGAAATATTTAATCTGATAAAAAACGAAAATAATGGAAGCCTTACTAACTCGACCATCAATAAAAGAGCAGCAATTACGCTTAAAAATCGAACAGATAGTGAATGTTAATCAGCTATTCAGCGTTATTGACTCTAAACCAGAGACTAGCGGTGCGGGTGTAATTTATATTGATAACAAATTCACCGTTGTACGCTTAAGAGACTTTAAATCCACATGCCATATCAATCCTACCTTTATCATTCTACGAGAACCGATAAAATTACAATCATCTCAAGAATTTGCAAAAAAAATAAAACAGGAAGAGTCAAAATCAAGATTCAATCAAGAGCTTCTATCAGCGAGCATTAGCTGTATTGGTGCAGCGATTGGCTGGATTGGGGTAGTTGGTTCGGGGCTAACAATACCAGTAAGTGGTCCTGTGGGCGTAACTATGTCCTATATCTCACACGCCGCTACTGTTGCTGCCACAGCTCAATGTGCTATTGGAGTAGCAAGAACCCGTATAGTATCTAAATCACCAGACAAATTATCGGATATAGACAGTAATGAGTGGTATCAAAATACAACTAAAGCTTTAGATTACATCTCCTTAGCTGGAGCGGGCGCTAGTGGATATCAAACGATAAAAATGGTTCAATCTCTTAAGCAAACCACTAAGAAAGGCGTTCCCGAGATTCTAAAAGGCTTAAACAGACAAGAAAGAACAAGATTAACTAAAGAAATCATCCGTAAAAACCTTCCGAGCATTTCGAATAAAGCTCGTAAACAGCTAATGTTGTCAGGAGAAATTCCTAAGAGGTATTCACAAGCAACAATATCCGCATCCATTTCTCATCAGCTTCTAGATGCAATTGGAGGCTCAATTAGCATAGTAGGAAGCGGTTATTCGGGAGAGTTAAGAAATCTTGCAATTGGAATCTATGAGGAATTGAAAGTTGAATACTAAATCAATTAGCATAGCAAACATCTCACTAAGTATATGTTTATACTTGGCATTGACTATTGGTCTGGCTATTAGCTTGAGCATTTGGAATGACTGGTTTTCTTTCACTCAACACATTGCTCTAGATACTTACCTTCTTACATTGGGAGCTATTACGGTTGTTGTTGTATGCATTCCAAACATTCTGACAATAAGCAAAGGATTAAGTATTGCTGCAAAAATAAACTTACTTACTATCTCTTTTATCATTCTCACTTGCAGCATTAATTTTGTTGCAGCAAGTGGTAGTACTATTTCTTCATCTTTGGGTACATTGCTTGCCATCATTAGCTTAATGATCTTCAAAAGCGAAGCATACCAATCGTTCCTAGCACACTTTAATGCTCTTCATTTTAGAAAAACCTCGATATAAAAAAGCCCGCTCAAATGAGCGGGCAATGAGGTTGTCATGTAAGCCCTGATTAATGAGCTTACTGATTTTTATCTGTTACGCGTCTAGACTCGCTTTCACTTTAGCGTGCAACTCTTGAACCGAAGTTACTGACGCTTTTGCGTCTGCAGTATGAGACATACATGTAGCGAACGCTGCATTCAGTGTCGTTGTGTAGTTCACTTTTTCTGCCAGTGCACCACGGCGTAGAACTTTCGAATCTTCAATCGCTTGACGACCAGCAGCCGTGTTTACGATGTAGGTGTATTCGTTGTTCTTGATGCGGTCAAGAATGTGTGGACGACCTTCGTGTACTTTGTTTACCAAACGTGGGTTAATACCCGCTTCGCCCAGAATTACAGCAGTACCGTGTGTCGCATCCAACTGGTAACCCAGTTTCACTAACTTAGAAGCTAGGTCAACAACACGCTCTTTATCACCTTCACGTACAGACAGTAGCGCACGACCACCTTCAGGATAAACCGCACCACAACCTAGCTCTGCTTTCGCGTAAGCTTCTGCGAACGTTGCACCCACACCCATTACTTCACCTGTTGAGCGCATTTCAGGGCCCAATAGAGGGTCAACACCAGGGAATTTGTTGAACGGCAGAACCACTTCTTTCACTGAGTAGTAAGGAGGGATAATCTCTTTAGTAAAGCCTTGTGACTCTAGAGATTGACCCGCCATTACACGTGCAGCGATTTTCGCTAGAGGAGCGCCTGTCGCTTTCGATACGAATGGTACCGTACGAGCAGCACGAGGGTTCACTTCAATTAGATAAACGTCGTTATCTTTCACAGCAAACTGCGTGTTCATCAAACCGCGTACACCGAGTTCGAATGCTAACTTCTCAACTTGCTCACGCATCTTGTCTTGAATTTCCTGACTTAGCGTGTATGCAGGCAGTGAACATGCAGAGTCACCAGAGTGAACACCCGCTTGTTCGATGTGCTCCATGATACCGCCGATAACGACGCGTTCACCGTCACAGATAGCATCAATATCAACTTCGGTTGCATCATCCAAGAAACGGTCTAGCAGAACTGGAGACTCGTTCGATACGCTTACTGCTTCGTTGAAGTAGCGACGCAGGTCTTGCTCGTCGTACACGATTTCCATCGCACGACCACCGAGTACATAAGATGGACGAACAACTAATGGGAAGCCAATTTCTTTCGATTTCTCAACCGCTTGCTCCATCGTTGTTACTGTCGCGTTTTCTGGCTGAAGTAGACCTAAACGGTCAACAGCGGCTTGGAAGCGTTCACGGTCTTCCGCACGGTCGATAGCATCTGGGCTAGTACCAATGATTGGCACACCAGCCGCTTCTAGAGCACGAGCCAGTTTAAGTGGCGTTTGACCACCGTACTGAACAATCACACCTTTTGGTTTTTCAACGCGAGCGATAGACAGTACATCTTCCAGAGTTACTGGCTCGAAGTACAGACGATCAGACGTATCGTAGTCAGTAGATACCGTTTCTGGGTTACAGTTAACCATAATGGTTTCGTAACCGTCTTCACGCAGCGCAAGTGATGCATGAACACAACAGTAATCGAATTCGATACCTTGGCCGATACGGTTTGGACCGCCACCAAGAACCATGATCTTATCTTTGTCTGTTGGGTTTGCTTCACATTCTTCATCGTAAGATGAGTACATGTAAGCCGTGTCAGAAGAAAACTCTGCTGCACATGTATCCACACGTTTGTAAACCGGATGAATATCAAACTGCTCACGAGCACGGCGAATTTCACTTTCAGCGACACCAAGCAATTTAGACAAGCGAGCATCAGAGAAGCCTTTGCGTTTCATCTGACGAAGCACTTCTTTGGTCAAACCTGCGTAGCCGCCCGCCTTGACTTGTTCTTCGAGTTTTACAATTTCTTCGATTTGAACCAGGAACCAGCGGTCGATTTGAGTCAAGTTGAACACACCGTCGACTGACATACCCGCTCGGAATGCATCGGCGATGTACCAGATACGCTCTGCACCTGCTTCTTTAAGTTCGTGACGAATCTTAGTCAGTGCATCTGGCGCTTCCAGATCGACCATCTCATCAAAACCAGTTGCGCCAACTTCTAGGCCACGCAGTGCTTTGTGAAGAGATTCTTGTTGGTTACGACCAATCGCCATTACCTCACCAACCGATTTCATCTGAGTTGTCAGACGATCGTTTGCACCAGCAAATTTCTCGAAGTTAAAGCGAGGGATCTTAGTTACGACGTAGTCGATAGTTGGTTCAAATGACGCAGGTGTTGCACCACCTGTGATGTCGTTTTGTAGTTCGTCTAGCGTAAAGCCAACAGCCAGTTTCGCGGCAATTTTCGCGATTGGGAAGCCTGTTGCTTTTGATGCTAGCGCAGAAGAGCGAGATACACGTGGGTTCATCTCGATGATGACCATACGACCATCTTTCGGGTTGATACCAAACTGTACGTTTGAACCACCTGTTTCAACACCAATCTCACGTAGAACGGCTAGCGATGCATTACGCATAAGCTGGTATTCTTTGTCAGTCAGTGTTTGTGCTGGAGCAACCGTGATTGAGTCGCCCGTATGGATACCCATTGGGTCAAAGTTCTCGATTGAACATACGATGATACAGTTGTCCGCTTTGTCACGAACGACTTCCATTTCGTACTCTTTCCAACCGATTAGTGACTCATCGATAAGAAGTTCGTTGGTCGGAGATAAGTCCAGACCGCGACGACAGATTTCTTCGAACTCTTCTTTGTTGTACGCGATACCACCACCAGTGCCACCCATGGTGAACGATGGACGAATGATACAAGGGAAGCCAACCATATCTAAAACTTTGTAAGCTTCTTCCATGCTCTTCGCTGTATCTGCGCGAGGACACTCAAGGCCGATAGACTTCATCGCTTTATCAAAACGAGAACGGTCTTCCGCTTTGTCGATTGCATCAGCCGTTGCACCAATCATCTCTACGCCAAACTCTGCGAGAACGCCGTGCTTCTCTAAATCTAATGCACAGTTAAGTGCTGTCTGACCACCCATAGTTGGCAGAACTGCATCAGGACGTTCTTTCTCGATGATCTTGCGTACCACTTCCCACTGAATCGGCTCGATGTAAGTCGCATCTGCCATCTCTGGGTCAGTCATAATCGTTGCTGGGTTAGAGTTAACCAGGATAACTCGGTAGCCTTCTTCGCGAAGAGCTTTACACGCTTGTGCGCCAGAGTAGTCAAACTCACATGCCTGACCGATAACAATCGGACCAGCACCAAGAATTAGAATACTTTGAATGTCAGTACGTTTTGGCATTATCTACTACTCCGAATTAAGCGCTGTGTTTTTTGATTAGTTCGATAAAGTGGTCAAATAGCGGTGCCGCGTCATGTGGACCAGGGCTCGCTTCTGGGTGACCTTGGAAGCTAAATGCTGGCTTGTCTGTGCGGTGGATACCTTGCAAAGAGCCATCAAATAGCGATACGTGAGTAGCACGTAAGTTTTCCGGTAATGTTGCTTCATCGGCCGCAAAGCCGTGGTTTTGCGAAGTGATCATCACAACGTTACGCTCTAAATCTTTTACTGGGTGGTTTGCACCGTGGTGACCAAACTTCATTTTCACCGTTTGCGCACCTGATGCTAGCGCCAGAATTTGGTGACCTAGACAAATACCAAAAATTGGTAGGCCTTTTTCTAGGAACACTTTGGTTGCTTCAATCGCGTAAGTACATGGTTCTGGGTCACCAGGGCCGTTCGATAAGAATACGCCATCTGGATTTAGTGCCAGAACTTCTTCCGCTGACGTTTCTGCAGGTACAACCGTTAAGCGGCAGCCGCGGTCAACCAACATTCGTAAGATGTTGCGTTTTGCGCCGAAGTCGTAAGCGACAACGTGGTATGGCAGCTCGCTGTCATCTTTCGCCTCTGGAAGTCCACCTTCAAGCGTCCACGAACCTTGCTTCCATTGATACGCTTCTTTTGTTGTAACTTCTTTCGCAAGGTCCATTCCTTTTAAGCCTGGGAATTCTTTTGCTTTCGCTAGTGCCAAAGCTTCGTCTAGGTTGTTGCCCGCAACAATACAGCCGTTTTGAGCACCTTTTTCACGCAGGATACGAGTGAGCTTACGAGTATCGATATCAGCGATGCCAACGATATTTTGAGACTTAAGATAATCAGAGAGGGATTGTTCGTTACGGAAGTTAGAAGCGATTAGAGGAAGATCGCGAATCACAAGGCCTTGTGCATGAATGGAAGAGGATTCTTCATCTTCGGAAGTGGTTCCGGTATTGCCAATGTGAGGATAAGTGAGAGTGACGATTTGCTGAGAATAGGAAGGATCAGTGAGGATTTCTTGATACCCCGTCATCGAGGTATTAAAAACGACTTCACCAACGGAAAGACCATCTGCCCCTATGGACACTCCGCGGAACACTGTCCCATCTTCTAGGACCAACAGTGCTAATTTACCCAAGACAACCTCCAGAATAAAAATGCAAAAAAAATAAATCAAACTGCAAACATGCCTTCCTTTACCTATAAAATCTACATAAATAGGTATTTCAGACAAATTGGCGGTATTCTAAAGTTGGACTCGAAACCTGTCAACCTACAATCAAAAATAAATGATTAATTTCTAGCGAGTAAGGTCATTTTGAATCAGTAAGGCCCAAAAAGATAACTTTTACATGCTATTACATAGAGAGGCATAGAGGTTTAATGAATTTTACAAATTTGAACTTTTTAGAGATCACAAAAAAGTATGTATTTTTCACGCAAACGTTCACCCAACAAAAAAGACATTAGTTTTTAGACATCAAAACCAAAAATACCCACAAAACAACCAAAACAACAACAAAAGTAAGCACCAAAAGACTTTCTGTTAGAATCATTTCATTTACAAATAATTCTATAGATATAAAAAAGCCGGCTACCGCCGGCGAATAATTATGTATTTAGAGTTCATTCAATCCCAAAACATCTGTCATGGTATAAAAGCCTGCTGGTTTGGCACTCAACCAAACAGCGGCCTTGACGGCGCCATTAGCAAACGTCATACGATCGGTCGCTTTGTGCGTTATCTCCACTCGTTCCCCGATATCAGCAAACATGGCTGTGTGCTCACCGACAATATCGCCAGCGCGAATTGTAGCAAAGCCGATCTCATCTTTAGTACGTTCACCTGTGATACCTTCTCGCGCATAGACAGCTACATCATTCAGCTTGTTGCCCATCGCACCAGCAATGGCTTCGCCCATCCCGATAGCGGTACCAGAAGGAGCATCAACTTTATGACGATGATGTGCTTCGACAATCTCAACATCACAGTAGTCGCCCATCACTTTGGCTGCTTTCTCAAGAAGCTTAAATACTAGGTTCACACCAACAGAGTAGTTAGGAGCCATGACAACAGGCACTTGCTTAGCGGCTTCGTCAATCAGTTCACGCTCTGCATCACTGAAACCAGTCGTCCCAATCACAATACTCTTTCCATGCTTCTTACACAGTTCAAGATTCGCCAACGTACTTACTGGGGCAGTAAAATCGATGATTACATCAAAATTATCGACGTCTTTAGCAAGATCATCCGTTAAGAACACATCGAATTTGCCTTCACCACAAAGTTCACCGATATCGACACCGACAAGTGAGGACTCAGGTCGTTCTGATCCCGCGCTCACTGTCGCCTCTGGGTTAAGGTGTGAAGCTTTAACCAAATTACGGCCCATTCGGCCTGCTGCTCCTGCGATTGCAATACGAACCATTGCGCTTTCTCTCCTTCTCTGGATAACGAGGTTTGCTCTCGTTCTCTCGTTTCGCTTAATCTGTTTAAACTAACAACATACCGTGGTTACCACAAGCAAGTTCATCAGGCTTAAGCGAACTCTTTTACGACACGCTCCAAGATAGGCACGTTCGCTTCAGGAAAGGCATAGTTACCCAATTCTCTTATCTCAACCCAGCGACCTTCTTGACCTTCTCGGCCGTAAGGCTCATTACTGAACTTAGATACCGTAATAAAATCAAACTTAAGTGATTTGTCTGGATAGTCATATTCCAAATGCTCGAAAAGGGCTTGCTCAGTAACTTCAATTCCTACCTCTTCTTCAAGTTCTCTTGCTAGAGCATGTTCAATACTTTCTCCTGACTCGACTTTCCCGCCGGGAAACTCCCAAAACCCGCCTTTATGCTTGTCGTCTGGACGCTTTGTAATAAAAATTTTTGATTTGTCTTGGTTAAAAATAATAGCCGCGACTATGTGAATTCTTTTCATAGGGGTTCCTAACTCTCAAGCTGTTACACTTCAACGGTCTTTGAATCTCTAAAACTATCCGATGCTATCAAAACTTATGAAATTCGACAGCCACAGAATTTGCTTAAAAAAAGAGCCGCCTAGGCGACTCTTTAAAAAATTATCTGACTAATACGTTAGTCGATCTTGCCGTGGCACTGTTTATACTTCTTACCACTACCACAAGGGCAAGGCTCATTGCGACCTACTTTACGTTCATCACGTACCATTGGCTGACTTGAACCTTCTTCAGATTCTTCACCTTCAGAAAGAGGGTTTTGTGCTGCTGCGTGTTGCGCTTGAGCACGACGAGCGGCCTCTTCAGCTTGCGCACGACGTTGCTCTTCCATACGTTCAACTTCTTCTTGTTGCTGGACTCGAACGCGAGATAGAACAGTAATCACATCAGTTTTCAGCGCTTCTAGTAGACCTTCAAACAGTTCAAACGATTCACGCTTGTATTCCTGTTTCGGGTTCTTCTGCGCATAGCCGCGTAAGTGAATACCCTGACGCAAGTGATCCATTGCTGCCAAGTGCTCTTTCCAAAGCGTATCCAGAGTTTGAAGCATAACCGATTTCTCGAAGTTACGAAGCACTTGCGCACCCACCACTTCCTCTTTCTCTTTATACACTTCAACGGCTAGATTGATGATCTTCTCGCGTAGCGCCTCTTCGTAAAGCTTATCGTCTTCTTCAAGCCATTGCTTCACTGGCGCATCAAGATCGAAGTCTGCTTTCAAGCGCTCTTGCAGACCTTCAACGTCCCACATATCTTCTAGTGATTGTGGCGGGATGTACTCATCAATAACCGCTGTTAGCACATCTTCACGGTTTTGCTCGATCATACCGCTGATGTCTTCAACGTTCATCAATTCGTCGCGCAGCTCGTAGACAACCTTACGCTGATCGTTCGCCACATCATCGTATTCTAGTAGCTGCTTACGGATATCAAAGTTACGACCTTCCACTTTACGCTGTGCTTTTTCAATTGAGCGAGAAAGCATTTTCGATTCAATTGCTTCACCTTCTTCCATACCACTTTGGATAAGGCTCGCCATACGATCAGAAGTGAAAATACGTAACAAAGAGTCTTCCATAGATAGGTAGAAGCGAGATGAACCCGCATCTCCTTGACGACCAGAACGACCACGTAGCTGGTTATCAATACGGCGAGATTCGTGGCGCTCAGTACCAATGATGTGTAGACCACCAGCATCTAGTACTTGATCATGTACCACTTTCCACTCTGCTTTAATCGCATCGATTTGTTCTTGAGTTGGGTTCTCCAAAGCTTCCACTTTTGATTGCCAACTACCGCCAAGCACAATGTCCGTACCACGACCGGCCATGTTGGTCGCGATAGTTACCGCACCAGGCATACCCGCTTCAGCAACAATTTCCGCTTCCTTTTCATGGAATTTCGCATTCAATACGTTGTGTTTGATCTTCGCTTTCTTTAATGCGTTAGAAAGAAGTTCTGATTTTTCAATCGATACTGTACCAACCAATGTTGGCTGACCTTTCGCAACGCGCTCTTTGATATCTTCAATGATTGCAGCAAACTTCTCAGCTTCGGTACGGTACACCACATCCGGCATATCGTTACGAATCATTGGTTTGTTGGTTGGGATAACCACCGTTTCCAAGCCATAAATAGATTGGAACTCAAACGCTTCAGTATCCGCAGTACCTGTCATACCAGACAGTTTTTCGTATAAGCGGAAGTAGTTCTGGAAGGTAATCGAAGCCAAAGTTTGGTTTTCGTTTTGAATCTTAACGCCTTCTTTCGCTTCTACTGCTTGGTGAAGACCTTCAGACCAACGACGACCTGGCATTGTACGACCAGTATGTTCATCAACAATTACTACTTCACCTTCGTCAGTAACGATGTAATCAACGTTGCGCTCAAACAACACATGAGCACGCAAAGCGGCATTCACGTGATGTAACATGCTGATGTTAGTCGGAGAGTAAAGTGTGTCACCCTCTTCCATAAGACCATTTTTCACCAACAGTTCTTCAACGTACTCTTGGCCCGTTTCTGTGAGGTATACTTGCTTTGATTTCTCATCAACAGTGTAGTGACCATCACCACGATATTCTTCAGAGTCTTCTTTGTCTTGCTTTTTAAGATGCGGGATCAAAAGGTTGATTCGGGTGTATAGCTCAGAGCTATCTTCAGCAGGACCAGAAATGATTAAAGGGGTACGAGCTTCATCAATTAGGATTGAGTCCACCTCATCGACAACTGCAAAGAAGCGTTCACGTTGTACGCGATCTTCGCTACGGAAAGCCATATTGTCACGAAGGTAGTCAAAACCAAATTCATTGTTCGTTCCGTACAAGATGTCAGCTTGGTACGCTTCTTTTTTCTCTTGAGGAGGCATGTTTGGCACGTTTACGCCAACAGTCATACCTAAAAATTCAAATAGAGGGCGGTTTGTCTCTGCATCACGTTTAGCTAGATAATCGTTCACTGTTACAATGTGAACGCCTTTACCAGCCAGGGCATTTAGGTAAGCAGGAAGCGTTGCCGTCAGCGTTTTACCTTCACCCGTACGCATTTCAGCGATTTGACCCGCATTTAGAACCATACCGCCGATAAGCTGGACGTCGAAGTGGCGCATACCGTAGACACGCTTAGATGCTTCACGAACCGTAGCAAAAGCTTCTGGAAGTAGTTTATCAAGAGTTTCACCTTTCTCTAGGCGCTCACGGAATTCAACCGTCTTTGCTTTTAACTCTTCATCACTTAGAGCCTCGAATGTTGGCTCATAGTTATTAATTTCTTTTACAATTTTTCTAAGGCGGCGCAGTGTTCGGTCGTTGCGACTGCCAATCACTTTTGTCAGTAGCTTAGTTATCATTTTTCGTGAATCTCTCTTTATTCAGACCGTTCCCGATCTACTCATAATGCCTTCAGTCTCTGCCAGTTTGGAACTAAGAATACTGAGATAAATCATTTATCAAAGATATTGAGTTCAAACATCCATATTTCAAGGCTAAGTTTTGAAACAATGTGGCTTAGTGTAAGGATTTTTAATCGATACAACCATAAATAGACGTATTTGTTTGAAGCACTCTGAAGTTTTTACTTAAAGTGGTGACTGATTAGCCGATATTGCATACCGCAATATGTGTAATCCATCCAGAGCAAACTTTGCTTTTTACCTTGCTACATTGTAAAACTGAAGCTAAAGACGTTAATGTAAACTATACCTTGATAGAAAGCTGCTCTAGAATAGCTATATCTCAACAAAATTAGATTTTACCTATGCGTGATCACCGTCCAACCTCGACTGAAGATGTTATTGCTGAGTCACAGTTCAAGCAGATTCAAGAACATGCTGGAGAAATCTTACAGCTTAACCAAGCTTTGCAAGAGGTCTTACCCATGGGGACGGCCGATCATTGCCGAGTAGCGAATGTTCGTAACGGCCATCTATTGATCGATGTCTCTAGTGCCGCAATCAAAATGAAGATCGATTACGATCGCCTCATGATCCTAAATAAACTTCGTACTCAAGGCTTTGCCAAGCTGATGAGCGTTGAAGTGAGGATCAATCCTTCACTATATAGAAACCGCTTTCAACAAGACGACAGACCTAAGCGTCCACCACTAACAGAATCTGCAGCAAAGTCATTAATGACGATTGCCGACATGGCGCCACCTAAAATTCAAGAGCGTTTAAAACGATTAGCCGATATGGCAGAAAAGGAAGATCGTAAGTGAACGTTATTTCAATATGCTGAAAGCTTGAATGTTATTGATAAGTCGAAGATTAAAGCCAAATAGCAAAAAACCAGGCATAAGCCTGGTTTTTTATTAATTCTAATGCCAAGTATTTACGCAAGCACCATATTTGGTTCTGCGAATGCTACTGGTGAGCCGACTTCTTCTTCGAATGTAGTCCACTCCCACGCTTCCTGATCTGCAAGAACAGCACGTAACAGTTGGTTATTTAAACCGTGGCCAGATTTAAAGGCACGGAATTCACCAATGATTGGGTGACCACACATGTAAAGGTCACCAATCGCATCCAACACTTTGTGAGTCACAAACTCATTTTCAAAGCGTAGACCTTCTTCATTAAGAATACGGTAATCATCCAAAACGATAGCATTGTCAAAACTACCACCCAAAACTAGGTTTTGAGATTGTAGATATTCGATATCACGCATAAAGCCAAACGTACGTGCTCGAGAAATCTCACGAACAAAGCCTTTTGACGAGAAATCAAACAGCAAACGTTGCTCGTCTGATTCAATCGCTGGGTGATTAAACTCAATTTCGAAGTCCATACGGAAGCCGTTAAATGGTACAAATTCTGCCCATTTATCACCATCTTCAAAACGAACTGGCTTTTTGATACGGATGAAGCGTTTTGGCGCATTTTGCGTTTCGATACCTGCTTGTTGTAGCAAGTATACAAATGGGCTTGCACTACCATCCATGATCGGAATTTCAGGTGCGTCTACTTCGACAACAATGTTATCGATGCCCATACCAGCAAGTGCCGCATTCAAGTGCTCAACAGTTGAAATACGCACACCTTCATCGTTTACCAATGCAGTACAAAGCATGGTGTCACGAACCGAAGCTGGATCAGCTGGAAAATCTACAGGTGGATTTACATCTGTACGACGGTAAATGATACCTGTATTTGCAGCAGCCGGGCGCAGAGTAAGTGTGACTTTACGACCAGAGTGGAGACCCACACCAGTTGTTTTCACTATTTCTTTCAGAGTACGTTGTCTGATCATCTGCTTGCCTCTCAAAAATTTGCTACAAAACACGGCCGTCTGTAACGTCGACCGTGAATGCTACCATAATTTTGAGCCATGTCAAATTTATGGGTTAAAGATTAATCAGCCTGACGACGCAAAAATGCCGGTATATCTAAATAACCACTTTCCTTTTCTTGCTTTGGAGCCGCAGAACTTTGGCTCGACGAAGCTGGAGAAGAAGGAGCAGTGTTTGTCGGCTGAGGAGTTACCTGTGGCTTCTCTTGCACTTGATTATTTTGCAAGGTCTGTGCCGGTTTTTCTTCAGCTTGCGTTGCCGCTGCTTGTTGCTGTGGTTGAGCTTGCGGCGTCGGTGCCACTTTAGCTTTACCACCCGCAACTAGCGTGATATCTGGCTTTTTCTCATTACCAATACCTGTCGCTACAACTGTTACGCGGATTTCGTCAGTCATATCAGGGTCTAGAGAAGTACCGATAACAACAGTCGCATTGTCAGAAGCGAATGCCTTCACTGTATTACCAACCGTCTCAAACTCGTCAAGACGCATATCCAGACCAGCAGTAATATTGACAAGAACACCACGAGCGCCCGCTAGATCGATGTCTTCGAGAAGTGGGCTAGAAATTGCCATTTCAGCCGCTTCTTCAGCACGGTCTTCACCTTTGGCGATGCCGCTACCCATCATTGCGTGACCCATTTCAGACATTACAGTTCTTACGTCCGCAAAGTCGACGTTGATCATGCCAGGGCGAGTAATTAGCTCAGCAATACCTTGAACGGCATTCTTAAGAACATCGTTAGCGCTTGCAAAAGCTTCTAGTAGTGTTACACCACGACCAAGTACTTTAAGTAGCTTTTCGTTTGGAATCGTGATCAAAGAGTCAACATGCTTAGACAGCTCATCGATACCTTGCTCAGCAAATGCCAAACGCTTTTTACCTTCAAAACTAAACGGTTTAGTTACTACCGCTACTGTTAGAATGCCAAGCTCTTTAGCCACTTCAGCAATAACAGGCGCTGCACCAGTACCGGTACCGCCACCCATACCAGCTGCGATAAACACCATATCGGCGCCAGTCAGGGAATCTTTAATTCGATCTCTGTCTTCGAGAGCTGCGTCACGGCCAACCTGTGGATTAGCACCTGCACCCAGACCTTTAGTGATATCACCACCGATCTGAATAACATTGCCAACGCTTGTCTTACGAAGTGCTTGCGCATCAGTGTTGACGCTGATGAATTCCACACCTTCGATGGATTCACGCACCATGTGTTCAACGGCGTTACCACCGCCGCCACCAACCCCAACGACCTTGATTACTGCATCGTCAGACATTTCCATCATCGGTTCAAACATGTGTTGTCTCCGTTTATCCTGCAACTCAGGTTAAAACTCTTTTTGTATCCAGTTACGCAATTTATCGAAAAAGCCAGTTACAGATGAGCGTTTAGGTTCATTATAATCGCTATCGTCGCTAGACTGCATGTCTCTTGCGTAATGAAGTAATCCAACTGCCGTAGAATGGTACGGCTCTTTTACATAGTCAGTTAATCCGCTGACTTCGAGCGGTTTGCCGACCCTTACTTGATTGCGGAATACGCGTTCCGCACATTCTACCACTCCGTCCATTTGCGCAGCACCGCCAGTGAGTACAACTCCCGCAGCCAGATGGTGCTTGATACCCTCTTCGCGCAATTTTGCTTGTACAGAGTCGATAGTTTGGTTAACCAGTCCCATAAGCTCAGAGTAGCGTGGCTCAATCACTTCTGACAACGTTTGACGTTGCAGGCTACGTGATGGTCGTCCACCTACGCTTGGTACATTAACCGTGTCATCCTTACTGACCAGTTCACTCAAAGCACAGCCATATTTGACTTTTATTTCTTCAGCATCGCTCACTGGCGTGCCAAAAGCAAAAGCAATATCACTGGTTACAGCATTTCCTGCGTACGAAAATACTTCTGTGTGACGTAACGCACCGCCAGTCCAGATGGCCACATCCATCGTGCCGGCGCCAATATCAACCACACAAACTCCAAGCTCTCTTTCATCCTCGGTGATTACTGCATTGCTAGCAGCAAGCCCAGAAAATACGAGTTGTTCTACTTTAAGGCCGCAGCGTTCTACCGCCTTAATAATGTTGCGTGCCATGTCATTATGGCATGAGATAAGGTGGACACTCACTTCCATTCTTACCCCAGATAAACCAAGTGGATTTTTGATTCCCTCTTGGTAATCAATGGTGAACTCTTGCGGGATCACATGAAGAATTCGCTGTTCATCACCGATTTTAATCGATTTTGCGGTATGGATAGCGCGATCCATGTCTTCTTGAGACACCTCTTCATCAGAAATCGTGCCCATACCTTTTTCAATTCGGCTTGCGATATGCTTACCAGACAACGAAATGAAGACTCGGCTGATCTGGCACTCTGCCATTAATTCAGCTTGATCAATTGCACGTTGTACTGATTTTACAACCGACTCCAAATCATTCACGCCACCTTTATCCATGCCGCGTGAGGGGCTACTACCTGCGCCAATAATATTAATTTGACCGTCTGGTAAAACCTCACCCACTAGAGCCGATACGGTTGCAGTGCCTATATCAAGACCAACAATAATGTTGTCATCAGCGGCCTTAGTCATCTGTACTCTCTTCTAACTCTTGTTCAGGAAACCAACCAACTGCGGCTCCTGTATCGTACCTAAGATCGATATAACTGATTCTTTGCGTGTCACTGCCAAGCTTGTTATAGAGCTTAAAAAAGCGCTCTATACGCTCAAGAAGAGACTCTTTACCGAGCTCTAATCGAATACCGTTATCAAGGATGATTTGCCAAGCTCGTCGCTCGTTTAATACCAGAGACGATATCGCTAAACCCAATTGCTGAAACTTAGGACTCAAATCACGGTAAGTCTGTAAGACTTCCGGTCCGCTATCTTTGGGTCCGTACAGCTTCACTTTTTCTTCTTGCAACAGAGCAACATCTCCATCAAAAACGAACCCGTTTTTATCTAACAGTTCGTTGCCATTCCAAATGGCTTCTGGTTGATGCTCCGTCAAAAAAACTTTTACTGTATCCGGCCACTGCTTTCGGATTGCGGCATGCGCTACCCATGGCAGAGCTTCGACACTTTGCTGTAATACATCAATATCCTGAGACATAAATGTACCGATGTGATCAATTCGACTAAATGCAGCCTGCACATCGTCAGCTTGGACATACTCCAGTTTCCCCTGAAGTACTATTTTGGAGAGAGGTAACCTTTGGTCATCCCACATCCAACTGATCGCCGCGTACAAAACAGAACTAATTAAAGTCACAACCACAACGAAAAATAACGCACCCAAGATTTTTTCTTGGCGACCACGGTTGTTACCCGTGTTTGGTCGCTCGTCATTCAGTGCAATATTCAACAACGTCTTCGTTTCCTGACTTTTGTCGTGTACTTTTTACCCATATAATTACGCAGAGGTAAAAGTCTTGACTTTAACCTTGGGATTATACTGAGCTCTTGTAAACTATCAAACACTGATAGCAATAAATCACAATGATATTGACGCAAAATCGAGATCTGAGTCTTTATCTGTCCTTCGCGTCAACAATATGTGTCAGCCAAGCATCTTGTTTATATTCAATTTAAGACCTGCCAGCTGTTTCGCCACTTTACCAATATCACCCGCACCTTGCGTTAAGATTAGGTCGCCGTCTTGTATAACGTTAGCTAAAACTGAAGGTAATTGCTCGATTTCTGGAACAAAAATCGGATCTACCTTGCCTCGGCTGCGAATTGTGCGACATAAAGCGCGCCCATCAGCCCCTGCAATCGGCTTTTCACCCGCTGCGTAAACATCCAGCATGATCAATACATCTACCTGTTCAAGCACATTCGCGAAATCATCGTATAAATCACGAGTACGGCTATAACGGTGCGGTTGGAAAATCATCACCAAACGCTTGTCTTGCCAACCACTGCGTGCTGCATTAATGGTTACATCCACTTCTGTGGGATGATGGCCGTAATCATCAACAAGCATTGCATGGCCGTTGCCAGTATCAAACTCGCCAAGGTGATCAAAACGTCTTCCCGTACCTTGCGTACCAGCCATTGCCTTTAGGATCGCATCGTCTTCAATGTCATCTTCAGTAGCAACCGCAATCGCAGCAGACGCATTCAATGCATTGTGACGACCTGGAATATTCAGCGTGATATCTAAGTTAGCTCGCCCTTTACGTACTACCGTAAATTTGCCTTGCTGCCCCTCTTGACGATAATCTTCAATACGTACGTCGGCATCTTCAGAAAAACCGTAAGTTATCACTTGACGACTAATACGTGGGATTAACTCTCGAACCACAGGATCGTCAATGCAAACAATTGCTTGGCCGTAAAACGGTAGATTATGAAGGAAGTCGATGAAGGTTTGCTTTAAGGTTTCAAAGTCACCACCATAGGTATCCATATGATCGGCTTCGATATTGGTAACAATGCTCACCATTGGTTGCAAGTGCAGGAATGACGCGTCACTTTCATCTGCCTCTGCAATTAGAATACGACTCGAGCCTAGACGCGCATTTGTACCTGCGCTTTTCACCAAACCGCCATTCACAAACGTTGGATCAAGACCGGCTTCAGAATAGATTTGAGTAACAAGAGCGGTCGTCGTGGTTTTACCGTGTGTACCCGCAACGGCAATACCGTGACGGAATCGCATCAATTCAGCCAACATCTCTGCGCGGCGTACAATAGGGATGCGTAATTCACGTGCCGCCATCACTTCTGGGTTTTCTTCGTTGATCGCCGTTGACACAACAACCACACTGGCTTTTTCTACATTACTGGCTTGATGACCGATAAATACCGTCGCACCTTTTGATACCAAACGCTCTGTCACAGCGTTCTCTGATAGATCAGAACCTGTGATTTGGTAGCCTTCGTTCAACAGCACTTCTGCAATGCCGCTCATGCCCGCACCACCAATACCGATGAAGTGGATGGATTTCACGCGGCGCATCTCTGGCACCATTGCGCGAATCTGAGCTAAGTCTTGTGTATGTTGGATTGTCATCAATTCTATTCTCAATAATTCGGTTAACGCTTTTCGGTCAAAGCGACAATGGCTTGTGCGACAACTCGGTCAGCATTCAATTTTGCAGCGCCACGCGCTTGCTCAGCCATTGTAAGTAAAGCTTGGCGATCCAATTGTTGGATCTGCTGAGTCAGAGACTCAACGGTTAAATCTGGTTGTTCAATCATTTTCGCCGCGCCGCAATCCACCAAGTGGTCTGCATTAAGTGCTTGCTGGCGGTCTTTGTGCATGAATGGAACAAAAATAGCGCCTACACCTGCCGCCGAGACTTCAGATACGGTTAACGCTCCAGAGCGACAAACTAAAAGGTCAGCCCATGCGTAAGCTTCTGCAACGTCATCAATGAATTCCATTACTTCTGCATTTACCACACCATTAGCTTGGTATGCTGCATTCACTTCTTCGGCGGCACCTTTACCCGCTTGATGACGAATACAGTAATCTTCGCCCAATTTCGACATCACTTCTGGCAGAGTTTGGTTAAGAATACGTGCGCCTTGGCTGCCACCCATCACCAAAATGCGAATTGGACCTTGGCGCTCTTGCATGCGCTCAGTTGGCGCTGCTAATTGAGTCACGTCTTCACGAACTGGGTTCCCAACCACTTCGGCATTTGGAAAAGCGCCTGGGAAAGCCTGAAAAACCTTCTTAGCGATTTTCGATAACCATTGGTTCGTTAAACCTGCTACTGCATTTTGTTCATGCAGAACAACAGGAATGCCACTCATCCAAGCGGCAATACCACCCGGGCCGCTAACATAACCGCCCATACCAAGCACTGCGTCTGGCTGCCAGCGTTTCATGTGAGCACGAGCCTGCATAATGGCATTGATAATTTGAAATGGTGCTGCAAGAAGACGTTTAACGCCTTGACCTCGTAACCCTTTCACTTTGATAAAGTCGATTTCAATGCCATGTTTTGGCACCAAATCCGCTTCCATTCGATCCGCCGTACCTAGCCAACGGATCTCCCAACCTTGTTCTTGAAGCTGTTTTGCTACCGCCAAACCTGGGAATACGTGACCGCCAGTACCACCAGCCATCACCATCAAACGTTTATTTTGTTTCATTAGCTTGTTGTTCTGATTGTTGTTGCTCGCGTTTCAAGCGGCATTCGTAATCGATACGCAGTAGTATGGACACTGCGACGGACATAATTATTAGACTAGAACCACCATAACTGATGAGTGGAAGTGTTAAACCTTTAGTTGGAACAATACCGGCGGCAGCTCCAACATTAACCAAGGTTTGAAACGCAAACCAAATACCAATTCCGAAAGCCAGATAACCTCCGAACATTTCGCCTTCTTCAAATGCACGCTTGCCGATGTAAACCGCTTTTAGCACCAAGCTAAAAATCAGCATTAAGACCAGCACTACGCCCACGAAACCAAGCTCTTCAGCAAGTACGGCAAACACAAAGTCGGTATGCGCTTCCGGTAGATATTCCAGTTTTTGAATTGAATTACCGAGACCTTGTCCGAACCATTCACCACGACCAAACGCCATCAAAGACTGAGTCAACTGATAGCCACTACCAAACGGGTCTTCCCACGGGTCAAGGAAGGAGGTTACACGTCGCATACGGTATGGCTCGACGAGAATCAAACCAACGACAGCACCGATACCTGCCACCATCAAGGCGAGAAACTGGGTTAGTTTTGCACCTGCGATAAAAAGCATGCCAAACAGCGTGACCAGCATCACGACCACCGTCCCCAAGTCTGGCTGACCAAGTAGTAATACTGCGAAGAAGGCAAACACCATGATTGGCTTCATAAAGCCACCAAAGAACGTTTGTCGTACTTCGTCTTGCTTTCGAACTAAGTAACCAGACATGAAGATAAACAGCGATAGCTTCGCGACCTCCGCTGGCTGAAGGTTAAACAGCCCGAGGGGAATCCAACGAGACGCACCATTAACCGACTTACCCGCCAAAAGCACGATGATCAACAGTGCGAAAGAAGCCCAAAGTAAGTAATGGCTCTTCTTAAACCACTCTTGCAAAGGCACTTGCAAAATAACAGCGGAGGTCCCTAACGCCAGCACGAGAAACGTCGCATGACGAAACATAAAGTGGAACGGCTGTTCCGTTAATCGAGAGCTGATTGGAAATGATGCAGAGGTTACCATGACCAAACCAGTCAACATCAAACCCAGTGCAATCCACACTAACTGACGATCAAACATCGCCTCTGGGGCTGGATGCTTGAGCCAATTGCCAATACTGCGTTTAACGTTACCTAAACCCACGAAGTGTGTAACCTTTAATTATGCATATTTCTGAGCAAGAGCAGCGAAAGCATCACCTCTTGCCATAAAGTTGTCGAATTGATCAAAGCTAGCACATGCAGGAGACAGCATCACCATATCACCTGGTTTTAACTGCGAAGATACTTGTTGAATCACATCTTCCATAGTGTCGAAACGTATTGCAGATTCATGCAGTGGCATAAATTCATCGCCATCAGCGCCAAAGCAACACAGTTGCAAGTTAAGCGTCGCGAAGATCGGTTTTAATGGCGAGAAGTCAGCACCTTTGCCAACACCACCAACGAGTAAGTAGAGCTTGCCTGTCGATTCCAAACCAGATAGCGCAGCCATAGTGCTGGCAATATTAGTTGCTTTAGAGTCATTCACCCATTTGACGCCTTGATTATCCGCAACCACCTGGCATCGGTGTGTCAGTCCTGTGTAATTTTTAAGTGCATTCAATGCTTTGTGATAGTTTACGTCCGCAGCTTTTAATAGCGCTAAAGCAACCAGAGCGTTAGATAAGTTGTGCTTACCAACCAACTTAAGCTCATCACTTGCGACAACTCGTTGACCGTGATCGAGCAGCCAAGTACGGTTGCCATCCACCTCGAGACCAAAGTCCTGATTGTCGCTGCCAAATGTCACCAATGGCATCTCTGCGTCTGGGAAGGTTTCTTGATCATCACGGTTCACGACTGCAAGAGCAGCATGGTTAAAAATACGCAACTTAGCTTGTCGATAGTCAGACATGCCTTGATAACGATCCATATGATCTTCAGAAAGATTCAGAAACGCAGCGGCTTTGAGCTTTAAGCTTGACGTCGTTTCTAACTGGAAGCTCGAGAGTTCGAGTACATATAGGTCTGCGTCTTGTTCTAACAAATCCAGTGCAGGCACACCGATGTTACCACCAACGCCAACATCCAAACCTGCAGCCTCAGCCATCACACCTGTGAGGTCGGTTACTGTGCTCTTACCGTTTGAGCCCGTAATCGCAATCACCGGTTTCTGCACCGCCCAAGCGAATAACTCGATATCACCTACTACGGCCGTACCTTTCGCTAATACGGCTTGGATCTCTGGTGTCGCTAGCGCAATACCAGGGTTGGTCACGATAAGATCCGCGTCAGAAAGCCAGTCTGTATTCCAACCACCACTATGCAGTTGAACATCTTCCGGCAAGCGCTCTGCACCCGGAGGGTTTACGCGAGTATCAATGACTTTGACCACAAGCTGTGGCTGATTTTTTCTTAGGTGTTTAACGACAGAGAGCCCGGTAATACCGAGCCCTACGACGACAACACTATGTATGTTTTGCCAACGTTCCATATTTGATCACACTGTAAATCTTGTTCTTGGAAAGTGCGATTAACGCACTTTCAATGTCGCAAGACCAATCAGAACAAGAACCATAGAAATAATCCAGAAGCGCACGATTACGCGAGGTTCTGGCCAACCTTTCAATTCGTAGTGGTGGTGAATCGGTGCCATACGAAAAATGCGCTGACCACGCAGTTTGTATGAACCCACCTGTAGAATTACCGACAGCGTTTCCATCACAAACACACCGCCCATGATCACCAACACCAACTCTTGACGAACGAGAACAGCAATAGTGCCTAACGCGCCGCCAAGCGCTAGTGAGCCGACATCACCCATGAACACTTGTGCTGGATACGTGTTAAACCACAAGAAACCAAGGCCTGCACCGACGATTGCTGTACATACGACAACCAACTCAGAAGCATGTGGTAAGTATGGTATATGAAGGTATTCAGAGAAGTTAACGTTACCGGTCGCCCATGCAATAACCGCGAAGCCTGCTGCAACAAGAACCGTTGGCATGATTGCCAAACCGTCTAGACCATCAGTCAGGTTAACCGCGTTACTTGTACCTACAATGACAAAGTAAGTCAGAATGATATACATCAAACCAAGCTGCGGCATGATGTCTTTAAAGAATGGCACCACTAGCTGAGTTGCTGCTGTGTCTTTACCGTAAGCATATAATGCGAAAGCGACGACAAACGCGATCAACGACTGCCAGAAGTACTTCCAACGCGCAATCAAGCCATCGGTATTTTTACGTACCACTTTACGATAATCATCAACAAATCCGACCGCACCGTAGCCAAGTAAGACCGTAAGTACCGCCCATACGTAAGGGTTGGATAAGTCTGTCCATAGCAAAATCGTGATTGAGATGGCCGCTAAGATCATGATACCGCCCATTGTTGGGGTACCACGCTTACTAAAGTGAGATTCAGGACCTTCGTTACGCACTACCTGACCAATTTGCAGCATTTGCAAACGCTTGATCATGATTGGTCCCATCCATAATGAAAGACCTAGAGCGGTTAATACGCTTAGGATTGCTCGAAAAGACAAGTATTCAAACAATCGGAAAAAAGACAGGTATGGCTGTAGCAGCTCGGCAAGCCAAATAATCATTAATAATACTCCTTCAAAGCAGCAGCGACTTCAAACATACGTGCACCGTTCGCTCCTTTCACCAATATCGTATGGTTTTCAGGAACGGCTTGGTCTAGATGCTGCTTGATGTATTCAATCATCTCTTGGTGCGTCTCAAAATGAATGCCTTGGCAAAGATCACTGATCACCTTGGCGTCTGCACCATATGTGAGAACATGTTCAAATTTTTGTGGGGCAGCATGTTCCCCGACTTGACGATGAAGTGCAAGACTTTCCTCGCCCAATTCCGCCATATTACCTAAAATCAGCCAGCGTTGACCTGGGAAAGCGGCCAATAAATCAACTGCCGCTTTCATGGCTGGCACGCTCGCGTTGTAGCTGTCGTCAATCAATTTTATCTTTTCGCTCAGCGCTTCAACCTCGACGCGACCTTTCACTTTGTTCAAATGTTTAAGGCCAGCACGAACCTCTTCTAATGTGGCGCCCATTTGTAACGCAATAATAGAAGCAGCGATCGCATTCGCAACGTTGTGTTGACCTATAATACCCAGAGACAGTTCAATTTCTTGTGAGCTTGCTGCGATATGTAAGTCAAAGCTTGCTTCACCTGCGGCGTTCAATACGATGTTAGAAGCGAAGAAGTCTGCATCAGTATTACTTTGTGAAAAAGTAATGACTTTCTTATCTGCTAACACTTCATCCCACTTGGCTTCACCATTGCTGTCTAGGTTAACAATCGCAATACCACCAGCTGAAAGGCCTTGGTAGATTTCACCTTTGGCTTGTTTCACGCCATCGATAGAACCAAAGCCTTCAAGGTGAGCGGCTGCTACATTGTTCACTAACGCGATATCTGGTTTTACTAACTGAGTCGTGTAAGCAATTTCACCTATATGGTTAGCACCAAGCTCAATCACGGCATAATCATCATCCTGCTGTGAGCGTAATAATGTCAACGGAACACCAATATCATTATTGAAGTTACCCGCCGTGAATAGCACTTTGCCTTTCAATTGCAGGATACTCGCAACCATTTCTTTTACGGTCGTTTTACCGCAACTTCCGGTGATGGCAACGGTAGGTGTTTGGCATGCTTGATGCACCCAAGAAGCAAATTCACCCAATGCAAGTTTGGTATCCGACACCACAATTTGCGGCACATTCACATCTAAGCGTTTTTCCACGAGTAAAGCACCGGCACCTGCATCTACCGCTTGTTGGCAAAAGTTGTGCGCATCAAAGCGCTCCCCTATTAACGCCACAAATAGAGCCCCACGCTCAATCGCTCGTGTATCAGTAGAAACCGCGTCGATAAGTAGATCGTCGCCGAATCGCTCGCCACGTGTGATGTCTGCAATTTGAGATAACGTTACTTTGATCATGAGGTCAATCCTAAAAGTTGCATTGCGGACTCGCGGTCGGAGTAATGAATCGTTTCGCCATTACGAATCTGATAATCTTCATGGCCCTTTCCAGCTAACAAGATAATGTCGTTTGGCGAAGCATTTTCAATGGCATAAAACAGTGCTTTGAAGCGGTCATGCTGAACAATCGCTTCAGCAGGTTTTGACAGCCCAGCTAACATGTCTTTCACAATCTGAACCGGGTCTTCGCTGCGTGGGTTATCGTCAGTCAACACCACTCTGTCGCCTAGACGCTCTGCAATTTCCGCCATCATTGGGCGCTTACCTGCATCGCGATCGCCACCGCAGCCAAAAATAGCCCACAGCTGGCCTTCACAATGAACTCGTAAAGCTTGCAGCGCTTTTTCTAAAGCATCAGGAGTATGGGCATAATCAACCACGACTTTGGCACGATCCTCAGTTTGGAATAACTCCATTCGGCCGAGTACAGGTTGCAGTTGACCTGCGGTTTCGAGTAACGCTTGTTTCTCTTTACCTAAGCTTAATAAGGTCGCAAAAGCGAGCATTAAGTTGGTTGCATTAAACTCACCAATCAATGGCGCGTGCAATTCACCTGAGCCAAATTTACCATCGAACTTAATAGTAATCCCTGACTCCGCGTAACTGACTTCCGTCGCCCAAATTGCGCTTTCAAATTCAGTATTCGGTTTGAGCGAAACAGCGACCGCATTACTTAACTGCGACGCCCATTGATGACCTACTTCATCATCAACATTGATAATGGCACGTTCACATTGGTGTTGCGTGAACAACCCAAGCTTTGCATTGGCATACTCTTCCATCGTGCCATGGTAATCAAGATGGTCACGACTTAAGTTAGTAAACACGCCCGCCGCAAATGATAATGCTTTGACACGACCTTGCGTCAGGCCATGGGAAGATACTTCTAGCGCGGTGTATGTGGCTTGTTGATTTGCGAGAGAGGAGAGCGTTTTCTGAATTTCAACGGCATTCCCCGTTGTATTCGCAGCTTGTTGCAAGTTATTGAGGAAGCCATTTCCTGTTGTTCCCATTACCGCCGCTTTATGGTCAAGCAGTTCTAGCCATTGCGCTATTAACTGGGTAATGGTGGTTTTGCCGTTGGTGCCGGTGACACCAATCAAATCCATATCAGGGTAAGCATAAAGCTTTCCAGCAATTGCGGATAAACGTTGGTCCAACCTATCAATGTAAATGACGGGAACATCATCAATGATTTCCACCGTACCATGTGTTTTGACATCGCAGGCTTGCGCCAGGGCTGCATTTGCACCTTGCTCAATTGCAGAGGCAATGAATTTACGCCCATCCACAACATGGCCAATCACTGCTACAAACGTGGTTCCAGGTTGAACTCTTCGGCTGTCGAGCTCCAATTCAGAAACAAGAACGGACGATAAGCTAGGGCAATCCACCCAAGGGGAAAGCAGCACGTCCATACTGATGGCTTTAGTCATATTTGTTCTCCGAGCTTTGGCTCAGGTTTTCTTAATTTTGTTTGCTCAGTAAACCACAGGGCTTACTGTTGGAATTTGTTTTCGTCAGGTGCAACATTGAGTATTTGTAGCGCGCCTTTCATGATTTCAGAGAAGACAGGAGACGCTACCGAACCACCATAGTAGTCATCGCCTTGAGGCTCGTTTACGATCACTACTAAAGCAATTCGCGGATCGCTAACCGGAGCAAGCCCAGCCGTGTAGGTGATGTACTCGTCGCTGTACCCACCGGCAGAAGCTTTACGTGATGTACCCGTTTTCGCTCCTACTCGATAACCAGGAACTGCCGCTCTGCGAGCCGAGCCCCCTTTTTGAGTTACGGTTTCCAACATGTCTAATACTTGACGCGCATACTTCGCACTCACCACTTGACGTGACATGTCATGATCATTGCTTTCAATAATATGAATAGGCTCGTATTTGCCAAGGTTTCCAAGCGTCGCATAAGCATGGGCTAGCTGGATTGGTGTAATTGATAGACCGTAACCAAACGCAATCGTGGCGCGCTCAATTGGCGACCAACGAGTTCGTGTAGGAAAAATACCCGTCACTTCCCCAACTAGGTTTAGGCCAGAAAGCTCACCAAAACCCACTGAACTGTACAGCCCAAGAAGCGCCTCTACCGGCATTTGCATTGCTAGCTTCGTCACACCGATATTACTCGACTTTTTAAGGATCGTGGTCAAGCTCGCTTTGCCTACGCGAGAGACATCTCTGACTCGACTACCACCTAAACGTAGAACACCATTACCGGTATCTACGATGGTATCTTTATCGGCTATCCCATTTTCTAAGGCGGCTAAAATAACGAAAGGCTTAATGGTCGAACCGGGCTCCATTGAGTCCGTGATCACTCGGTTACGCATTTGATAGCTTTGCCAATCGCTACGATTGTTAGGGTTGTAAGAAGGAGCATTAACCATGGCCAATACGGCGCCCGTTTTTACATCCAACATGACAACGGAACCTGAAGTGGCGCGGTGGTCCGCAACGGCTTGCTTAATCGCACGATACGCAATCGCCTGTAGGCGCTGATCGATGGTTAACTGAAGTGATTTACCTTCTTGCTTGTCTTGCCAAGCAATGTTTTCCACAACACGACCATAACGGTCTTTACGAATAGTTTTCTTACCCGCCGCGCCAGTGAGCCACTCATCGTAGCTACGCTCCACACCTTCTAGGCCATGCCCGTCAATGCCTGTTACACCGACTAAGTGAGCACTAACCTCACCTGCAGGATAATAACGACGAGATTCCGACTTAAGGCCAACACCTGGCAGCTTTAGCTCACGAATATAGTTCGCCATGGCCGGACTGACCTGGCGCTGCAAGTAGATAAAGCGGCGTTTTTCATTGCGCTTGATTTTGTCTATTAACCCTTGTCGGTCAATACCAAGAACATCCGCTAATGCATGCCAACTTTTGGTCTGGCTTAACGCGTTTTCTTTAAATATCGTGGCAGGATCTGCCCAAACCGCCTCAACCGGTACACTGACAGCAAGCGGCTCACCATTTCGATCCGAAATAATACCGCGAGCAGAAGGAATGGATTTAACACGAACCGAACGTAGGTCACCTTGTTTAATCAGGTTATCTGGCTCAATGATTTGGATGTAGGCTACGCGTGCCACCAAAAGGGCAAATGCACAAAAAACAAAAAACAGTAATAGATGGAAGCGCCAACGAATCAAGAAAGATTCTTCGACCGCCACTTTCACTGCTTTGTTATCGGTTTTCTTATCCCCCGTAGCCGCTTTCTCTTTTGCTACAGGTTTACGCTTATTGGCTTGTTTCGTGTTGGATTTTTTTCTAATCATTTGAGCGTGACAACCACTTCTTTATCGCCATCAGGTCGTTTCATTTCAAGTTCTTTTTTGGCAAGGTCTTGAACACGACTGTGTTCCGCGAGGGCAGTTTCTTCCAACATTAAGTTACGCCATTCGCTATCTAATCGTTCTCGTTCAACCAACGTATGGTCTTTCTCGGTGATCGCTTGACGCGCATGGTGGGTAGCAAATACCACTCCCATTGCCGATGCCACGATCAATAGCAACAACAGTAATGGCCAGCGACCAACAGTGAGGAGATCCGTTGCAATCAACTTAGCAAGATTAGGAGTGGATTTCGTCATAATAATTAAAGCTTTTCTGCAATTCTTAACACAGAGCTGCGCGAACGAGGGTTCATTTCAATTTCTTGTTTGCTTGGTTTAATCGCTTTGCTCACCGCTTTCATATTCGCACTACCAAGAGCACGAATTTGCTCTTCCGTCATTGGAATACCGTGTGGCACTTCAGGCCCTTTGCTCTCTTTACGGATAAAACGTTTGACCATACGGTCTTCCAGAGAGTGGAAGCTAATCACAGATAAACGGCCTTCAGGAGCAAGAATGCTCGCCGCGCCTTTAAGTGCCGTATCAATTTCTTCTAACTCACTGTTGATGTAAATACGAAAAGCCTGGAAAGCACGAGTCGCAGGGTGTTTTTTCTCTTTAAAACTTTTCGGTGCGGCATCTGAAATCAATTTTGCCAGCTGACCAGTGCGAACCATTGGCTCATTTTCTTCATCTTCACGGTAGGCAACAATCGCTTTTGCAATACGGCGCGCATGTTTATCTTCCCCAAACTCGCGAATGACCCAAGTGATATCATCGAGGTCTGCTTCCATCAACCATTGAGATACTGGAACACCTGATGTCGGGTCCATACGCATATCTAGCGGACCGTCTTTCATAAAGCTAAAGCCACGCTCTGCGTCGTCTAACTGAGGAGAAGAAACGCCTAAATCCAGCAGAACACCATCCACTTTTCCAACTAGCCCATACTCTTCAGCATACTCAGCAATACCAGAAAATGGACCATGAATAATGGTGAAGCGAGGGTCATTGATTTTGCCTGCCTCAGCGATCGCTTGAGGGTCACGGTCGATACTGTACAGTCGGCCATTTTCACCGAGTTTAGATAGAATTGTCCGGCTGTGACCGCCACGGCCAAATGTTCCATCAATATAGACGCCGTCTGGTTTGATAGCTAAGCCATCAATGGATTCATTTAATAACACGGAAATATGTTGGAAGGTTTCGGTCATAGCTTTCTCGTTGAATGATCTTGAGGCGATTCTTTAGTGTACTGATTTCCTACATCATCGCCACCACAAGTCTAAAGTTAGACGTGATTTACGCCAAGTTTATTGGTAATGACATAGTTTGCGTCAATTAAATGCAAAAAACCCATCACTACCGAAGTAGAGATGGGTCTCGAATAGGTGGAGCCGACACATAAGCCGGGTTCTGTTCCGCTTGCACGGCGGTAGCCATTCGTCTAGGCCAGCAATCACTCACTGGCTCGAGCAACCTACCCGCCTCCTTACGCGAGCAACGCAATGTGGAGGCCTATTTGGTCTTGCTTCAGGTGGAGTTTACCCTGCTACGAACTATTGCTAGTCGTCCGGTGCGCTCTTACCGCACCCTTTCACCCTTAC
Organism: Vibrio sp. D431a; assembly: GCF_030248655.1. Classification (NCBI taxonomy): domain Bacteria; kingdom Pseudomonadati; phylum Pseudomonadota; class Gammaproteobacteria; order Vibrionales; family Vibrionaceae; genus Vibrio; species Vibrio sp. D431a. The sequence continues at coordinate 330,544 of NZ_JAHGAP010000013.1, read as the reverse complement.
CTGTACCCTTACGGGCCATCGGCGGTCTTCTCTCTGCTGCACTTGTCGTAGGCTTGCGCCCCCCAGGCGTTACCTGGCACCTTGCTCTATGAAGCCCGGACTTTCCTCCCCTTTGTCAGTCTCCCGAAGGACGTCAACGTCAGTCTCCCAAAGGGACTTCGACGTCAGTCTCCCGAAGGACATCAACAAAGCAGCGACTACCCAGTCAGCTCCGAGGGCGGATTGTATAGAGTTCTCACTTCAGAGTCTAGTTAGATCACAGATATGATGAAATGAATGCACTAAGTGATGACTTTTTAGTCAACGTGCCAAAAATAGATAATAAAAAGGCCGATGCCTAAACATCAGCCCTCATTGACCATTTATCTCGCTAGCGGCACTTAGTCTAAGTTTTCTAAGCCCCATTTATATAGCGCATTCTTCTTCAAGTTATGTATTTCTGCCACCAAAGCAGCTGCTTTTTTCAAAGGCAGCTCTTTGGTCAAAATCCCTAACGTGCGTAAAGCATCTTCAGGTAGTGAGTCGTCTGTTGTTTCACGATGGCCATGTACCAACAATACCATTTCACCACGCTGTTGGTTATCGTCACTTTTCACCCATTCAATCAGCTCACCTAACGGCATGCCTTGAATGGTTTCAAAGGTTTTTGTTAGCTCTCTTGCCAACACAACTTCTCTATCTGGGCCAAGAACGTCTAACATGTCTTGTAGAGAGTCTAAAATACGGTGCGGTGACTCGTAAAAAATACACGTACGCTCTACCGAAGCAATCTCTAGGAATTTATCCTTACGACCTTTGCTTTTCGGTGGTAAAAAACCTTCGAAGCTAAAGCGATCCGATGGCAAGCCAGAGGCACTTAACGCCGTAATGACCGCACAAGCACCTGGAAGAGGCACAACTCTAACGCCCGCTTGACGACATTTTGTCACCAAATGGTATCCTGGGTCGCTGATAAGTGGCGTACCAGCGTCAGAAACTAATGCGATAGACTGACCGGAAAGCAGCTTTTCTACCAAAACTTGTGCTTTTTGCTGCTCATTGTGGTCGTGTAGAGCAAAAGTTTTGGTTTGAATATTGAAGTGAGACAGTAATTTGCCCGTATGTCGAGTATCCTCAGCGGCAATGATGTCCACAGTCGACAGAATTTCGATAGCACGTTGGGTGATATCCGCTAAATTTCCGATTGGAGTCGGTACGATATAGAGAGTTGGCCCCTCATTCGGCAACTTATTTTTATCTGTCATTTGTTTACCATCACTTCAACGATTAATATAGAGACAATTTTGTACAAAATTATAGAGAACTCACGGCAATGATTAACCATAAGAGACTCAGTGTACCACGCATACTTACTCCTGTTGCACTAGCAATTACGCTCGCCGCCTGTTCTTCAGGTCCAAGACAGCCTGATGGCGTTGATGTAACACTTGAGCCTACTCAGTCTGTTCAGAACTATATGATCCAAGCTGATAGCACGGAAGGCAGTTTACAAAATGACTGGTTGATCATGGCAACCAAAGCCGCGATTCAAGCAAACCAGTTTGATCAAGCAGAAATGTTGATCAAGCGCCTGGCTCGTCAACAGTTAACCGAAGTTCAGCAAGCAGAGTGGCAACTAGCGCGTGCGACCATACAGCAAAAACAGGGTAATTACTCTCAGTTGCTGCAATTGTTGAATTTTAAACCTTGGTGGAAGTTGCCAAATGAGCAATGGAAAGACTATTACTTGATGCGTGCCGACGCTTATCAAGGTCTTAACCAAGCGTTTGAGGCAAACCGCCAACTGGTTGCATTTGGTCAATATGCATCGTCCGCGGAGCAGAGAGAGATTTCTAGCCGTATTTGGATGAACTTTGGCAGCTACTCCGAGTACGAACTGACCTCATTAGAAACAGAGCCAAATGAAGATGTTTTGGATGGTTGGCTACAACTCGCTATTTATGCGAAAACGCTGTCGGGCAACTTATCCCAACTAAAAAATACCCTAGAACGCTGGTTAAACGAGAACCCATCGCACCCAGCCGCTATCTACACACCAGAAGAGATTCAAAACATTCTCTCTCTAGACATTGTTAAACCAAACAACACCGCTTTGTTACTGCCGCTTACTGGTAAGTTCTCGCCACAAGCGCAATTAATTCGTGATGGTTTTGTGTTTGCGATGATGAATGATCGTAACCGTGATCCAAGCGCTACCCTCACGGTAATAGACACTAATGCGTATAACGCCGACCAAATTAAACAACGTTTGATCAATGAAAACATCGACTTTGTTGTTGGTCCCCTAGAAAAAGAAAACGTTGAGCTATTGCACACAACCATGGATGGCTCAGAAAATGGTCCTACGATTCCAGCCCTTGCGCTAAATATTCCCGAAGATGTGCAACCAGATAGCAATATTTGCTACTTGGCATTATCACCAGAACAAGAAGCCGCACAGGCAGCGAAACACTTGTTCAGCGAAGGCTATAACTTCCCTCTGATTCTGGCACCAAAGGGCAGCTTTGGTGAGCGCGTAACTGAAGCGTTCAACAAAGAATGGCGCAAGTACAGCTCTAATAAAGTCGCAGCAAGTTATTTTGGCGACAAGCGCCAACTTCAAAAAGACATCAATGAAGTATTTGGTCTGCAAGAAAGCAAACAACGTATTGCTCAGATGCAATCATTAATGCGTATCAAGCTTGAAACACAGCCACGTAGCCGTCGTGATGTCGATGCGGTTTATATTGTTGCTAGAAGCACGGAACTGACTTTGATCAAGCCGTTTATTGAGGTAGCGATTAACCCAGACGCCAAAGCGCCACAAATTTTCTCTAGCTCGCGTAGCAACAGTGGCGGCGCGACTTACGAAGATCTAACAGGTATCATCTACAGCGATATCCCATTACTGATTGACCCAGACCCTAGCGTGACCGCTGAAATGAACGAGCTGTGGTCAGAGCAATCTAACATGGAAAAACGTTTGAAAGCACTGGGTATGGATGCGTATAAATTGATTGGGGAGCTGCCACAAATGAAGGTCGTTCCGGGCTACTCAGTTGGCGGCCAAACCGGTATTTTAAGTATCGACAATAATTGTGTTGTACAGCGTGAGCTAAGCTGGGCTGAGCGTGGGGCTCTTTAGTAAGCGCCAAATCGGAAATCAATATGAAGCTCTGGCGAAGCAGTATTTACAACGCCAGGGCTTAAACTTTATTGAACAAAATTTTCTGACTAAGGTCGGTGAGATTGATTTAATCTTCCAACAAGGTGAAACTATTGTGTTTGTTGAAGTCAAATACCGTAAGAACAATCACTTTGGCTCGGCAGCAGAAATGGTGACGCACGCTAAAATGCGCAAGCTAGTCAAAACCGCACAAGTTTGGCTTAGCCAACAAAAGCGCTTAAAACACAATATCGATTATCGATTTGATGTCATCGCCATTCATGATAATGGGCGAGATATCAACTGGATAGAAAACGCAATCTCTGAAGGATAAGCGATGCTAGACAGCATTAAAGACAGCTTTACAGAAAGTATTCAAATTCAAATCGCAGCAGCAGAGGCGCTGCCTGATGCCATTACTCATGCAGCTCAAGCGATGGTGTCGAGCCTGCTTAATGGCAATAAAATTTTATGTTGTGGTAATGGCGGCAGTGCTTCAAACGCTCAACAATTTGTTTCTTGTCTTTTAAACCGTTTTGAAACTGAGCGTCCTAGCCTACCAGCAATGGCCTTAACCGCCGATAATACCACCCTAACCGCAGTGGCCAACGATTACCACTACCAGGAAATCTTCTCAAAACAGGTACGAGCGTTTGGTCAACCAGGCGACATTTTGCTTGCCATGTCGACTAGCGGTAACAGTAAAAATATTATCAAAGCGATGGAAGCAGCCGTAACTCGAGACATGACGATTATCGCGCTAACAGGAAAAGATGGCGGAGAGATGGCAGGACTGCTCGGTGAGAACGACGTCGAAATTCGTATTCCATCACACCGCACTGCACGTATTCACGAAGTACATATGGTAACACTCCATTGTCTTTGTGATCTTATTGACCAGGTGCTTTTCCCTGCTCACGAAGAGTAACCAAGACTGAGAATCAGAATTATGCTACGTAGCCTCGTTATCTTATTAACAGCATTGAGTTTAAGTGGTTGCGCAGGTTTGTTTATCGCAGGTGCAGCAACCACAGCGAATATTGTCACGGACACACGCACGACAAAACAAATCTGGCAGGACAATAACATCGAATTCGAAGTTGCGGCGATCGGCAATAAAGCACCGTTTAAAGGTGAAGTTCGTGTCGTTGCCAGTTCATATAATGGGACTGTAGTCCTTATGGGACAAGCTCCGACACAAGACCTTATCCTTGCTTTAGAGCGAAGGGCTCGAGAAGTTAGTGGTGTAAAAGTCATACACAATCAAATCAAACAAAAAGAGCCACTCACTGTTACCCAGATTAGCAATGACAGCTGGATCACAACCAAAGTAAAGTCAGCTTTGCTTACTGATTCTGAGCTTAATGGTGTTAAGGTTAAAGTGATCACCGAAGATGGCGACGTTTTTCTGTTTGGTTATGTCACGCCAGAGCAAGGCGATCGAGCGACAGAAATCGCGCGTAATATCTCAGGCGTAAAACAAGTCATTAAAGGGTTCCAATACGGCGAAATGGAGCCTGTTGAAGTAGACTTACCGAGTGACGGTGTACAAACAATAGAAAGTGAGGCAAGTACAGAAAGTGAAGAGAACGTCGAAGTCTTTACGATTAGTGAGTAATTTCCAAAGTCTGGCTTGAAATCATCTTCAACAAGTTAAAAAGAAAAAAGCAGCGTTACGCTGCTTTTTTATTATTTAATCACTCTTAAGCTTGGTTTGCCTTTTGGTCGAGGAGCATCGTCCTCTTCGGCATCTGAATCAGAAACTAACTCAGAAGGCTCATCGCTAACCGTTGTGAACGATGGGGATGATTCTTCCTCGGTCATCGCTTCTTCTTCGATGTGAGTGTACGCTTCTTCTGGTTCAAACATAGTACCAGCACCATTCTCACGTGCATAAATAGCTTGAACAGCATACACAGGCACGATCACTGAGTGCGGACGACCGCTAAAGCGAGCATGGAAGGTAATCGCATCATTACCTAACTCAAGATTACCCACTGCACGTGGCGCAATATTCAAAATAATTTGACCATCTTGAATAAATTCAACCGGGACACGCACCCCTGGCATTGTTGCATCCACAACCAAGTGAGGAGTCAAGTCATTGTCTACTAACCAATCGTAAAATGCGCGAAGCATATACGGGCGGCGAGCAGTCATTTTTGCAATATCCATAACGTGTTTTAAATCGCTTAGCGAACTAGGCGCATTTCACGTTCAGCTTCAGTCAAAGAAGCAAGGAACGAATCACGTTCAAATACGCGGTTCATGTATACCTTGATTTCTTTTGAACCAGGGCCAACAAGATCGATACCAAGTTGAGGCAAACGCCACAATAGTGGTGCTAGGTAACAATCGATCAAGCTGAATTCTTCGCTCATGAAGTACTCATATTCAGCAAAAATTGGCGCTAACGTCAGAAGATCATTACGCAGCTTTGTGCGTGCTTTTTCTGATTCTTCCGCATTACCTTTCATCACTTTTTCAGCGAGTGAATACCAGTTGCGTTCGATACGGTACATCATCAAGCGGCTGTTGCCACGAGCAACAGGGTAAACCGGCATTAGAGGTGGATGAGGGAAGCGCTCGTCCAAGTACTCCATGATGATTTTTGAATCGTAAAGAGCTAGCTCACGGTCAACAAGAGTTGGCACTGATTTATATGGGTTTAGCTCAACAAGCTCAGCAGGAAGGTTTGCTTCGTCAACAAGCTCAACTTCAACACTTACGCCTTTTTCAGCTAGTACAATGCGAACCTGATGGCTATACAAATCTGATGCACTTGAGAAAAGAGTCATCACAGAACGTTTATTGGCAGCTACAGCCATGGAGCCCTCCAGTACACTTACAAATAAAAACAATGGAGGCTAAGCCTCCATTGTACATCAATTAAAATTGGGAATTAGCACGGTATTTTAGCACAATTAATGCACATCGCGCCAATACTCTTTCTTGAGCATCACAACAACGATGGTTAGAAGCACTAAGAAGCCCATTACCCACCAGCCTAGAGCATGACGCTCAAGCTGCACTGGGTCACCTGAATAAACTAAGAAGTTAACGAGATCGCCAACCGCTTTGTCATATTCGCCTTCACTCAGCTCACCCGTGCCATCGGTTTCAGTACCAACAACAACTTGTACTTCTTCGCCATCTACGATTTTCGTATCGTAAATCGGCGTCGGGATGCCCTGTAGCTCTTCAAGCACATGCGGCATACCAACACTCGGGAAGACGATGTTGTTCACGCCGAATGGACGAGATGGATCAACATAGAAAGAGCGTAAGTAAGTGTATAACCAATCAGCACCACGAACTCGTGCAACCAACGTAAGATCTGGTGGTGGAGCACCAAACCAGTTTGCCGCTTGCTTCGGTGGCATAGCATTGACCATTAGATCACCGATTTTCGCTTCAGGATTGAAAATCAGGTTTTCTTTCATTAAGTCTGTTGGAATTTCCAAGTCTGTTGCTACACGCTCGTAACGCTGGTATTGCGTAGAGTGACAAGCAAAACAGTAGTTCATGAACAACTTCGCGCCGTTTTGTAGCGAAGCTTTATCCGTAAGGTCAACATTCGCTTTATCCAGCGGAACATTGGCCCCAGCTGCCATCGCTAGTGATGGCAACATAGCAAATAGAATTACAATCCACTTCTTCATTTGAATGTCACCCTCTCTGGTAATGGTTTGGTTGCTTCATTTTTGCTGTAGAAGAACAGCAACACAAAGAACATGAAGTAACACAAGCTAAAGATCTGAGATAGTAGTGTGTACGTTGGTGTCGCTGGTAACGCACCTAAAATACCTAGAGCGATAAAGGCGATAGTGAACTGTACAATATTCAATAGATGAAGTTTGCTACGGTAACGGTATGAACGAACTTTACAACGATCCAACCAAGGTAGAACAAACAGCACTGCAATTGACGCACCCATTAGGATAACACCTAATAGTTTGTCTGGAACCGCACGTAGGATTGCGTAGAACGGCGTGAAGTACCATACCGGAGCAATATGCTCTGGTGTCTTCAATGGGTTTGCAGCTTCAAAGTTAGGCGGCTCAAGGAAGTACCCACCCATTTCTGGGTTAAAGAACAGCACGTAACAGAAGAAGAACAAGAAACCAGCAACACCGACCAAGTCCTTAACCGTGCCGTACGGATGGAAAGGAATCGAATCAATGATGTCATATTTCTTCGTGTAGTAATCGTGGAACTTGAATTGCGTTTTGTAATCGTCGCCCATTGAGCCTTTTGGCAGCTTAGTTTCGATACCATCCGGGTTGTTTGAGCCTACTTCGTGCAGCGCCAATACGTGCAGAACAACAAGAAGAAGCAAAACAATAGGCAAGGCAATAACGTGTAGTGCGAAGAAACGGTTTAGCGTTGCACCAGAGATGATGTAGTCACCACGAATCCAAAGCGTTAGGTCATCACCGATAACAGGAATAGCGCCAAACAGGGAAATGATTACCTGCGCACCCCAGTATGACATCTGACCCCATGGAAGTAGGTAACCCATGAACGCTTCAGCCATGAGAACAAGGAAGATCAACATACCGAAGATCCACAATAGTTCACGAGGTTTTTGGTATGAACCGTAGATCAAACCACGGAACATGTGAAGATACACAACAACGAAAAACGCTGACGCGCCAGTGGAATGCATGTAACGCAGAAGCCAACCGTACTCTACATCACGCATAATGTATTCGATAGACGCAAATGCACCGTCACCTGAAGGAACATAGTTCATCGTTAGCCAAATACCCGTTAGGATTTGGTTAACAAGAACCAGCATCGCCAGAGAACCGAAAAGGTACCAAAAGTTGAAGTTCTTAGGCATTGGGTATTCAGACAAATGCTTTTTATAAGCATTCATTGCAGGAATACGCTTTTCAACCCAATCTAACATTGCTTGCATTATGCATCTCCCTCATCAACACCCACAATGAGCTTGGTATCGCTCAAATACATGTGCTTAGGAACGACAAGGTTCAACGGAGCAGGTACTCCTTGGAACACTCGACCAGCCATGTCGAACTTAGAACCATGACAAGGACAGAAGAAGCCAGATCTTACGCCCTGCACCTGCTCAGAGAAAGAGTCAGGTAGATAGGTTGGTGAACAACCTAAGTGGGTACAGAAACCAACTGCGACGAAAAACTCTTCCTTAATCGAACGAAACTCATTCTGAGCGTACTCAGGCTGCTGCTCCATTTCAGATTGTGGATCGCGAAGCTTATCACCGATCGATTTTAAGTTATCCAGAACGCTTTGAGTGCGGCGAACAATCCATACAGGTTTTCCCTGCCACTCAACACGAACCAGCTGACCTGGTTCAATTTTACTTATATCCACTTCCACCGGTGCGCCCGCCGCTTTGGCTTTAGCACTCGGATTCCATGATTTGATAAAAGGCACGGCGACGGCGACTGCCCCTAACCCACCAACAACTGCCGTTGTAGCGGTTAGAAAACGCCTGCGACCGTTATTTAAAGGCGCGTTGCTCATCCAAACATTCTCCCATTTGCTCCCTTTGGATCGTTATTATTCCGCTTATAAGAGCATGGCTAACAAATAATGAATTTAGTTCTATTTATTGGAGGGAAATGATAAAGAAAACCCTACTTTTTGACAAGATAAAGCTACCTTTTTGTAACATTTGTGAGGCAAATCGCTCGCGTCGTCACAAAAGCGGCAGAATTATAAAAAATTGATGTGATTTGTAACAAGAAAGCACCACATAGAAGCCCCGCTGAAAGCAGATAAAACCTTTTATCTTGGTAGTTTTCAGTTAATTACACAGAGAAATATTTCGTATTACGCGTTCAGCTTACTGTGTTTATATTTTCAATTTTGTAGCACGCAGAATGCTCAAAAAGGAGCGTAAGTCATTTTAAAACATGTTACAGGAAGAATAAGATACAAAGACATTCTTGCTGATGAATACATCTATGCTGCATCGCAAGAGAAAGCGTGGTGAGTCGCGATTAAATAAGGCACACATATAAAACGGCACTGGCAACCTTTCGACGAAGAGGACGAACAAGAAGGCCTACTCGGAATGTGATGATAAGTGAAGGTTGTTCGTTGCTTGAAGACAAGTATGATGTATTTAAATACAAAAAAGCCCGGCATAGAGCCGAGCTTTTGGTACACAGTTTCCAGAGTAACTCTGAAAAGCATAATTCCCGATAAGAGGAAATTAACGCTTAGAGAACTGTGGACGACGACGTGCTTTACGTAGACCAACTTTCTTACGTTCAACGCAACGAGCGTCACGAGTAACGTAGCCAGCTGCGCGTAGAGCAGGACGTAGAGACTCATCGTATTCCATAAGCGCGCGAGTGATACCGTGACGGATAGCACCAGCTTGACCAGAAATACCGCCGCCTTTAACTGTTACGTAAAGGTCTAGCTTTTCAGTTAGTTCAACTAGCTCTAGAGGTTGTTGTACAACCATACGCGCTGTTGGACGACCGAAGTATTCGTCAAGGTTACGCTTGTTTACTACAATGTTACCGCTGCCTGGTTTAATGAAAACACGTGCAGCTGAGCTTTTGCGACGGCCAGTGCCGTAGTATTGATTCTCTGCCATTTTCGAAATCCCCAATTAGATGTCTAGTACTTGTGGTTGTTGAGCAACATGGTTGTGCTCAGCGCCCGCGTAAACTTTTAGCTTACGGTACATAGCACGGCCTAGAGGACCACGTGGAAGCATGCCTTTAACTGCAAGCTCAAGAGCCATCTCAGGTTTACGATCGATCAACTTTTCAAAAGTGATAGATTTTAGACCACCTGGGAATTCAGAGTGACGGTAGTACACTTTGTTCTTAGCTTTGTTACCAGTTACAGCAACTTTCTCAGCGTTGATAACGATGATGTAATCACCAGTGTCAACGTGAGGAGTGTATTCAGCTTTATGTTTGCCACGTAGGCGAGATGCAATTTCACTTGCTAGACGGCCAAGAGTTTTACCTTCAGCGTCTACAACGTACCAGTCGCGTTTTACAGTTTCTGGTTTAGCAACGAAAGTTTTCATGCTAACAATAACCCGTTAATTAAATTTTAAACTTTAAAGGAACACCCAATAGTGCTCCCACACTGTCTAAGAGCCCAGTCATCACCCCTTCGAGTCGTTGGTACTCTCGACCTTCAATTTCGAAATAACTTCGATAATCAGGTCTGCAGTAACGGTGGGTCGCAGGATTATAGAGAAGAGCGAAGAAAAAATCACCTTTTTTTGCGCCAAATCACTAATTTTTTCTTCACTTTTTTAAGAACCCATTGGATCTAGGCCAAATGTTCACGCGCGAGATACTCATGACTTTGCATCTCAGTAAGCCGAGACAAACAGCGCTTAAATTCGAACTCTAACTGCCCATCAGTATATAAGTCGGCCATTGGCACTTCAGCAGAAATAATCAACTTAACATTGCGCTCGTAAAACTCATCGACCAGCGCGATAAAGCGTCTCGCCGCATCATCGATTTTTCGGTTCATTTGTTGAACATCTGCCAGTAATACCGTGTGGTAAATACGAGACAATTCAATGTAGTCATTTTGACTGCGAGCAGTTTGACACAACTGAGCAAACGACGCATGCAGCACCCCGTCGCTTGCTTCAATCACCGCTAGTTGACGGTGGTTAACTTCGATTTGATGAGCAACAAACTGACGCTCTCCAGTCAGCTGCTGATAATATTTGTTAAGGTTTATGCTAGCCTGCTCATCAAGCGGGTAATGGTATATTTCAGCCTGTTCTAACGTTCTTAAGCGATAATCAACGCCACTATCGACATTCAACACTTCACAACGTGCCAAAATCATATCGATCGCGGGCAAAAAGCGCGCTCTTTGCAAACCGTTACGATATAAGTTCTGCGGCTCGATGTTTGAAGTCGCGACTAGGATCATCTGCCGCTTGAACATTTCTTGAAGTAACGTTGCAAGGATCATCGCATCAGTAATGTCGGAAACAAAAAATTCATCAAAGCAAACCACATCTGCTTCTTCTTTAAATTTATCCGCCACTTTTGATAGAGGATTTTCGACATCACCTAACAGCTTCAACTCATCATGTACTCGATACATAAATCGATGGAAGTGGACGCGCATTTTTCTTTGGGTCGGTAAAGCATCAAAAAATGCGTCCATAAGGTAGGTTTTACCGCGACCTACCCCACCCCAAAAGTAAAGGCCTTTTGGTGGTTCAGGCTTGTCGATTTTTTTCCCCATTAGCTTTTGCCATTTGGAAAGCTGAGGCACAGGCGCTGACTGAAATTCAACGATAGCATGGTAAAGCTTGTCTAATGCAACGACCGCTTGATACTGAGCTTCATCACGCTGAAACCCGTGTTCTGCTATGTCTTTTTGATATTGTTGTAGTGGTGTCATCGTATTAAGTCGTATAGAGGTATAGAGAAAAGGGTTACCTCGGGGTCAACTTTGAGAATAGAGAGAAGTAGTTATCAGTCCCCGAAGACATACTGCTATTTTTCTTTATCGGCTGTTCAAGCCATAGTAACATGGACGAGCACCGCGTGTAACTAAGTAGTAAAAGACTTGTTAAAACAACTATAAGGAGCAGTTATGCCTTGGATTTATGCCATTGTGGGTTTGCTGGTCGGTACAATCGTAGGCGTAGTCATTAGTAGACTAACCACCCCTGAATACAAGAAACAAAAGTCTGTGCAGAAAGAACTTGAAGCGGCCAAGTTTGAATTAGAGCAACAACGTCAAGAGCTCGTCGATCATTTTGCACAAACCGCAGAAATGTTGGACACCCTAGGTAAAGATTACACCAAGCTATACCAACATATGGCCAAGACCTCTTCTGAGCTTTTGCCAAACTTACCAGAACAAGACAACCCGTTTGATAAGAAAACGGCAATGTCGTCTGAAACCATTGCAGAAGATCAACCAGAGTTTAACGAACAACCAAAAGACTACGCTAATGGCGCCACCGGTCTTTTGAAGGATCAAGAGAAAGAAATCATTAATGCTCCCGAAGCGGTAACCGCAAAAGCATCATAATCCTCTCTTACTTCTATCTAGGGCCGATACATTTGTATCGGCCCTTTTTTGAACTTTTTCACCTCACCTTCGCTCTAACTTGGATGTGCACTGCCTCCCCTTTTGATTGTCCGAACTAGACCTTATATTAGTTATTAACAAATTGAACTAACCGTTCGGATATTTCTTTTTGGCAGACATGTTTCAAGAGGAGTTATTGGATGAAAAAACCACTGCTTGCGCTCACCGTTCTATCTCTGAGTTTGGGTTCGATTATTGCCCCAGTTCAAGCCACTGCCGCATTACCTTTGAATGTGGATGGCCAACAGTTACCTAGCTTGGCACCAATGCTTGAGAAAGTGACCCCAGCTGTTGTGAGTATTGCTGTAGAAGGTAAACAAGTACAAACCAGCCGCATTCCCGAGCAATTTCAATTTTTCTTTGGCCCAGACTTTCCTATGGAACAAAGGCGAGAGCGCCCGTTCAGAGGTTTAGGGTCTGGTGTCATTATTGATGCGAAGAAAGGCCATATTGTCACTAACTACCACGTGATCAAGGGGGCAGATGAGATTCGAGTTCGCCTCTTTGACGGGCGCGAGTATGACGCTACACTCGTTGGCGGTGATGAAATGGCCGATGTTGCGTTACTTAAATTAGAGAAAGCGAAAAACTTAACGCAGATTAAAGTCGCGGATTCCGACAAACTGCGTGTCGGTGACTTTACGGTTGCAATTGGTAACCCATTTGGGCTCGGTCAAACCGTCACTTCGGGTATTGTTTCAGCCCTTGGCCGTAGTGGCTTAAACGTTGAAAACTTCGAAAACTTCATCCAAACCGATGCCGCAATTAACAGCGGTAACTCTGGTGGTGCATTGGTCAACCTTAATGGTGAGCTGATCGGTATTAATACTGCGATTTTAGGCCCTAACGGCGGTAATGTGGGTATTGGCTTTGCGATTCCATCGAACATGATGAAAAACCTCACTGATCAAATTCTAGAGTTTGGTGAAGTCAAACGCGGCATGTTGGGTGTGCAAGGTGGCGAAGTAACCTCTGAGCTAGCTGATGCATTGGGTTACGAGTCGAGTAAAGGGGCCTTTATTGGTCAAGTCGTACCGGACAGCGCAGCCGATAAAGCAGGGTTAAAAGCCGGTGACGTAATTGTATCGGTGAACGGCAAAGCGATTAATACTTTCTCAGAGCTCCGCGCAAAAGTGGCAACACTGGGCGCAGGTAAAGAAATCACATTAGGTGTGGTTCGAGATGGTAAGAATAAAACCTTTGATGTAACGCTTGGCGAATCTACGAATATGAAAGCTAAAGCGGAGACATTACATGAGGGACTCAAAGGTGCGGAGTTAAGCAATACAACACCAAGTGATGTAATCCAAGGTGTTAAAGTATCGAGCGTTGCAGATAACTCTCCGGCTGCTCAATATCAATTACAACAAGGTGACATTATTATCGGTGTGAACCGTCAACGAGTGAAAAACCTTGCCGAGCTTCGTACAATCGTAGAGAAACACAAAGGTGTACTGGCTCTTAATATTCAACGTGGTGAACGTACTATTTATCTTGTCATTCGTTAACCACTTTCAAAGTGATAGAAAATAAGGTTTTCGATGCATAGTACTGAGTGATAAGGCTCGAACACTTTTCCTTATCGCTCAATAACTAATGAAAAGGGCAACGCGATGACGCGCTGCCCTTTTGTTATTTTTCAATGTAATGCTATTCTTCATCTTCGATGCCATTTTGGCGCTCACGCATGGAGAGGATATGCTCAGCTTTTTATTACGTTCTGTCTTTTTAGGCTTGGCTACTGCCGCAGTGGTATTACTGGCGGTTCCATCTTTGCGCAACAACGTAATTCCTGCCGCGCTTGATCCTCAACCTGTTAATATCGCATCAGTCGAGTTGACGTTTAATCAAGCAGTCCGAAGAGCAGCACCTGCAGTGGTAAACATCTACAGTCGTAAGTATGTTGAGAATGACCGCAGTAAACTCTCGACTCAAGGCCTGGGGTCAGGTGTGATTGTTAGTGAGAAAGGCTACATCATTACTAACTATCATGTGGTTGCTCAAGCTGATCAAATTGTTGTGGCATTACAAGACGGCAGAGCCGCAGCGGCTCAGCTCGTAGGGACAGATAAGCGTACTGATATAGCCGTGCTGCGTGTCGAAGGTTCGAATTTGCCCGTAATCCCTCTGAACTCTAACTACAAACCACAAGTGGGCGATGTAGTACTAGCCATCGGTAACCCATACAACCTTGGACAAACCACAACGTTCGGCATTATTTCTGCCACAGGTCGTTCATCTATTAGCGATGGTCGTCAAGCATTCATTCAAACCGATGCCGCCATCAATGAAGGTAACTCTGGTGGAGCCCTAGTGAACACACAAGGCGAGCTCGTCGGCATTAACACCGCCTCTTTTCAGCAAGCGACAGACTTAGAAACTTACGGTATTTCTTTTGCGATCCCTGCGCCGCTAGCGAGTAAGATCATGCAGAAAATCATCGCTGATGGCCGCGTGATTCGTGGTTATATTGGAATCGACGGCCAAGACATTAATGCGGTCACTGCTCGCCTGCTTGGAAATGAACACATAGGTGGTATTGTCGTACTTGGTATTGATCCAAATGGTCCAGCCAATGCGGCAGGCTTCCAAAAGCAGGACATCATTATCAGTATTGATGGCAATAAAGTACAAGGGCGTCAGAGCGTTATGGATATCGTCACCGATTTACGTCCTGGCACCACCGTGGACGTCGGTATCATTCGCAAAGGAAAAGAGATGACCTTGAAAGTCACCATTGCCGAAGACAAGCAAGAAGCATAAAAAATCCCAGCCATTGGCTGGGATTTTTATTTGTGCGTTACTCGCTATCGCTCGGTGTTTCCGTCGTATCGGAATCATCTAGCTCAACTTCAATACGAGTGACTCGCTGCAAACCTCTCGGTAATAACCCACCTCGGCGACCACGTTCGCCACGGAAGTTATCAAGGTCAGACGGTTTAAGACCCAACTTTCGCTTACCCGCGTACAGCGTTAACGATGCACCTTTTGGTAAAGACATTAAGTGAGATAGTACTTCTTCTCGCTCTTTTGCTTTAGCAGCAGGAATGTTGATGATCTTATTCCCTTTACCTTTCGCCAGTTGTGGCAAGTCTTTGATTGGGAACAGCAGCATGCGACCTTGGTTAGTGATTGCTAAGATTTCATCAGAGTCTAAATCTTCAATCTCTTTTGGCGTCATGATCTCAGAGTTGGCAGGTAAAGTGACGAGCGCTTTACCACTGCGGTTTTTAGACAGCAAGTCCGCGCCTTTACATACAAAGCCGTAACCTGCATCTGAGCCCACCAGCCACAGCTGATCTTCTTCACTCATGATGACTTGGCGAATACTGCTACCAGCCGTAATATTCAAGCGACCGGTAATCGGCTCACCTTGACTACGAGCAGAAGGCAGTGAGTGCGATTCCAGAGAGTAACTTCGACCGTCACTACCTAGGAATACCGCAGGCTGATTACTCTTACCTCGAGCATGCGCTAAATACTTATCACCCGACTTATAGTTTAAGCCTTCGGCATCCACGTCATGGCCTTTCGCGTGACGAATCCAACCTTTCTCAGAAAGCACAACCGTGATTGGCTCACTTGGTACGAGGTCACGTTCAGTCAGCGCTTTTGCTTCTGCACGCTCAACCATTGGAGAGCGACGGTCATCACCGTATTTCTCTGCGTCTGCTTTGATTTCTTTTTTCAGTAGTGTATTCAGACGACGCTCAGAACCGAGTAGCTGTTCTAGCTTCTCACGCTCTTTCTCTAGCTCGTCTTGCTCACCACGGATCTTCATCTCTTCTAGTTTTGCTAGATGACGAAGTTTAGTATCTAAAATTGCATCCGCTTGGATATCGGTAATACCAAAGCGTTCCATCAGCACCGCTTTTGGATCGTCTTCAGTACGGATGATCTCAATCACTTCATCTAGGTTGAGGTAAGCAACCAACAAACCTTCCAAGATGTGTAGACGAGCCATTACTTTGTCTAGGCGGTGTTGTAGACGACGACGCACAGTCGTACGACGAAACTCGATCCACTCAGACAGAATTTGCACCAGACCTTTAACTTGAGGACGGTTATCCAAACCAATCATGTTCAAGTTAACACGGTAACTGCGCTCAAGATCCGTTGATGCGAACAAGTGGTTCATCAACAAATCACAATCGACGCGGTTTGACTTAGGCACCACAACGATACGCGTTGGGTTCTCGTGATCCGATTCGTCACGAAGATCGTCAACCATTGGCAGCTTCTTCGCACGCATCTGGTTAGCGATTTGCTCAAGCAGTTTGGCACCCGATACTTGGTGTGGCAAAGAAGTGATAACAATGTCAGAACCTTCTTTGTGCCAAACCGCACGCATTTTGATGCTGCCACGACCGTTGCGGTAAATCTTCTCGATATCCGCTTGCGGCGAGATGATTTCTGCTTCTGTTGGGTAATCCGGACCTTTGACATACTGCATCACGTCCGGCAGTTCTGCTTTCGGGTTGTCGATCAAATGAATAGTCGCATCTGCGATTTCACGAACGTTGTGCGGTGGGATGTCTGTTGCCATACCAACGGCAATGCCGGTTACACCGTTAAGCAGGATGTGAGGCAGACGTGCTGGCAACATTTGTGGCTCTTTCATTGTGCCATCAAAGTTAGGTTGCCATTCAACCGTGCCCTGGCCAAGTTCGCCAAGCAATACTTCAGCAAACTTAGACAGTTTTGCTTCGGTATAACGCATTGCCGCAAATGATTTCGGATCATCTGGCGCACCCCAGTTACCTTGACCATCCACTAATGGATAGCGGTAAGAGAATGGCTGAGCCATCAATACCATCGCTTCGTAACACGCTGAATCACCGTGCGGATGGTATTTACCTAGCACGTCACCAACGGTACGTGCAGATTTTTTGTATTTTGCTGATGCAGAGAGACCAAGCTCTGACATCGCATAAATGATGCGTCGTTGAACCGGCTTTAAGCCATCACCAATGTATGGCAAGGCGCGGTCCATGATTACGTACATCGAGTAGTTCAGATAAGCGTCTTCAGTGAACTTGCGCATTGGCAATTGTTCGACGCCATCGTAGGTAATTTCTGTAGACATCCGTTACACCTCTGCCAAGTCGCCGTTGTTTTGTAGCCAAGAACGACGGTCATCTGCACGCTTTTTACCTAGCAGCATGTCCATCATTTCCATGGTCGCCGTAGAGTCGTCAATGGTTAACTGCACTAAGCGACGCGTGTTCGGATCCATGGTGGTTTCACGCAACTGAAGTGGGTTCATCTCACCCAGACCTTTGAATCGTTGCACGTTGATTTTGGCTTTCTTCTTCGACAAGCGCTCTAAAATGCCATCTTTTTCATCATCATCGAGGGCGTAGAACACTTCTTTCCCGCAGTCGATTCGATACAGAGGCGGCATCGCCACATAGATATGACCCGCTTCCACTAGTGCGCGGAAGTGACGAGTAAATAGAGCACAAAGCAGCGTTGCGATGTGAAGACCATCCGAGTCCGCATCGGCAAGGATACAGATCTTACCGTAACGAAGACTCTCGAGGTTGTCGCTATCTGGGTCAATACCCAAAGCAACAGAGATATCGTGTACTTCTTGAGACGCAAGAACTTGATCGGCAGAGACTTCCCACGTGTTCAAGATCTTACCACGCAGTGGCATCACGGCTTGGAATTCACGGTCACGTGCCTGTTTTGCCGAGCCACCCGCAGAGTCACCCTCCACAAAGAAGATTTCCGTGCGACTTAAGTCCTGTGCAGAACAGTCGGTCAACTTGCCTGGCAATGCCGGGCCGGATGCCACTTTCTTACGTACGACTTTTTTCGCCGCTCGCATACGACGGTGCGCGTTAGCGATACAGACTTCTGCCAATTGCTCTGCGAGCTGAGGCTTTTCGTTCAACCAAAGACTGAACGCATCTTTTACAACGCCAGAGACAAATGCCGCGGTTTGACGAGAAGAGAGACGTTCCTTGGTCTGGCCTGCAAATTGTGGATCTTGAATTTTAACCGACAGCACGTAAGAACAGCGGTCGAAAACGTCATCACCCGTTAGCTTCACACCACGAGGTAATAGATTACGGAACTCACAGAATTCGCGCATCGCTTCCAACAAGCCTTGGCGTAAACCATTAACGTGCGTACCACCTTGAGCGGTTGGGATCAGGTTAACGTAGCTTTCGGTGATCATCTCACCGCCTTCTGGCTGCCAAATTACCGCCCAGTTTGCCGCTTCAGTATCCGCCAAGAACTCACCAGTAAATGGTTCTTCAGGAATAACTGGATAGCCTTTTACACCTTCCGCAAGATAGTCTTTCAAACCATCTTCGTAGTACCACTTATAGTCTTTGTCATTAACTTTGTCGGTTAATGTGATTTCTAAGCCCGGACACAAAACCGCTTTTGCGCGCAGGTTGTTGACTAAGCGCGTCACAGAGAAGTTAGCCGAATCGAAGTACTTCGCATCAGGCCAGAAATGTACGCTGGTACCGCGATTGCGACGACCACATGTGCCAGTTACGGTCAGATCAGACACTTTCTCGCCGTGTTCAAATGCAATTTCATACACTTGACCATCACGACGAACTGTTACTTCAACGCGTTTTGACAACGCGTTTACTACAGATATACCTACCCCGTGCAAACCACCAGAGAATTGGTAGTTTTTGTTAGAGAACTTACCACCCGCATGTAGCTTACATAGAATTAGCTCTACGCCTGATACTTTCTCTTCTGGGTGGATATCAACAGGCATGCCTCGACCATCATCGATCACTTCGAGTGATTGGTCAGCATGTAGGATGACTTGTACTTTTGAGGCATGTCCGGCTAGCGCTTCATCGACACTGTTGTCGATAACTTCTTGGCCCAAATGGTTTGGGCGCGCTGTATCCGTATACATCCCTGGTCGGCGACGTACTGGCTCTAAGCCATTCAGTACTTCAATGGCACCAGCATTATATTGTTCAGTCATAATACGGAATTATTCTCAAAGTTTACTTGTTGCCTGAGTATCACCAATGGGCGTACCCATACTCAGGAAACGAAAAAGCCACCCTGTTCACATCACTAAGAGTTTGTAAACATGATGCATAACAAAGTAGCCAGGGTCCTCGACCCTTAAGATCTTTTGGCAAAACATAGTCGGAAAGCATACCGCCCATGTCAAGAAACGGTTGGATATATCAATAAAAACTATGAGCCTTTTCCAATCGCTTTCGAATTACAGTTCTAGAAATTCGATAATCTGTGCAGGATAACGCTCAAAGCCTACAAAACTGTGATCACCGCCTTGTTCTACTGTTTGCTTAGCGTCTGCAAACTTATCTACCGCTTGTCGATAGTCTAAAACCTCATCTTCTGTTTGTTGCAATAACCAAAAAGAATGTGGCGACGCGATGCTTTGTACATCAAGAGCTTTTAACTCGTCAATATGACAAGCTTCAAGTGTATAGGTTTCATGCGTATATGGGTTAGTTTGCTTACCCAAATAATCTACTAGCAACTCATAAGGCTTGACTGCGGGGTTGACCACTACCGCTTTAAACCCAAACTTGTCATTTAGCCACGTTGACATAAAACCGCCTAATGAGCTGCCCACTAGACCAATTTTATAGTCGTCTTTATATTGCTCGATAATA
Source organism: Vibrio sp. D431a (assembly GCF_030248655.1). NCBI lineage: Bacteria > Pseudomonadati > Pseudomonadota > Gammaproteobacteria > Vibrionales > Vibrionaceae > Vibrio > Vibrio sp. D431a. Next base: position 310,663 of record NZ_JAHGAP010000013.1, on the reverse strand, counting down.
TCCAACAACATTTTCGCCGCTTGCTGAGGATAACAAGGTAACTGGGGAACAATCACCTTAATATCAGGCCTATGTTGCTCGCAGTAGGCTCTCATCACATTCGCTTTCATGGAGAGTGGAGAGCTATTAAAGCCATGGATATAGAGAAGAAGTGAAGGTTTACTCATAGATATCTCGCACAAAAAAGCGAGCCCGAACAGAGAGCTCGGGCGCGTTAGTAGCCGTTAGAAGAGAAGTCTGGTTGGAACTGGCCATCAGGAAGCCGACCTACTTGGGTCGTAATATCGCCACAAGCGTGTAGTTGCAGCTCCCGCCAACCAGGCGAAGTGGTATCAAGGGCAAAATCATCCGAGTTAGGCTTAAACTGAACACAAGTTGAGGGTGTTGCCATCACTCGAATACCCTTGTGAAGCACATTCATATCTTGATGAACATGGCCACAGAGAATGCCTTTCACGTTATCAAAACGCTCGACAACCTGCCAAAACGCTTCGGCATCTTTTAAAGTATGTTGATCAAGCCACGCGCTTCCCACCAGTAACGGGTGATGATGCAACAAAACAAGTGTGTGTCTTTCTGGGTGTTCGGCTAGCTTTTCTTCGAGTAGCGTTAATTGCTGATCACTCAAGCGCCCATGAGGAACGCCAACAACTTGCGAGTCTAAAAGAATTAACTGCCAATGCTCGCCAAGCAACACATGCTCTGCGGCTTTGATTTGTGGCGAAGGCAAAACACTGCCCATATTAGGCTTGTAATCATGATTACCAGGTAGCCAAAAGCAGTCTTTCTCTAGCGGTTCAATGCCGTTGGCAAAGCGCTGATAAGATTCTGCACTATGGTCTTGGGAAATATCGCCCGTCGCCAAAATGTAATCAAACGCCACGTTGCGGCGTAAAACATCAGCAACAACAGCATTAAAGCTATCGACTGTTTTTACGCTTAGCAAACTTCCCTCATCGGCAGCAAACAGATGAGTATCCGTAATTTGTAAAAGTTTGATGCTGTCACTAGATGATTGCAAAATGAAAACCTGATTCGTCCACTATATCGTTATTTGTTATTTTCCTTTAGTGAAGTGACGATCAATTGAAGGCAAGTGGTGTTCTACTGATACCACTTCGTAAACAAAACGTCAGCCATTCACCGAGGAATGTGTTTAATTGATGCTTTTCATCTTTCTGCATCAGTTGGTCATTGGGATAATCATACTTAGCTTTTATGCGAGAGAACTCTCCGCTTGAGCATACTTCGGCTACTCTCGCATCATGATAAAGCCTGACAGACATCGTCGGTAAAGGAAACACTGGCGTTTCATCACTCTGACATATCTCAACAACTGTGGTGTATTTTGTGATTTCATTCACGGTCAATTGGTAAACCATGTTCGCCGCTTGGTAGCAACGTACATCCCCAACTTCGGCAGAAGCAGGCAATAAGGCGTTCAACTTAGCGTAGTTGGTCTCATACGTTCTCATAAGACCAGCTAAATCAACATGATATTGTTGTTTTTCAGCCAATTGTGCCATTACTCACTCTCCACCGTTTGGGATTGTCCCCATTCTGACTTTAACTCTTGATGGTGTAATTGCAGCCATTGCAACGCAATAATCGACGCACCATTTTCAAATTTCCCGTCCTTCACCCATTGATACGCCGTTTCACGACTCATGACATGAACTCGGATATCTTCATTCTCATAGTCTAAACCATGAATGCCGTGCGCTTTAGACGCATCCACTTCACCAACAAAGACGTCTAGCTTTTCCGAGCAACCACCAGCCGAAGGATAATAAGAAGTGACAGGTATAACGCGCCCCACCTGAATCCCCGCTTCTTCGACAGCCTCTCGACGAATTACGGCTTCAGCTGATTCATCGCGGTCAATCATACCGGCGACAATTTCTAGCTGCCAAGGGTGTTCATGTTCCAACGCGCCAATACGAATCTGTTCAATGATTACGACCTGGTCCGTCTTTGGATCATAAGGAAGCATCGCTGCTGCGTGACCACGCTCGAACATTTCTCGTTCGACAACTCCACTCCAACCACCAGCAAATAGCCTATGCTGAAAGCGGTATTTCACCATTTTGAAAAAACCTTCAAATAAGGTTTCTTTCGAGATGACTTTTACATCTCGCGAAGTAAAATCTTGTTGTTGTTTGTCACGCTGTTGCATTCAACACCTCTCTGAGTGAATCCTGTAGTTTACTCATTGTTATTCGCTTGCTCAAAGGACTTGGCTCAACTTTTTGTATAATAGTTACAAATTAATTTAAGTCTTTGCTAAAAATTTATTGCACAAGTGGATAATTACGTGTAAAAAAGTGCAAACTTTAGAGTAAATATCGTGCAAATTGAGTTAAACTACTGAGAATTAACCAATCTATGGACCGCGGGAATAGAAAATGAAAAAATTGCTTCCACTATTTATCAGTGCAGCGCTAGGTAGCATGAGTACGTCTGCGTTCGCAGACTCTTTGGCTGAAATCTACGACTTGGCAAAACAAAATGATCCACAATTGCTCAGTGTAGCAGCACAACGTGACCAAGCTTTCGAAGCAATCACCTCAAGCCGTAGTGCTCTATTACCACAAATTAACCTTACTGCGGGTTACAATTTAACTCGTGGTGATACTGAATACGATTCAAATCTAATTAGCGACGTATCAAACGATGGCAACGCACTAACCGCTGGCGTTAGCTTTTCACAAGCACTTTACAACCGCGCATCTTGGATCTCTCTAGATACTGCTGAGAAAAGTGCTCGCCAAGCAGACGCAACTTACGCAGCGACGCAACAGGCACTGATTCTTCGCGTGTCACAAGCGTATTTTGAAGTTCTACGCGCACAAGATAATCTTGTTTTCGTACGTGCAGAAAAAGCCGCGGTTGGCCGTCAACTTGAGCAAACTAAACAGCGTTTTGAAGTAGGTTTGTCTGCAATCACTGACGTGCATGACGCACAAGCTCAGTACGACCAAGTGCTAGCGGACGAAGTGTTGGCAGAAAACGCGCTCACTAATAGCTACGAGTCACTGCGTGAAATTACAGGCCAAGAGCACAAAGATCTCAACATTTTGGACACTGGCCGCTTCACTGCTAGCCCATCGACCGTACCTGCTGAATCGCTCATTGATGAAGCAAAAACCAAAAACCTGACCTTGCTATCTTCACGTATTCTTCAAGACATTGCGCGTGACAATATTTCACTAGCAAGCTCTGGCCACCTACCAACGCTCTCTCTAGACGGTGGTTACAACTACGGTGATACTTCTCATAGCTCTCGTGACAACACGACAGACAACTTCAATATTGGTGTGAACCTTGCAGTACCGCTATACACAGGTGGTAACGTAACCTCTCAAACCAAACAAGCTGAATACGCATACGTGGCAGCAAGCGAAGATCTTGAAGCACAGTACCGTAGCGTAGTCAAAGATGTTCGCGCACAAAACAACAACATTAACGCCTCTATCGGCGCATTACGTGCGTATGAGCAAGCGGTTATTTCTGCACGCTCTGCACTAGAAGCAACAGAAGCTGGCTTTGATGTAGGTACTCGTACTATCGTTGATGTACTGGACGCGACTCGTCGTCTATACGATGCGAACAAAAACCTATCGAACGCTCGTTACGACTACATTTTAAGTGTTCTTCAGCTACGCCAAGCAGTTGGTACGCTAAGCGAACAAGACATCTTGGACGTTGATGCAGGTTTGAAAGCGGCAAAATAACCGCTAACTGAATACTTCAGGTCTTAATAAATAAAAACGCCAGTTGAGTTATCAGCTGGCGTTTTTTATTACTTGTAGTTCAGAGCCTAAAAGTGTCTCTGAGCATCAAGTATCAAAAAGGCCGCACTTAGCGACCTTTATGAGCAAATAGCATTTCAATGCTAACAAACAGCAGGCTTAGCCCTTACCGCCTTTGATTGCATTAATGATCTCACTGGTCGAGCAGCCATCTTCAAAGTTCAATACACGAACTTCACCACCCGCCGCAATGACTTCTTTACCACCAGCAATCTCTTCTGGTTTGTAGTCACCGCCTTTTACTAGCAAGCTTGGTAGAACTTCTGAGATCAAACGCTGCGGCGTATCTTCACTAAATGGTACAACCCAATCCACAGCGCCCAAACCTGCCAACACCGCCATGCGGCGATCGGTTGGGTTTACCGGACGACCAGGGCCTTTAAGGCGTTTTACTGACTCATCGGTATTTACCGCAACGATTAGGCGATCGCCCAGTTCAGCAGCATGGTTTAAGTAAGACACATGCCCAGCGTGCAGAATATCAAAGCAGCCATTTGTCATAACGACTTTCTCGCCACGAGCTCGTGCTTTTTTCACCGCTTCGATCAGTGCTTTTTCTGAAATCACACCGTAATCCGTGTCTTGGCTGCCATGTACCGCTTCTGCTAATTCAATCTCAGAAAGCGTTGACGTGCCTAGTTTACCAACCACAACACCTGCCGCTGCGTTTGCTAATGCACACGCTTCTTCAAATGATTTGCCTGCGGCAACAGACGCTGCCAATACAGAGATAACCGTGTCGCCCGCACCTGTCACGTCGTACACTTCTTTCGCTTGAGTTGGAAGGTGGAACGGTTCCTGGCCACGACGAATCAAGGTCATTCCGTTTTCGCTGCGTGTCACTAAAAGCGCTTCAAATTCAAACTCTTCAACCAAAGCCAGTGCTTTCTCTACTAGCTCTTGGTCAGATTTCACTTTACCTACAACGTCTTCGAACTCTTTCATGTTTGGCGTAAGAAGTGTTGCGCCACGGTAGCGTTCAAAATCAGCACCTTTCGGGTCAATGAAAACCGGAATATTTGCTGCGCGCGCTTTTTGAATGTATGCCTGAACATGCTCTAACGAACCTTTTGCGTAGTCAGACATAATCACGGCTTTAACGTTTGGCAGTGCGGCATCCATACGCGATAGCACAGGCGCAGAATCTGTGTTTTCAAACTTGTCTTCGAAGTCGAGACGAATAAGCTGTTGTCCACGGCTCATTACGCGAAGCTTCGTAATCGTTGGGTAATCAGGCAGTGCAACGAAATCGCACTTCACATTGAGTGAGCTCAGCGTCTCCGTCAGCACTTTTGCAGGCTCATCTTCCCCAGTTAGACCAACAATGTGAGCATGGCCACCTAGTGATGCGATGTTCATCGCAACGTTCGCAGCACCACCAGGACGCTCTTCATTGTTTTCTACTTTTACAACAGGAACCGGCGCTTCAGGAGAAATGCGTCCGGTTGGGCCATACCAGTAACGATCTAGCATGACATCACCGATGATGAGCACACCAGCGCTGTTGTAATCAGGTAGAATTGGTTTCATTGTTGGTCTCCAAAAATTAAATCGAAGTGAGTTTATCACAGCCCTTATCGAGGCTAAATATATGGTCTTAACTGAACCACTGATTCCAAGCCTGTTTTACCCACTCCCTTTCGGCAACAAACTTATCTTCCACCACATCAGCGTCTAAATTAAGTAGATTTCGGCGGTGTATTTCGTTTCGCATTGTCGTGTAAGCACGTATCAACTGCATTGCTTGGTCTTCGTCCATAACATCTTGCGCAATGAGCGTTTCAAAGATGCGCACATTATCACACCAACGCGTCAATTTCGGCTTATCGTGACTATAGTTGAGCACTAGGTACTGAGCGAGAAATTCGATATCGGTAATCCCACCTACATCTTGCTTGAGCATAAAGCGGCCTGGCTTTTTCCCCCCAAGATGACCGCGCATTTTTTCTCTCATTTCGACAACGTCTTTTTTCAGTTCAGCTTGATCGCGTGCTTTGCACAACACATCATGCCGCGTATTGTGAAATGCAATTGCCAGTGGTTCATCACCATAAATCATGCGCGCGCGGACAAGTGCTTGATGTTCCCATGTCCACGCGTCTTGATGTTGGTAGTCGTCGAACGCGTCTGTTGGGCTAACCAACAAACCCGATGCACCGGACGGACGCAATCGGGTATCGACCTCGTATAAAATACCGGAAGCGGTGCGAGTGGAGAAAATATGAATGATACGCTGTGCTAAACGAAGGTAGAACTGACGACCATCAATCTCTTTCTTGCCGTCAGTGTAGACATTGACGGGGCAGTCATGCATGAAGACAATATCCAAATCGGAGTTATAGCCGAGCTCCCACCCTCCGACTTTACCATAGCCAATTACAGCAAAGCCTTTACCTTCACGATCTTTCACATGCGTTGGCTCGCCGTACTTTTCAGACACTTGCAACCAAGCCTGACTGATCACCGCATCAACGATAGCTTCCGCTAAATAAGTTAAATGGTCACTCACTTTCATCACTGGCAATGCGCCAGCAATATCTGCCGCTGCAATACGCAAAATACAAATTTGCTTAAACTGACGCAACGCTTCCATTTGCTGTTCCATATCATCTTCAGGAATACGCGCCAAATAATCACGTAGCTCTGTACGGTAACTGTCTAATGGAATGGGATTGTACAGCTGCGCAGGGTCGATCAACTCATCAAGCAAGATAGGATAACGAGACAGCTGCTCTGAAATCATTGGGCTTGCGGTACACAAACGTACGAGCTGCACCAGAGCCGCTGGATGCTCATCCAATAATTCCAAGTAAGTCGTGCGAGTGCAGATGTTGTGTAGCAAGTGAAGTACACGAGATAAACCAAACTGTGCATCAGGATGGGCAAAGACCGCATCAAACACTTTCGGCATCAAACGATTGAGCACTTCGCGTCCACGTGGGCCTAACGTTTTTTTGGCCAGATCGGTTTTAAAGTTGATGATGGTTTTCGCGCATGAAGCAAAGTCTTCAATCTGAATATCCTGCTGCAAGATATGCTCAAGAACGTCTTGTTTGTCGGCCATATCCCATAGCTCATGAAAATGACGAGCAACGGTAGTCCCCTCGTCTTCTTCATCATCACCAATTAGTGATTCAAAAACTTGGTGAACATTTGCCATATGCTGCTGGGTTTGCTCAATCAATTGCTCCCAACAGCTCATTTTCATCGCGGTGGCGAGCTTTAAGCGTTCGGTTTCGCAATCAGGCAGCGTCTGGGTTTGCTTATCCGCCATTGCTTGCAACAAGTTTTCTAATTGACGCAAGTACTTGTATGCAGCTTCTAGATCGCTGACTTCTTTTGGAGTAAGCAATGCCAGTTCTTCAATGCCTTGCAGCGTTTCCAACAGCCCTCGATTACGCAAAGAAGGCTCTCGACCACCTCGAATCAATTGAAAAACTTGAGCGATAAATTCAATTTCTCGGATGCCACCCGCACCTAGCTTAATGTTGTTATTCAACCCTCGGCGGCGAACCTCGCTACTGATCATCGACTTCATTCGTCGCAAAGATTGAATCGCACTGAAATCAATATAACGACGAAAAACAAAAGGGCGCAGCATTTGGCGTAGCTCTTGATACTGCGGGTACATCTCACATCCCATCACCCGAGCTTTGATCATCGCGTAACGTTCCCAATCTCGCCCCTGTTCTTGGTAATAATCTTCAAGTGCGGCATAGCTCATTACCAAGGGGCCACTTTCTCCAAATGGGCGAAGTCGCATGTCGACGCGGTAGCAAAAACCATCGAAGGTTTGTTGGTCGAGCGCTTTGATGATGCGTTGACCAAGACGAGTAAAGAACTGGGCATTGGCAATGCTGCGGCGTGCGCCTTGGGTTTCGCCATTCTCTGGATACGTGAAAATTAGATCAATATCGGAAGAAAAGTTTAACTCGCCACCACCCAGTTTCCCCATGCCGATAATTAACATCGGCTGCACTTCACCGTCCTCACTTGTTGGCGTGCCCCACTCCTGACAACACACTTGATATTGCCATTGATAGGTTTCAAAAATCATCGCTTCTGCCAACTCAGATAAGTGGCTTAAAGACGTCTCTAGCGACCATGCATGCGTGAAATCCTTCCACGCAATGTACACCATTTCTCGGTTGCGAAACTGACGCAACACGCGATGACCAGACATCTCATCAGGACATTGTTCCAACAGTTCAGCAAGACGCGAGCGGTAAGACTCCTGACGACTTGGCTGCGCTAACATACTTGGCAACTCACGGGCTAGGACTTCATCGCGATGAATGGCTTCGGTTATAAATTGGCTTAAGCCCGCCACATAACGAAATTGCTGCGCAACCTCATCGGGCCAAAGGGGAAAATAACCTGCGTCTTGGGCGTTTTGTACGGCAGATTCAGCGATAGAAATCAGTGGCGAAGGCAGCTGCATTTTTCTTCCTTGTTTGAAAAGCACGGTAACTCATTCTTTATACCAGACTGAAAGCAAATAAAAACGCCCACAAAAGGTTTGTGGGCGTTTTATCAAAAGTTCGGGATCGAATATTAAACTTGGAAAGATTTGATCTTCTTGTCTAGCTCACCTGCATTATTTTGCATCATTTCAGAGGTTTCTAGCAGCTCGGTAACGACAACAACTGAGGCTTCCACCAACTCACGTACATTGGTGAGGTTTTGGCTCATCTCTTCTGCAACACTGCTTTGCTGACCAGACGCCGTCGCGATCTGGAAGTTCATGTCATTGATTTGCGTCACTTGCCCAACAATACCATCGAGCTCAGATCCAGCATTAGAAACCAGCTCGTTTCCATCTGCCGCTTCCACAACGCTTTTTTCCATGAGTTCTACCGCAGATTCAGCACTGGTTTGCAGCTGTGCGATCATCTCTTGAATTTCTACCGTCGCTTGTTGTGTACGTTGGGCAAGGTTACGAACTTCATCTGCAACCACAGCAAAACCCCGCCCAGCCTCGCCAGCTCGCGCCGCTTCAATCGCCGCATTCAGTGCAAGCAGGTTGGTTTGCTCAGAAATGCCTTGAATCGTCCCTACAACGCTACCAATGGCTTCAACACGTTCTTCAACTTGGTTAACCGCTTGTGCCGATGAAGCGATATCCGACGAAAGTTCACTCATTTTCGCCATTGTACTTTGCAAGAACTGCTGACCAGAAATTGCTTGTGCGGAAGCTTGCTCTGTCAGAGAAGATGCCGTCTGGGCATGTTCCGCAACCGTTTGGACCGTCGACGACATTTCACTCATCGCCGTAGCAAGTTGATCAATTTCGTTAAACTCTTCTTGCGCCGATTCCTTTGTTTCCGACATGCTCAGCGTCATGACTTCGGTGAGCGTTGATAATTCATCAGACGCATTAATTTGCATTTGAATCACATCGTGCAATTGTCGACGTGTCTTTTCTAATTCACGTGCCACGTCTCCGTATTCATCTTTACAATCCATACCAAATGGAACAGAGAGGTTCTTGCTCGCCATCAGTTTGATCGCGTCGCTCAGATACTGTGTTTGACGCAACATCACTCTAGCCGCCGCTAATAAGAGCACGACAAAAACCACTATCAATAAGGCGGTTTGCCAAGCAACTTGCGTTAAGTATGCTTCATAATGCTGTTGGGCAACTTGCGCGTTTTGTGTCGCCGCTAAAAGTGAGTCGTAAAAAGTGTTTGCGTCCCACAGTTGTTTTGCCACGATCAGGACAGTACTGAAGACCATCAACATGACCATTTTAGGCACCAGTCGAATGTCGGATATGACCCTTTCCCATGGCTTAAATGCCAGCTTTTCCATTGTCAGTTCTCCACCGAGTCTTATATAGTCTTTATCTATAATCTTTATATTACTTATAGTTATGTTCGCGCTTTGCGTGGTTACGCGATTTATTTTGAGCTTCGTATGAAAAACAATGATATCAAAGACAGCACACGACCGATGGGCCTGTTGTCACTAATATTGTCTTTTATGGCACTATTTGTGATCTCTGGCTTGTTGTTTTTCCCGATCGATCACGAAACCCGTCAAGTTCTTATCGGTCTGGATTTCATAATCTGTAGTATTTTCCTACTACAGCTCACCATTGATTTGATCCGGTCCACAGATCGCTGGTTATTCCTTAAACGTCATTGGATAGATTTCGTGGCGAGCATCCCATTGATAGAGCCCCTGCGCTTTGCTCGTATTTTTCATATTATGCGAGTGGTATTAGTACTGCGTTCGTCAAAGTTCATTTTGCATCAGCTCAAAGAAAACCGCCGCGAAACCACGGTCGCCTCTATACTGCTATTGATGGTTATCCTCATAACGCTCGGTTCTAGTGCAATGCTGTTTATCGAAGCGAAAAACCCAGAAGCGAATATTCGCACTGGCGCCGATGCTTTGTGGTGGGTATTTGTAACGATCTCAACGGTTGGTTACGGCGATCATTATCCTGTGACCTCCATAGGAAAGTTTTTGGCTGTCATCATCATTGTTTGCGGGGTGGGTATCTTTGGTATGATCTCGGGTCTTATCACCTCTATCCTTACTGCCCCAACGAAACAACAGACACACAGTTCAATCAATAAAGAACGTATGCTCGAGCAGCTCCTAACCCAACAAGCGCAAATACTAGAACGACTCGATTTCATGGAAAAAGAGCTACAACAACGTAAAACAGAGACAAAAAAATAGGACCATGCGGTCCTATTTTTTTGTCGTTACCACCAGAACGATCATTCACGCCAATAAGGCTGTACTTCCATACTGATCGCTCGGGTTTGATCCATTGCATGCAAAATTGAGCGCTCTTGACGGTGCAACCAGCGTTCTAACTGCTCTTTTTCTGCGTCTTCCAGCATATCAACCAACGGGAGCAAGTGGTTCAGCATTAGCAGATCATCGATACCATGCACCAGATCCGCCCATGGTAAACGGAAGCTGTTACGCTCATCCGAGTTATACAAACTCGCGAAACCAATACCAGTATAGAGGTTACGCAATAAGCGATAACGCTGATCAACGTACTCTTGCGCCGTCAAATCGCGCTCTGCTGGGAAAGCTTCCATTAGCTCAGCCCAAGTGCGATCGAGCTGAGTAACTGAAAACGGCATGATGTTACTTGCCATTTTTTCACGTGCTTTTTCATCAAGAAATGGCTGCCAACCGCGCGCCAAGATCCAGCGGCTTAGATCCAGCAGTAACCCTGTGTAACGCGCGGAATTGAGCAACCCTAGCACTTCTTCACGGCTTGGCAACTCTTGTAACTGCTGAGTCAACTCAGATACTAAGAACTTACGCGCATCCAACTTGCGCAGCACATTGCCTTTGTCATCTAAAAGCTCTTCAAGGTGTGCATGCTCATCCAACCAACTCAGTTCTTCTTCCAACCATTTAAGCTCTTGGCGCAGAATCGCGCTCGCGCGACGAGGGACAATCCCGCCAAAAATAGTCAATGTTTGACGAATGAAACGAATGGCATTATTGATTTCACGCAGTGCTTCCACGCTGTCACGCTCAGCATAAATTTGCTCGTGATAATGCCAATGAGACAAAGCGTGCTCTAAAGAGTTGATCAAGCAAAATTCAACGGTATCCGTCGGACTACTGTCCACAAGTGCCAATGATTTTACTTCATCACCCGCATAACCACTTGCAAGTCGATAACCTTTCGCCGCTTTGCTCAAGTTACCCAAGCGCATACCGCCTTGCTCGCAAAAGCTGCGTGCCAGCGTGAATAAAGCTTCGGTTTGGCCTGACTTAAGTTCCAGTTCAACTTCGCAAATCGGCTCTTGCTTCTCTTCTTCGTCTTCACCTTTGGCTACAACTAAGCCTTGGTCAAAGGCAACTTCAATCTGACTGCCATCGGGCATGCCAATCAGCCATTGTTCACGTGTGAAGTTGGTCGAGAATAATGGCATAAGCTCGGATTGCAGCGTTTCTGCATCTTTACCTGGAGGCCAAATATCTAGAGGATGAAGCGACAGATTAGGCTCGTCGCTAGTGTGCTCAGCATTGTATTCTGGTCTTTGATGTAAGCCTGCGACGACGCGTCCTGCTGTCTTTACGGTTTGGACGAATACATCATCAAAACGGCGAATTCTTAAACCAATGTCGTGCTTTCGAAGCCATTTATCGGCAGTATCAAAATAGGTGTTACCCAAGTCACGACAACTATGCTGAAGTACTTTTGTCTCAGAAATTTTTTCTTTTAAAGTTTCTGAAAATTCAGGAGAAACAAAAAACTTCAGTTCTATTTCGGTTTCCATAGCTATACCTTTCAAAGCAGATAGAAACAGGATATTGCGTAATTTCTCACACGGCAAGAGAGAAATATCGCCGGAATGATGATCTAAAACAGTTTTAATGAGCGATTTAATGCGTTACCATGCGCGCCTTTATAGCCATCGTTCAACATTTCGCCAAGCACTCAGAAATGGTGTATGTTTTTTTAAGGTTATAGTTATTAGGTTGAATGACCATGCCAGTAAATACAATTATGGGGTTATTTGCAAAGTCCCCAATTAAGCCTTTGCAACGCCACGTTGTGTGTGTCAACGAATGTTGTTCACACTTGGTGAAATTCTTTGAAGTATCTTCAAAGGGTGATTGGGAAAAAGCAGCAGAAATCCGTGCACAAATTTCTCACCTAGAGAAAGAAGCGGATGTGCTGAAACGTGAAATCCGTCTAAAACTGCCTCGCGGTTTGTTCATGCCAGTCGACCGTACTGACATGCTTGAGCTTTTGACTCAACAGGACAAACTTGCAAACCTGGCAAAAGACATTGCTGGCCGTGTATATGGTCGTCAACTTGTCATCCCTGAGGCTCTCCAACCAAACTTCCTCGCTTACGTTCAACGTTGTCTTGATGCTGCCGATCAGGCGCAAAAGGTAATCAATGAACTTGATGAATTGCTAGAAACCGGCTTCAAAGGCCGTGAAGTGACGCTCGTCGCTGAAATGATTCATCAATTAGACGTTATCGAAGATGATACCGATGCCATGCAGATTGAACTTCGCCAACAGTTGATGGTGATTGAAGCTGACATGAACCCTATCGATGTCATGTTCCTATACAAGATTCTTGAATGGGTAGGTGGTATTGCCGACCAAGCGCAGCGCGTAGGTGCTCGTTTGGAAGTCATGCTATCTCGATCTTAAAACATAAAGTTAACGACATAACGAAGAGCATAATTAACACGTGTCATAGGGACGATGACTATTTTCATCGTCTTATGGTTTGGCGCGCGTAAAATTTTGTTCCGCTTGTTATAAAACAACTAGGTATTACGATGGATATCCTTGCGAACTACGGCACTGTCCTGATTATTGTTGCAGCGATTTTTGGTTTCATGATGGCGATTGGTATTGGCGCGAACGACGTTGCTAATGCGATGGGTACATCTGTAGGTTCAAAAGCGCTAACTGTAAAACAAGCTATCATCATTGCGATGATCTTCGAATTTGCAGGTGCTTACCTTGCAGGCGGTGAAGTAACCGACACTATCCGTAAAGGTGTAATCGAAACTTCTTTATTTGCTAGTCAACCAGATGTTCTTGTCTACGGCATGATGTCTGCGCTTTTAGCAGCAGGTACATGGCTGCTTCTTGCTTCTTACATGGGCTGGCCAGTATCAACGACTCACTCAATCATCGGTGCAATCATTGGTTTTGCATGCGTATCAGTAGGTACTGAAGCGGTTGACTGGGGCAGCGTTCAAGGCATTGTTGGTAGCTGGATTATTACGCCAGTGATTTCAGGTTTCTTTGCTTACGTTATCTTTGTCAGCGCACAGCGCCTGATTTTTGATACTGAGAACCCTCTGTTTAACGCGAAACGTTTTGTACCTGTTTACATGTTCATCACAACAATGGTGATTGCACTTGTAACCATCAAAAAAGGTCTAAAACACGTTGGTCTTCACCTGACCAATGGTGAAGCCTGGATGTGGGCAGCAGCAGTTTCAGCACTTGTGATGATTGGCGGCTACGTATACATCCAGAAAAAATTCGCTAATCGCGAAGAAGACCGCAGCTTTTCTGGCGTGGAAGGTATCTTCAGCGTTCTGATGGTTATCACCGCTTGTGCGATGGCATTTGCACACGGTTCAAACGACGTTGCAAACGCCATTGGTCCACTGTCTGCTGTCGTATCGACTGTTGAACACATGGGCGAAATCAGCACGAAAAGCACCATCGCTTGGTGGATTCTACCTCTTGGTGGTATTGGTATCGTGGTCGGTCTTGCAACACTAGGTCACAAAGTAATGGCAACCGTTGGTACAGGCATCACTGAGCTAACGCCTAGCCGCGGTTTTGCAGCACAGCTAGCAACAGCATGTACGGTAGTTCTAGCGTCTGGTACAGGCCTGCCAATTTCAACCACTCAAACATTGGTTGGTGCGGTTCTCGGTGTTGGCTTTGCTCGTGGTATCGCAGCACTGAACCTAGGCGTAGTTCGTAACATCGTGGCATCATGGATCGTTACACTACCAGCGGGTGCGTTATTGGCCGTAGTATTCTTCTACGGACTTCAAGCGATGTTCGCTTAAGACACTCGTCAATAGAATGTAAGCGCTTTGTCATTATTGACTCAAACGCACAGAAAGGGAGGCTTTGCCTCCCTTCTTTGTTGCACCGAAGTTTGAAACTGCATACTATTCGTCTATTTCCGGCTCCAATCATTCGGTGCCAACGCTGTCTCCAAGAAAAATCGTTAAGGGATTTACTGTGAAAAAACTAATCATCACGGTTTTGTTTACTTTGCTAGCAGCGCCAGCGGCCCTAGCAGCAGACCGTTATATTTCTGATGACCTCTTCACTTTTATGCACTCAGGTCCAAATAACACCTACCGTATTATTGGTAGTGTTAACGCCGGTTCTAAAGTACAACTGATTAAAACCAACCGAGATACTGGCTACACGCAAGTTCGTGATGACCGTGGTCGCACTGGTTGGGTACAAAGCAAGTTTGTGACAAACCAAGAGAGCATGGCAATTCGCCTTCCTCGCATTGAGAAAGAGCTAGCCGAAGTAAAAGAGCAGCTTGCTAATGCTCGTCAAACTTCTGATGCAGAGAAAGCAGGTCTTGTTACCTCTCTCGAAACACGTAACCAACAAATTTCAGATCTAGAAAATAAATACTCTGAGATCAGTGATCAGCTTACTTCTGTTGAAACAGAAAACCGCGAGCTACGCGCAAAGCTGGATACACAAAAAGATGACATGCTGCTTAAGTACTTCACTTATGGCGGCGGTGTTGCAGGTTTAGGTTTACTATTTGGTTTGATTCTTCCGCATGTCATGCCTCGTAGAAAGCGCTCTCCTGCGGGTTGGGCATAAACCCTTACGCTTTTATCTTTAAAAAGAACGCAAAAGCCAGTCGATATTGACTGGCTTTTTAGTTTGCTTCGTTTGATAGAAGTGAGTACTACTCCCCCATTGAACTAGAGGCTCGACGACGATCCGTTGCGCCATAAAGCTTGCCATCTTTTAGCTCAATTGCATTCAAACCGCTTACCACTGGAATAACGTGCACTGGGTAGCCAAGCTCCATAAACTCAGGCACCAACATTTCTGCGAACGTTTTCTTTTCCACCAGCAAACCAGTCGGGTCATAAGACTTGGTGCGGTCTATCTTAGTGCCATACTGGATGTTTGGTAAGTCAATAGCCTCTTGCGCTGATAAATTCCAATCCAGCACCCCAACCACGGTTTTGAGTACATACCCCGGGATTTGTGAACTACCTGGTGACCCAACCACCAAACGCAAGTTATCATCACTGTCCATCACCATTAATGGCGTAATAGCCGAACGTGGACGCTTGCCCGCTTCAATTGAGTTTTGCGTAGGCTTGCCGTTAACCGTTGGCTGAGGTGAGAAGTTAGCCATCTGCGCATTCAAGATAACGCCATCGACCATCACACCCGAGCCCATACCCGTTCCTACCGTGCTGGTCATCGCAATTGCATTTCCATCTCTATCGACGATAGAAATATGCCCTGTATCTTTGCTCTCGAAGCCTTGATATTGCGCATACTGAGTTTGCGTTATCTGTCCTGCTTTTGGATCCTCTTTTAAAGTGCCATTATCAGGGATTAAATCACGTCTCTGATCTAGATAGGCTTTAGACAACAACTGTTCAACTGGCGTTTCCACATAATCCGGATCTCCGGCATACGCAATACGATCGGCTTTTGCAATTCGCATCGCTTCAGTCATGAGACGCCAAGGTTCCACATCCGTTTTCGCCATATGGGCAATGTCATAGGGTGCGAGCAGTTCAAGACTCTGAGCGACCATCACACCGCCCGAAGCTGGGTAACCAAAAGAGACGATTTTATTCCCACGGTAGTCGCTCTCAATGATGTCACGCTGCTTCACTTGGTAATGTTTAAAATCTTCTAAAGACAACTTCTCGTGTTGGTCATCAATACGACTATTAACCGTCTCTACGATGTGCTGACCAAGCTCACCACCATAAAGGTAACGATCGCCTTGTTGCGCGATCTTCCTCAGCGTCTCAGCCATCTTAGGGTTCTTCATCAAGGTTCCCGTCGGCTTAATATCGTCCCCTTGCCAATACAAGGCTTTCACTTCCGGATCTTGCTCAAGTCGGCTTTGCTCTCTTACTACGATGTCGTAGGTGTAGCTGTTCATCGCGTACCCATTGCTCGCCAATGTAATCGCCGGCTTAATCAGCTCTGCCCATGGCAACTTGCCATATTGTTCATGAGTGGTGTAAAGCAACCGCAATGTGCCCGGAACCGCAACAGAACGAGGGCCTAATATTTCGTTGCGACTGAGTACTTCCCCATTCTCAACAAACATTTCAGGGTTCGCGCTAGAGGGCGCTTCATCTCGACCATCAAGGGCCAGAAATTTTTTCTCGTCATGTTGATAAAACAGCGCGAAAGTCCCGCCGCCAATTCCGGTCATATCTGGCTCAACGACAGACATCACCATCTGCATCGCGACCATAGCATCAACAGCATTACCGCCTTCTTTCAATATTGAGTAACCGGTACTGCTCACGTAAGGATTCGTCGCACTGACCATGAAATCTTGCCCGCGACTATCTGGTGTAACTGGGAATGGGTCTGGCTTTGCTGCATAGCTTGTCGATGCAACAATGCTTAAAGAAAAAATCAGAATACGCATGTGTCTCTGTTTAGACTCCTATTATGTGATGGGGTCTAACGTGGACCAAGTCATTACTCCGAAGTTCGTGAAGATGGTGTCTTTTTACACAACGCTGACTGGAATCGCGCTATCAATAGATGAATGATATTGGTGCTATTTAAACGACTGAGGAAAGCTATATTTTGCTTGTTTGAGTATCTAGAAATCATCACCAGAATAGATGCAAAAGATGCTCTGAAAAATAAAAAGCCAGCGATATGATTTCGCTGGCTTGATGTGTTTCTACAAGAGTTACCCTTTCCACTCATACAACGCTGGTATACGAATTTGCTCACCTTGGAACTCAACAATCACAGCTTGCGGTTGTATTTCTCTTAGAGTGACCTGATCATCAACGACATCCCCCTGATGATACTCAACATTGTTAATTTTCACCCAACGGCGATTTTCATCACTAGCGTACATATGGGTTTGCAAATTAAGCGCAGGTAGACGCCCTTGCCACTGGTGAGCGTTGCGCTCTAAATCGTTCACGCGTGCCGTTTGTGATGACGAATTGTCATCATCTCGGGATAAGGCATTTTCGACCTTCCTAGCTAAATCTGGAGATAATGAGGATAAATCCAGATCATCCAAAGACAACCCGAGGTCCTCTTCAGCAGCAGAAGTCGTTTGGGTTGATGCTGAGTCGCGTGTTTCATCTCTGCTTGGTGTATGGCTCGTGTATTCATCGGGGGTGGTAAATGTACCAAAATCACGCGATAGCTCTGCACTTGGCCACTCTCTTGGCAATTGGGCCAACTGGGTGTTCTCTGGATAGTCTAATACTTTGAAAGGTGATACCACTTCGACCTTTTCTATCGGGGACGTTGTATCTACTTCAACACTCGGTGCAAAGAGATCTAAGTACCAAGCGACTCCGATAGCAGAAGCAGTGATTGGCAGCAAGAAGAGACCTATATGTTTCACAGCTGACATTATGCGTCCTCCTTCTCTATTCTCGCCAGTTGAGGCGCATCTGGCTGAACATTTTGCTGAAGTCGGTCTAGCGTTCGCTTACCTGCAATACCATCGACACCAATTCCTTGCCAACGTTGAAATAACTCGACTCGCTCTTTCATCGCACCATCAAAAATAGACGTTTCAAGCAGTGGCTCACTCACCGCTTCTGCTAATAATCGGTCTAATACTTCAATCGCAGGGCCTT
Organism: Vibrio sp. D431a; assembly: GCF_030248655.1. NCBI lineage: Bacteria > Pseudomonadati > Pseudomonadota > Gammaproteobacteria > Vibrionales > Vibrionaceae > Vibrio > Vibrio sp. D431a. The sequence continues at coordinate 292,505 of NZ_JAHGAP010000013.1, read as the reverse complement.
CCATGTCTAAACGTAATGTTTCATTCAGCGGAGCATGCCGCAGTTCGATAATATTGCCCTGCCACAACGGCTTTAGCCACGAAACTGGCAGACGCAGACGCTGCTTGCCATTGAGCACTTCAGCTTGGTCATTACCGACGGCATATAGAATGACATACCCAACATCACCTTGATAATTCAACTCCAAGATCACAGGGCGATTTTGTTGCATCAACAGCGGCCAAGTCGCCATTTTACGCTCACAACGCATAGTCGACTGCGGTTCTGACAAACAAAGATTATCGCGAACCGATGCTTGATACCCCCACAAACGATACAAATCATTTACAGCGAGGTTCGACTGTTTTTGTGTTAACAATAAATCACGCTGCTCATCCGTTAACTGTTGGCTTACGACGGTTGGTGTTGGCTCTACTCTTGGCTCCGTCACTTGTGTCAACACTGACGTCGCTTGAGCTGGCATATAATTCACGACCGCCCACCCCGTACTTAATGCAGCAATAAGGCCTACCGTGACAGAGCCCCAAGCAGGCCAACGGAAAGTCCGGCGCTCTTTTTTATCTTGCTGATAAATATCTGCCTGAAACTGCATCACCTCTTCACAGGCCTGCTGAACGGTTTGCTTATCCACCACCACATTACCCTGGTGATAACTAATGTTGAGGGATTTGTCACAGATAAGGTTGATGAGCCGCGGTATACCGTGACTGTATTTGGCTATAAGTTTACAAGAAGCACGATTAAACAGTTGCTGGTCGCCACCTGCTGTATGTAGTCGAAATGCGATGTAATCTTCTGTCTCTTTTTCATCCAACGGCAACAGGTGATAACGCCCGGTAATACGCTGGGCAAGTTGGCGTAGTTGTGTTGTTTGTAATAACCGCTGCAATTCAGGCTGCCCGACCAACAACACTTTGAGCAATTTTCTGGTATCGGTTTCCAAGTTGGTCAACAAGCGCAACTGCTCTAGAACGTCGGCAGCAAGGTGTTGAGCCTCATCAATGACCAGCAATGTCTGCCAGCCTGAACGATAATTACGCAGCAAATATTGATGGATAACCTGGTTTAGCTGTTTGAGGTTTGCATCTGGCGGATAGGTGATTTTGAACTCATCGCAAATGGCTTCGAGCAAGTCTCTACTCGAAAACGTGGGATTGAGAATAAGACCCGCTTTGGTGTTATCACCCAAATTCGCCAGCATCGCTTTTGCGACGGTCGTTTTGCCTGTACCTACTTCGCCAGTAAGCATAGCAAAGCCACCGCCATCGCCTAGCCCAGCTTGGAGATGTGTGATTGCCTCTTTGTGACGTTGGCTTAAATACAAATAACGTGAGTTTGGAACAATCGAAAATGGTTGTTCGACAAACCCAAAAAAGTCCTTATACATTAGGCTCTCCAGCTAAAAAACCACCTGGGAATAGTCAGACATGGTATAAACGCTCTTCTTCTATTCTTAGGAGTAAAGAAAAGTACCATTGCTTGCTACAATGTCCAACGGCATATCCATAAATTAAGAGGTAATTCGTGCAAGTTTATTTAGTAGGTGGCGCAGTTCGAGATAAATTGCTCGGAATTGATAGTTATGACAACGACTGGGTGGTCGTAGGCGCGACGCCCGAGATGATGCTGTCCCAAGGATACACCGCCGTTGGTAAAGACTTTCCTGTATTTCTGCATCCCAAAAGTAAAGAAGAATATGCCCTTGCACGAACAGAGAGAAAGTCAGGTTCTGGTTACACTGGTTTTGAATGTTTCTTCGATCAAAACGTCACCTTAGAAGAAGATTTGATACGTCGTGATTTAACCATTAACGCGATGGCAATGGAGAGTGATGGCACGATCCATGACCCATATGGTGGCCAGCAAGATCTCAACGATAAACTGCTACGCCATGTATCAGACGCCTTTATTGAAGACCCTCTACGCGTTTTACGTGTCGCTCGCTTCGCAGCGAAGCTTGCTGATCTAAACTTTACGGTTGCCGACGAAACCATGCGGTTAATGCGTCACATGGCAGAGTCCGGAGAGCTGAGCACACTGACTCCCGAGCGTGTTTGGCAAGAATGGCATAAATCTCTCTCTACTCCTCGCCCTGATATTTTCTTATCGGTTCTACGAGACTGTGGTGCATTAACCGTGGTGTTACCTGAAATTGATGCACTATTTGGCGTACCTCAACCTGAGAAGTGGCATCCAGAAATTGATACTGGCATCCATACTTTGATGGTGGCAGAGCAAGCCGCAAAATTGAGTAACTCACTCCCCGTCAGGTTTGCCGCCCAAGTGCATGACTTGGGTAAGGGCGTGACGCCAGAGAGCGAATGGCCAAGCCACAAAATGCATTGCCATACAGGATTAAAACTGATCAAAAAGCTGTGCGAACGTGTCCGGGTACCAAATGAGTTTCGTGATTTAGCCTTGATGGTGTGCGAACAGCACTCCAATATTCATCGCGCGGCTGAACTTAAACCACAAACCATAATTAAAATACTCAATAAGCTCGATGTGTGGCGTAAGTCCGAACGTCTGCAAGATATCTTGCTTTGCTGCCAAGCGGATCACGCTGGTCGTAAAGGACTGGAAACGCAACCATATCCACAGGCGGATATTTTTAGGCAAGCCTACCAAGCAGCAGCGGCAGTTGACGTTCAAATCATAATCAAAGAGGGCTTTAAAGGCCCTGCGATTCGTGACGAGCAAGAAAAACGACGTATTGAAGCAGTGAAAGCAGCACTTAAGAAGTAACGAACAAACAAAAACGCCCGCGGATTTCGCGGGCGTTTTTCGTTAACATCAATTATGAACTTAATAGAAAAGCGAACAAACCGATGCCCAAAATCAGACGGTAAATCACAAACGGTGTCATGCCCATGCGTGAAATCATCTTCAAGAAGAAGTGGATACAGATGTACGCACTGATAAACGATGTGATAATGCCAGTCATTAAGAAACCAACATGGACAGGTTCACCACTGGTCACTAACTTCATGCCTAAGTAGCTACCAGCTAATGTAATGATTGGGATCGACATTAAAAATGAAAAGCGCGCAGCCGCTTCTCGAGTAAAGCCAAGGTAAAGCGCTGCTGTGATGGTCGCCCCTGAACGTGAAGTTCCAGGAATCATCGCTAAGGCTTGAGCAATACCGATAAATACAGCTTTCTTCCAACCCGTTTGGTATTCATCGGCAACGAGTTTAGCGTTTTTGTCTACCCACCATAGCAACAGGCCAAATACGATCGTAGTAGTCGCGATAACGTAAGCGCTACGTAGATACACTTCAATGATGTCTTTCATCAATAAGCCGAACACACAAGCTGGAATCGTCGCAATCACGATCATCCAAGCCAATTTAGCTTCTTTACTGCGATCTCCTTTAAAGATCGAAGCAAATAACGCTTGAAACAAAGTGATTACTTCATGACGAAAATAGATCACGACAGCCATTAATGTACCGACGTGAACAGCAACATCAAAGGCCAGACCTTGATCTTCCCATCCTAAAATAGCGGAAGGCAGGATCAAATGGGCAGAGCTTGAGATAGGCAAAAACTCTGTCAGCCCCTGAATCAGAGCCAAAATAAAGGCTTCAAAATAACTCATGTAAACAACTCAAATTAAAAATGAAAGGAAACGGGTTTGAGCGAATCGACTGGCTGCATAGCATGCCAAATGTCTGCGACTGTGCGTCCATCGCCTGGGATCACTAATTGCGGTTCGAGATCATACAGCGGCTTTGTGACAAAAGGATATTTGTAGATATCACTGCGAGGTAGCTCAGGTTTTTTCTTGGAGACGCGCTCACCGAACAACACTATATCGAGATCCAGTGTTCGATCCTGATACTTTTGCGCGTTTTCTTCGCGTCCCCACTTAAATTCAATCTCGCGTAGTTGATGGCTCAACTCTTCTAATGACAACTCGGTACGCATTGCAACGACAAAGTTGTAGAAATTCTTGCTGCTAAAACCAATAGGTTCGCATTCATATATCGGTGATACGAGGAGATTTTCTCCAAGCCGTTGCAGCTCCTGATACGCAGCAAGCACATGTTGCTCTCTTTCTACGTTCGTCCCAACACCGATATAAGTGGTGATCATGCTCGGCCTCGCTCAATCACCACACCAACAGCACGTGCTTGCGGCACGGCGCCAGGCTTCGCTAGGCGGATTTTCACCCAAGGCACAGAGAAACGCTGCATGATAAGCTCTGCTACTTCTTCAGCCACGCGCTCGACCAATAAGAAACGACCATTTTCAATGTGGTTAAGTACCGCCTCACTCACCTGCGAATAATCCAGTGCATCTTGCACATCATCACTTTTGCCCGCAGGCTTATTATCGTGCGCCATTTCAATATCTAGAACCAACTTTTGTTTGATTTGTTGTTCCCAGTCGTACACGCCAATGGTGGTGATAACTTCTAACTGTTCAATAAAAACTTTATCCAGAGCCATCTTATGTCCTTCTATTACAGAGGTCGGATACCCGTGAGGGGTAATTTGATCGTAGTATTCTATACCTAAGTAACATTTACTTTGGTCATCACAATGTTACTTAGGTATAAACTGCGAAAGCATCTTTATATACAAGAAATCACATAATGCAAGCTCTATCACAGTGAGGATTTCTGCATTATGTAAATTCGGGGTATGATAGCAACTACGCGGGAACCGAGCATTAAATTCCAATCCATCAAGGACTTCTATGGACGCACTGGCACTGATAATGACAATGGCCGCCTATTTATTAGGTTCGGTTTCCAGTGCGGTTTTGATCTGTCGACTCTTAAAACTGCCAGACCCACGCAGTGTGGGATCTAACAATCCTGGAGCAACGAACGTATTGCGTATTGGCGGACGAGGAGCCGCTGTTTCAGTCTTGTTGTGCGATATGCTCAAAGGCACTATCCCCGTGTGGGGCGGATACTTTCTTGGTATCGACCCTATCATTCTTGGCGTCATCGCCATTGCTGCCTGTCTTGGCCACATGTACCCCATTTTTTTCCACTTTAAAGGCGGAAAAGGTGTCGCAACCGCGCTTGGCGCTATCGCTCCGATTGGTTTGGACTTAACAGGATTGGTAATGTTAACTTGGCTGTCAGTAGCCGCGCTATTCCGCTATTCATCCTTAGCGGCTCTCGTCACGGTTTTGGTCACTCCGTTTTATACTTGGATGTTTAAACCGCAATACACGTTACCTGTTGCTATGCTGTGCTGCTTAATCGTATTTAAGCATCATCAAAATATTCGGCGGCTTTTGTCTGGCGACGAGCCAAAAATCGGCGAGAAAAAACTGACACAAAAAAACTCGGCTTAATGCCGAGCTTTTCGTTTAAAGAAGGATGCATTGGTTACGCATGAACTCGATTCAGGAAGTTCAACAACATCTGGTTGACGAACTCAGGTTGTTCTAAACAACTGATATGTCCCGCTTGGGGAATCTCCACCAACTCACTGCCTGTGATGCAGTCTTTCATTAAATAAGATTCAAAAACTGGACGTGGTTTATCTTCACAGCCCACTGCAATTAACGTCGGCAGAGCAAATTTTTCCGAATCCTCAATCACATCCCGGCGACCAAACACCATACGCCCTATGCGAGCTACTTCCACCGCACGCTCACCGTTCAGCTCTTCTAAACTGCGTTTGAATGAAGCGACAAGTTCAGGGTTATCCTGATTGACGTTGTTGGCAAAGAACAGCGGCACAACGGCTTCAATAATTAGCGCAGGCACTGCTTGGACTTGGCTGATGGTATCAAGCATTGCAAAATACTTCTTATACGTAACTTCTGGCTCCCAGCCAATGAAGGTATCCATCAATACCAGTGACTTAACACGTTGCGGCGCTTGAGCCGTTAGCTCTGCTCCCCACATGCCGCCAACAGATAAGCCCACTATCGAGAGCTCTTCGATATCTAAATGATCCATCAATGCCAACATATGTTGTGCATAGTCGGCCAATGACTGTGTCGATGCAGGTGCAGCGTCCGATTCACCATGTGCCCAAAGATCTGGCACAATACAACGGAATGACTGGCTTAAAACCTCAACTTGTGGCGCCCACATTTGGCTATCCCAAAGGTAACTATGACCAAATAGAAGCACAGGGCCCTCACCTTTATCTAGATAAGCAAGTTGCTGACCTTCAATTTCAAACTTATTCATTGTTATATCCATTTCTTATTCTTCCACGTCATCCTAGCACTGAAACAATCGCGAACTGATCGCATCAGTCAGAATGTAAAACGAGGCGGTTCATTGAATAATTAAAAATAAAGGCCTCTGAGGAGCAGAGACCTTTATTACACAGAACCGGTTTCAAACCTACCGCATAAATTTGATTAAGCAACAGGTGTTAGTTGATCAATTGGCCAACGTGGACGAGCCTCTACTGACATATCAGCCACTTCGCCATTCTTCAAGCGCTGCATGCCTGCGTAAGCGATCATCGCACCGTTATCTGTACAGAACTCAGTACGTGGGTAGTAAACTTCGCCGCCAACTTTCTTCGCTAACTTCTCTAACTCAGCTCGCAAACGACGGTTAGCACTCACACCACCAGCAATAACAATGCGTTTCATGCCTGTTTGCTCAAGCGCGCGCTTACATTTAATAGCCAACGTAGCACACACAGCCTCTTCAAATGCCAATGCGATGTCCGCGCGAGTTTGCTCGTCATCACCGTTTGCAGCAATCGTGTTAGCCGTAAAGGTTTTTAGACCAGAGAAACTCATGTCCAAACCTGGCACATTCGTCATTGGGCGCGGGAACTTAAAGCGGCCCGGTGTACCTTTTTCCGCCAGTTTAGATAATAGTGGACCGCCTGGGTAATCCAAACCCATTAGCTTCGCTGTTTTATCAAACGCTTCGCCCGCCGCATCATCAATCGACTCACCTAGAATTTTGTACTCACCGATGCCTCTCACCTCCACCATCATAGAGTGACCGCCCGATACTAATACCGCCACAAACGGGAACGGTGGAGGGTTATCTTCCAACATTGGGGCCAATAGGTGACCTTCCATATGATGAACAGGTACCGCTGGCACTCCCCAAGCATAAGCAATACTGCGACCGATAGTCGCACCCACTAATAGCGCCCCAACAAGACCAGGCCCCGCGGTATACGCGACACCATCGATGTCTTTTGAAGTTAAGTTCGCTTCTTTTAGTGCCTCTTTAATAAGAGGAATGGTTTTCTTTACGTGGTCACGTGAAGCCAACTCAGGCACCACACCGCCGTAATCTGCGTGCAGTTTTACTTGGCTGTATAGCTTGTGTGACAAGAGACCGTTTTCATCGTCATAAATTGCGATGCCAGTCTCGTCACAAGAGGTTTCAATACCAATAATGCGCATGGTTTTCTCAGTATGCTTTCTGTATAGAGGAAATTTGGGCGTCATATTACCTCGCCTTGGTGCTGCAAACAAATTTTGTACAGACAATAATCGACAAAAGGCTTTACAAAGTAGTTGTGATCGGATTAAAATTCCGCACCATTTTTGATCAAGCTGGTAAGAGACCTAACAATTGTGATTTGGTCTGTTGAATACCAGCGTTAACGAATAACCCCTGAGGTGAAAGGCATATGCCAGTAGTTAAAGTACGTGAAAACGAACCGTTCGACGTTGCTCTACGTCGTTTTAAGCGCTCTTGCGAAAAAGCAGGTATCCTTTCTGAAGTGCGTCGTCGTGAGCACTACGAAAAACCAACTACAGTTCGCAAACGCGCTAAAGCAGCAGCTCAAAAGCGTCACGCTAAGAAGCTAGCTCGCGAAAACGCTCGTCGCGTTCGCCTGTACTAATAACTGAGCTCCAAAAGGAATTTAGTTATGGCTCTGATTGATCAACTCAAAGAAGAGCAAAAATTAGCGATGAAAGCCAAGGACAAATTGCGCCTTGGTACTATTCGTTTAGCCCTATCAGCAATCAAGCAACGTGAAGTTGACGAACAGATTACTCTGAACGATGACGACATTCTTGCAGTATTGACCAAGATGGTTAAACAACGTCGCGATTCTGTAGCGCAATTTGAAGCAGCGGGTCGTCAAGATCTTGCTGATGCGGAACAAGCAGAAATTACCGTTCTTGAGGACTTTATGCCTCAACCACTGACAGACGAAGAAGTAGCGGCTCTCATCGAGAACGCGATTGCTGAATCTGGCGCAGCTGGCATGCAAGACATGGGCAAAGTAATGGGCGTTCTGAAACCGCAAATTCAAGGGCGTGCAGATATGGGTAAAGTAAGCGGTTTAGTTCGCGCTAAATTGGCTTAAGGTACCCCACCCAATTGCAGCAAGCCGTGCTATCCTTTGGAGCGCACGGCTTGTTTGTATCTGGATGGATGGAATGAAATCAATGGGCAATACGCTCATTCTTTTAAGGCATTCACTCCACTCATCATCTTCTTTTTTTGTTAGGTTTTATGGCTGGACACATCCCTCGCAGTTTTATCGATGACCTTCTAGCTCGACTTGATATTGTCGATATCATCGACGCACGTGTGAAACTTAAGAAAAAAGGCAAAAACTACGGCGCATGCTGCCCTTTCCACAACGAAAAGACACCCTCATTCAGTGTCAGTCAAGAAAAGCAGTTCTACCATTGTTTTGGTTGTGGCGCGCACGGAAATGCCATCGATTTTTTGATGGAATTCGACCGACTAGAATTCGTCGAAGCCATTGAAGAACTCGCTTCATACTTGGGTTTAGATGTTCCTCGAGAACAACGTAGCGGCGGTAATGGTTCGTTTCAGTCAGGCCCACAAGCAAGCAGCAGTGAAAAACGTAACCTATACGACTTAATGGGCAGCATTGCTCAATTTTATCGTAACCAACTCAAACAGCCAGCAAGTAAGGTGGCGATTGAGTATCTAAAAGATCGTGGCCTGTCTGGTGAAATCGTCCAGAAGTTTGGCATCGGCTATGTGGCTGATGAATGGGATTTAGTTCGTAAGAACTTTGGCCAGAATAAAGAAAACCAAGACATGCTCGTCACAGGCGGCATGTTGATTGAAAACGATAAAGGCAACCGCTACGACCGATTCCGTGGTCGAGTGATGTTTCCTATTCGAGACAGACGCGGTCGAGTAATAGGCTTTGGTGGTCGAGTATTAGGTGATGGGACACCAAAATATCTCAACTCACCCGAAACCCCGATATTTCATAAAGGTAAAGAGTTGTATGGCCTATATGAAGTACTACAAGCGTACCGTGAGCCACCACAAATTTTAGTGGTTGAAGGCTATATGGATGTTGTCGCGCTTGCTCAATATGGCGTAGATTATTCCGTTGCCTCATTGGGAACCTCGACAACGGGCGATCACTTGCAAGTGTTATTCAGGCAAACAAGCACCGTCGTGTGTTGTTATGACGGTGACCGCGCAGGCCGTGAAGCCGCGTGGCGTGCCATGGAAAATGCATTGCCTTACCTAACGGATGGTCGCCAGTTAAAATTCATGTTTTTGCCGGATGGAGAAGATCCCGACTCTTATATCCGACAAAACGGAAAACAAGCATTTGAGCAGCAAGTGTCTAATGCGATGCCCTTGTCTGAATTCATGTTCAGCTCATTGACTCAGCAGGTCGATATGAGCACGAAAGAAGGCATGGCAAAACTGAGTACTCTTGCGGTTCCTCTCATTGATAAAGTCCCTGGCGGCACTTTAAGACTATACTTGAGAGAATTGCTTGGCCGCCGTTTGGGTTTGGTTGATGAACGCCAACTACAGCAGCTAATTTCAAAACAAGGTAAAGAGGATAAAAGGCCTCAACCTCATAAAGAAATCAAGCGAACGCCGATGCGAGAAGTGATCGCGTTACTGATTCAAAACCCACAATACGTAAGTATGGTGCCAGATCTAACTAGCGTTAGAGATTTGCCCATTCCTGGTCTAAGTTTATTTGTTGATGTACTTGATAAATGCCAAGCGCATCCCCATATCAACACAGGCCAATTATTAGAGCACTGGCGAAACAGCCAAAATGAGACCCTTCTGTCTCGTCTCGCGAGTTGGGACATTCCACTCGATGAGGACAACCAAGAAGAAATCTTTTTAGACTCACTGGATAAAATTATTGCCCAGTGCGTAGAAAAACAAATTGAAAACCTGCAGGCCAAAGCAAGAAGTGTCGGTTTATCAGCCGAAGAGAAAAGGGAGCTGCTAGCACTTATGCTAGATTTAAAAGCGTAACCCTGTTTAATTAGTCAGCAACGATTTAATTTGTTATAGTAAGTGGTTTGCATTTCGCATACTGATTCCTTCACCAGATTACGAAGTTGGATACCGTCTATGGATCACAATCCGCAGTCACAGCTAAAGTCACTTGTTATTAAAGGCAAGGAACAAGGCTATCTGACCTACGCCGAAGTAAATGACCACCTACCTGCTGAAATCGTAGATTCAGAACAGGTAGAAGACATCATTCAGATGATCAACGACATGGGCATTAAGGTAGTAGAAACTGCTCCTGATGCTGATGATTTAGCACTGAACGATGACACAAATATTACCGATGAAGATGCAGCCGAAGCTGCAGCCGCTGCACTTTCTAGCGTAGAGAGTGAGATTGGTCGTACAACAGACCCAGTACGTATGTACATGCGTGAGATGGGTACTGTCGAACTTCTAACTCGCGAAGGCGAAATCGACATCGCAAAACGTATTGAAGAAGGTATTAACCAAGTTCAATCGTCTGTTGCTGAATACCCAGGCACAATTCCGTACATTCTTGAGCAATTTGACAAAGTTCAAGCTGAAGAACTACGTCTTACAGACCTAATTTCAGGTTTTGTAGATCCAGATGCTGACGACACCGCTGCACCAACGGCAACACACATCGGTTCTGAACTGACTGAATCTCAGTTAGAAGAAGAAGACGATGAAGACGTTGATGACGACGAAGATAGCGATGACGATTCAGATGATTCTGAAGAAGATGTAGGTATCGATCCTGAATTAGCGCTAGAGAAATTCAACCAACTACGCAGCACCTATCAAAATCTTCAATTAGCAATCAACGAGTACGGCTATAACAGCCCGAAAGCAACCGTTGCTAATGAAATGATGCTAGACGTATTCCGCGAGTTTCGTCTAACGCCTAAACAGTTTGATCACCTAGTGAATGAACTGCGTACTGCTATGGATCGCGTTCGTACTCAAGAGCGTCTGATCATGAAGTCTGTGGTTGAATACGGCAAAATGCCGAAGAAATCATTCATCGCGCTGTTCACTGGTAATGAATCAAGTGAAGCTTGGCTGGATGAAGTTCTTGCTTCAGACAAGCCATACGCTGAAAAGATCAAACGTAACGAAGAAGAAATCCGTCGTTCAATCGCTAAACTAAAAATGATTGAAGAAGAGACTTCTCTAAACGTACAGAACATTAAAGACATCAGCCGTCGTATGTCTATCGGTGAAGCAAAAGCTCGCCGTGCGAAGAAAGAGATGGTTGAAGCGAACTTGCGTCTTGTAATTTCTATCGCGAAGAAATACACCAACCGTGGCCTACAGTTCTTGGATCTGATCCAGGAAGGTAACATCGGTCTGATGAAAGCGGTAGATAAGTTCGAATATCGTCGTGGTTACAAGTTCTCGACTTACGCAACGTGGTGGATCCGTCAGGCAATCACTCGTTCAATCGCGGACCAAGCACGTACGATTCGTATCCCGGTACACATGATCGAAACGATCAACAAGCTAAACCGTATTTCTCGTCAAATGTTGCAAGAGATGGGTCGCGAGCCACTACCGGAAGAACTGGCAGAGCGCATGCAAATGCCAGAAGACAAGATTCGTAAAGTTCTAAAAATCGCTAAAGAGCCTATCTCAATGGAGACACCAATCGGTGACGACGAAGATTCGCATCTAGGTGATTTTATCGAAGATACAACGCTAGAACTTCCGCTAGATTCTGCAACTGCAACTAGCCTTAAGGTGGCAACAAAAGACGTGCTTGCAGGTCTAACGCCACGTGAAGCGAAAGTACTTCGTATGCGTTTTGGTATTGACATGAACACTGACCATACTCTAGAAGAAGTTGGTAAGCAGTTCGACGTTACTCGTGAGCGTATCCGTCAGATCGAAGCAAAAGCACTACGTAAACTTCGTCACCCAAGCCGCTCAGAGACTCTGCGCAGCTTCCTAGACGAATAATCGCAGCGCATACAAGCTTTTAGAAATCAAAAAAGGTGACTTTAGGTCACCTTTTTTATTATCTACTGTTCTAAGTGGATAAAAACTAAGCGCAATTGCCCTAGTTGGTATCTAGACACCTTGCAACGCTTCCCCTATAATCGTTGTCCTATTAAGGCCCCTTAGCTCAGTGGTTAGAGCAGTCGACTCATAATCGATTGGTCCGCAGTTCAAGTCTGCGAGGGGCCACCATATTCCGAAAGGCGTAGCAGGTTAATACCTACTACGCTTTTTTTGTATCTTATATCTTTGGGTACAGTTTCGGTTGCGGTAACTCGTCACTAACCTCGTAATAGCTTTTCCTCTTCCCCTTTTCTTTAACCCTTATCTGGCTTTCTATATGTAGCAATGAAACAAAATGTCCGCTCGTGATTTAAACCATTGACCCTCAGACAACTTCTGATAGGATGGACATACAAACGTATGGACGTCTAAAACAAAAAATGGAGCTACAATGAAAAGTATTGGTCACTTAAAGAAACTAGCTTTGATTCTCACGGCAGTAGTCGGCTTAAGCGCTTGTGGAGAAAAAGATGACTCTGTCATTAAAGTGGGCGCGACAGTTGGACCACATGCACAAGTAGTCGAGGCGGTAGCGAAGGAGGCAGCGAAGCAAGGTTTGAATGTCGAAGTCATTGAGTTTTCTGACTACGTGACACCTAATGCCGCTCTTAGCGATGGTAGCATCGATATTAATAGCTATCAGCACCAGCCATTTTTAGACAACTTCAACAGTAGCCATAACGCCCAATTAGTATCAATTGGTCAGTCCATTCTTATGCGTATGGGGCTTTATTCCAATAAGTATCGCTCACTGCAAGAGCTTCCAAACAATGCACGTATAGCGCTTCCAAATGACCCTACCAACGGTGGTCGTGGTCTGTTGCTACTCGCCGATGCAGGTTTAATTGAGCTGAAACAGGGTGTTGGCCATAAAGCCGCCCTAACTGATATCACAAAAAACGCAAAATCATTTGAATTTGTCGAGGTAGATGCCGCTCAGCTACCAAGAACATTAGATGATGTGGACGCGGCTGCGATTACAATGAACTACGTAATGTCTTCTGGTTTAGATCCGAAGAAACAAAGTATCTATCTTGAAGCAAAAGACGCCCCATTAGCAGTCATGGTCATCGCCACTCGTGACGCAGACAAAAATAATGAAGCGTATAAAAAATTCGTTTCTATTTATCAATCTCAAGCGATTCGTGATTATCTCGATCGCACTTTCAAAGGCACAATCGAAGCAGCTTTTTAATCAATAAAGCAGCGAATACTTTGCCCCACGAATCAGATAGAAAAGAGGCTAATGTTTTCTCATAGCCTCTTCTTTTCATTACTCACTAAATCGACTCATTGTCGACTTTCAGCCTCTAACTTCATTGCCAAATAAGCTTGGTCAGCAGAAACCAATTCAGGACGGTTAATCAACTTCCAGAGGAAGTATGGTGGGATTAAAAATACGATGAAGTAGAGAGATTCATGGAAGAAAACATCGGCTATCGTTTGCTGATGCTCCCAAAGTGCCGTCAGTGCGAAGAGCTCTAACATCACGCCTAATACGCCAAAGACGACAGAGACAACAATCGCTAAACCCAGTAGTTCTCTAATAAAGTGCTTGTATGCCATGATACTAATTCCTTCTAGCAATAAGTCATACTAACTTACGCTCATAAGAAAGAAGCCAGCTTGACTATCATCAAACTCCCCTCATCACAGTTAAGAACTTAGTTTTATAAAAAAGTACTTGTATATAGCGTCATCGAAGACTGATTTCCCTATCACAGAGCATAGATACCTCTACAAATAGAAGGTGATGGAACGACCAACTATTGACTATATGAGCGCAACTTTAATCAGATAAGTAATATTGAACCGTCGATACCACTCGTACTTTCTTAATGTAAGGCGTGTTGCTGTCTCGGTCATAAATCGAGAACTGCCCTTGAGTTGCACGTTTGATCTTACCCAGTGAACTCTGTGAGTCTTTCGCAAATTTCTCAGCCACTTCACGCGCATTCTTAGTCGCTTCTTCGATCATGTCTGGCTTCACATCATTCAGCTTAGTAAAGCTGTACTCAACACGATTTGCATAAGGATCTTGGTTAAGCAAAACGCCTTGCTTTCCTAGCTCACCTATTTCATTGATTGCCGCTCGAACAACATCAACACTCTGGCTATAAACCGTAACGGTTCGCGAGGCCAAATAACGATACTCAATGTCTTGCTCGCTCCCATATTGCTGTGCTTTTCTGTCAATGACCGCTGGGGAAGAAAGGGAAACGCTGGTTTCAGGAAGCCCTTTGGCACTTAGAAAGTCCAAAATCAAACGGGTTTGCTGGTCAATTTCATCAAACATGGCTCCCATATCATTACTCGCTAGAGTAAATTGAATCGGCCAAATCACCGTATCAGCAGGATACTCACGCTCCGACAAACCTTTTACTGTCACGACTCTTTCATAGGCTCGGTATTTCACCGCCGTCTGCTGCATAAAATAGCCAAGGATGCCAAGACCAAGTATCAAACTTAGCCCAATCCAAAGTGCTGCTTTATTGGAAACTCGTTCCATTATTTCCCCCTGATAAATATCAACTTAGCTTAATCTTTGTTCTAGATAAGATAGCCTATCTATTGTTTTAAGAGGGAGACATAACGCGAGTTTTGATTCATAGCACAGTGATATACCGTTTTCTTTAGTCAATAAAGCTTCATTGGTTTGTCACCAAAGGCTCATGCTTTTGCCTCTTAACTGTCATCTGTAATTTCTACTATCCAATCAGCAACTTGTACGCTGAGGTAAATATGGATAGTTCAACCCCTTTTCGTCTCCCTCGTAAAACGCCGTTTGGCATTGGTGAAAACGTTGCTGAATGGGCAACCGGTTTAAACCAACTTGATAAGTTCTACGCCCAACGCCCCGTTAATGCCGATACCAAAACTTTTCTCCGCTTCACGCTGGATATCTTAGGTATCGATTATCGCATTGCTCATGGTTCACTCGACTCAGTACCTAAACAAGGAGCTACCGTCATTGTGGCGAACCACCCGCTTGGTTGTGTGGAAGGCGTCATCTTGGCCGAACTCTTGTTGATGGTACGAGACGATATCCAAATTCTAGCCAATCAATACCTGAAAACCGTACCAGAGTTAGATCAGCTCTTCATTGGTGTCGATGTGTTTGAAGGCAGAGACGCCGTCAAATCGAATATGAAGGCCCTCAGAGCGGCTAATAAACACCTCGCAAGTGGCGGCTTATTGCTTGTCTTTCCTGCCGGTGAGGTTTCCCAGTTAGTCGATGCCAAACAGCAACGCTTGGAAGACAAAGCGTGGAGTCGAAGCGTAAGTAGCCTGATCCGCAAAAACAAAGCAACGACAGTTCCAGTATTCATCAGTGGTCAGAACTCGAAACGCTTCTATATGGCAGGGAAAATCCATCCACTTTTGCGTACCCTAATGCTCGGGCGGGAGCTACTGAACAAACATGCACAAACCATCAACTTGTCTTTTGGCCAAGCGATTAAATTCAAAGAGCTCAACACACTTAACGATGATCAAGTGGTGAACTATTTGCGGCTCAACACTTACTTGCTCAATCGTGAAACCCAATCAGTTAAGCCTTCTTCTTCATCAGAACTGCTCTCTCCAATAGCGGCAGGGTTACCCGTAGGCGAATTGCTTGAAGAGCTGAACAACTTACCAAAAGAGTCCAAGCTGCTAACAAGTGGTGAGTTCGATGTTTACTGCACGGAGTCGCAGAGTATCCCTTCCCTACTGCATGAAATTGGTCGCCTACGTGAGCTCAATTTCCGACAAGTTGGCGAAGGGACTGGACTAGCAATAGACATTGACCATTTCGATCATGATTACCTGCATCTGTTTGTGTGGGACAGAGAGAACCAATGCTTGGTGGGCGCGTATCGTTTAGGTCTGGTTGATCAACTGATTGAAAAGCGCGGCGTAGCAGGTCTGTATTCACGAACGTTGTTTAACTATGACCAACGCTTTATCGACCAAATGGGTAAATCCATTGAGATGGGGCGCTCTGTGATTGCACAGCAATATCAAAAGAGCATGAGCGCGCTACTGCTGCTGTGGAAAGGCATCGCAACGTTCGTTCATCAAAACCCAGATTACACTCACCTATTTGGTCCGGTAAGCATTAGCAACGACTATAGTGATACTGCACGCCAACTGCTGGCTCAATCAATGACGCTTCACCACTACGATAACAACTGCGCAGAGTATGTCACACCTTCTAACCCACTTCCTGAGCACCACCGTGACTGGAACACCAGCATGCTCACTGCTCTGGGTGATTTACAGCTATTGTCACGTGTCATTGCCAGAATCGATGAAGGGAAAGGAGTGCCCGTTTTGCTGCGTCAGTACTTAAGCCTCAATGGCAAGCTGGTATGCTTCAACGTCGACCCTGCATTCAATAACGCTCTAGATGGATTGATTATGGTGGATTTGCGCGATGTTCAAGAAAAGACGTTGGCAAGGTATATGGGACGCGAGCAAGCTCATGACTACCTCGTCTATCATACTAAATAGCAACGATGATTAAGAACAGTGATTAAATAGAGAGTTGGGAATCACAAGAAGAACCGTGTGGCGACTCTCTTTATTTACCCTTTCATCAACTAATTAGGCGTGCTCCGTGAAGTGCGCCGAAAAGACTCTCATAGATACAATCTATCGAAAGATCTAGATAGCATTTATCTCACCAATTCCGTCACAAACTTTCACAAAAAACAAAAACAGATCCAGGTCACACTTTAAATCCACCACAACTCAACACAAAACGTGACATTGATCATTACAAGTATTTAATTCGAATTTCAAAAAAAATCAAAAGTGATCAAAGTCACAAAGTATTTTGATTTTAAATTTGTCAGAAGATCGGATTGATCACTAAGATTTTTATTGACAGATTTAAAAGTGGCTTTTTGTTATTAAGTTACAAGTTAATAAGTTGAACTTGGTCACTTAAAAACCGTTTCTCAGCCTAAGAAATGCGGGCGTAGATCACGAAAAACCCGTTGTCAGTTCCAATTGGAAAATGTGTGGTAAATTGATTGGGTACTAAGCAATCAAACAAACGGTTTTGGCGAACCGTTTACTACAACAAGATTCATCAGAACATCGAACGGGGAATTGTTATGATATCACCAGATGCCAAGATCAAGATACAAAATTTTGGTCGTTTTCTGTCAAACATGGTAATGCCAAACATCGGCGCGTTTATCGCGTGGGGCTTTATCACTGCTCTATTTATCCCAACTGGATGGCTACCAAACGAAACGTTAGCCTCTATGGTTGGCCCAATGATTACCTACTTGCTGCCACTACTTATCGGTTACACCGGTGGTAAATTAGTTGGTGGCGATCGTGGTGCGGTAGTCGGTGCAATCACAACAATGGGTGTGATTGTCGGCACCGACATCCCAATGTTTATGGGGGCAATGATGGTCGGCCCAATGGGCGGCTGGGCTATCAAGAAATTCGATAACTACATCGATGGTAAAGTAAAAAGTGGCTTCGAGATGTTGGTTAACAACTTCTCTGCGGGCATCATCGGCATGCTATGTGCGATCCTTGCCTTCATCTTTATCGGTCCATTCGTAAAAATTCTTTCTGGTGGCTTGGCGGCTGGCGTTAACTTCCTAGTTTCTGCTCACCTACTACCACTGACTTCAATCTTCGTTGAACCTGCGAAGATCCTGTTCCTAAACAATGCGATCAACCACGGTATTTTCTCTCCACTGGGTATCCAACAAGCGTCTGAAACAGGTCAATCGATCTTCTTCCTAATCGAAGCAAACCCAGGTCCTGGTCTAGGTATCCTGCTAGCTTACATGGTGTTTGGTAAAGGTACGGCTCGTCAAACGGCAGGTGGTGCATCAATCATCCACTTCTTCGGCGGTATCCACGAGATTTACTTCCCATACATCCTAATGAACCCTCGCCTAATCCTTGCGGCTATCGCAGGTGGTATGACTGGCGTATTCGTTCTAACTATCTTTAACGCAGGTATCGTTTCTCCAGCATCACCAGGTTCAATCTTTGCAATCTTGTTGATGACTCAGAAAGGCTCAATCGTTGGTGTTCTAGCGTCTATCGCAGCAGCAACAGGCGTGTCATTCGCCGTAGCAGCACTGCTAATGAAGACGCAAACGTCAACAGAAGAAGACGGTGATGAAGCAGCACTAGAAAAAGCAACATCACAAATGAAAGACATGAAATCTGCATCTAAAAACGATGCGGTGGTAAACAACCAAAGCAAAGGTGACGTAGACCTAGCGACAGTACAAAGCATCATTGTCGCTTGTGATGCGGGCATGGGCTCGAGTGCAATGGGCGCGAGCATGCTACGCAAAAAGGTTCAAGACGCAGGTCTGAACATCCACGTAACCAACCTTGCCATTAACAGCTTACCAGAGAGTGCAGATATCGTGATTACTCATAAAGACTTAACGGATCGTGCACGTAAGCATGCTCCAAACGCACACCACATTTCATTGACTAACTTCCTAGACAGCGAGATGTACAACCAGCTAGTCACCAAACTACTAGCAGCGCAAAACCAATCCGCAGCCAATGACGACCAAATGGTAAAAGTTTCGCTCGTGGCAGCAAACGACGACAACTTCGAGCCACAGCAAACGTCGGTGTTCCAAATCCAGCGTGAAAACATTCACCTAGGTTTGAAAGCTGCCAACAAAGAAGAAGCGATTCGCTTCGCGGGTAACAAGTTGGTCGAACTTGGCTACGCAGAACCAGAATACGTAGACGCGATGTTTGAGCGTGAAGCATTGGTTCCAACTTACCTAGGCGAATCTATCGCAGTGCCTCACGGCACGGTAGAAGCGAAAGACCGCGTGAAGAAAACCGGCATTGTAATCTGCCAATACCCATCGGGTATCCAATTTACTGAAGACGACGATGATGTAGCGAAACTGGTTATCGGCATTGCCGCTAAGAACGATGAGCACATCCAGGTGATTACCACCATTACGAACGCGCTCGATGAGCCGGAGGCAATTGAGAAGCTAACCAGCACCAACGATGTGGAAGAGATTCTAAACATCCTTGGCGGTCAACAAGCGGCTTAATTACCCCTTTAATTTGCTCCTGAGGCAAATGAGGTCAGCTGTCACCCCCTATGCGGTTGGCCTCCCCCTAGTTTCGTAAGTCAACATTTTAGACATTGGTAGGTAAGAATTATGAAAAACGCAGTTCATTTTGGCGCAGGTAACATTGGTCGTGGCTTCATCGGAAAACTCTTAGCAGATGCAGAAGTCGAGGTCACATTTGCAGACGTTGACGCTCCACTCGTCGACCAACTGAGTCACAAGCAAGAATACAAAGTAAAAGTGGTCGGTACTGAGTGCCAAATCGACACAGTAACTCACGTCACCGCGGTAAACTCAGCCAGTGAAGATGTCATCGACCGCATTGTAAAAACCGACTTGGTAACAACAGCGGTTGGCCCTAACGTACTGGACATCATTGCAAAAACCATCGCTACCGGCATTGCTAAACGCTTTGCAGCAGGTAACGATAAACCATTGAACATCATAGCGTGTGAAAACATGGTTCGCGGCACCACACACCTAAAAGGTGAAGTGTACAAACACTTGGATGAATCATTGCACGCGAAAGCAGACGAACTGGTTGGCTTTGTCGATTCAGCGGTAGACCGTATCGTCCCACCAGCAGAAGCAGCGAACGATGACCCACTAGAAGTGACGGTAGAGAGCTTTAGCGAATGGATTGTGGATGAGCAGCAATTCAAGGGCGAAATCCCTGACATCGCAGGCATGGAAAGAACCAATAACCTAATGGCGTTTGTAGAGCGTAAGCTCTTCACCCTCAATACAGGTCACTGCATTACCGCTTACCTAGGTTGCTTGAAAGGCCATCGTACCATTCGTGAAGCAATTGAAGACCCAAGCATTCACGCTGAAGTAAAACAGGCGATGCAAGAGAGTGGTGAAGTGCTGATCAAACGTTACGGCTTCGACCGTGACATGCACAACGCCTACATCGAGAAGATTTTAGGACGCTTTGCCAACCCTTATTTAGTTGATGAAGTTGATCGTGTTGGTCGCCAACCAATTCGTAAATTAGGTGCAAACGATAGATTAGTGAAGCCTTTACTCGGTACAATTGAGTATGGCACTGAAAATCAAACACTTTTGAAAGGCATTGCCGCTGCGTTGAAGTACACTAACGACACTGACCCACAAGCCGTAGAGCTACAAAACTCATTAAAAGAAGTGGGTGTGAAGAAGACGCTAGCGACATACACAGGTCTTGCAGAAGACAGTGCTGAAGTGGCTCAAATCGAGACACTTTACAACCAACTTTGATTTACCTAGGGGAGCTCGGCTCCCCTTCTATGTCCTTCTCTGCTTGAAGAGTTGGGATAGCTAATAATTAGAAATGTATTCAGTATATGGCAGATAACATCAACGAAACCGAGATCATTGAGCGATTAAACAGCGCACCATCGGTACGAGGCTTTTTCATTGCAGCAGTCGACGTTTTTAACGATTCGATCGACGGGTTGGTGCAAAGAATCTTTCGTAAAGATAACTTCGCTGTTCAATCAGTTGTCGGTCCGCTGCTACAAGACTCTGGACCGCTGGGCGATCTGTCTGTTCGTTTGAAGTTATTGTTTGGCTTGGGAGTGCTCCCCGATGACATTTACCACGACATCGAAGACATCATCAAACTCAAAAACCAACTCAATAGTGACGCTTCAGATTACGAATTCACTGACCCGAATATTCTAGAACCAATTAAGAAACTGCACTTGGTGAAGAAAATGGGCATGGTACAACTGGAAGTCAGCGAACCAGATGACGACATCGACCTTGAGTTTTATCAGCTACAACTGCAACGTCAACAACAAATCATTAAGTCAGGGCTCTCACTTGCCATTGTCGAGATTTGCAATGAGCTCGGCAAAGACAGCCCTTTTTAATCGAAAAACTGGCACGGAAGCCTCCTCAACTCGCCCCCCTTTTTGCACATTCTTCTATACAACGTGCGTGAAAGCCATCACAGTCCATATTCCGATGTCTCTGTAACATCAGACCAATCTATCGCTAGTATTGAAACGGTATCGCATGCTTTCAATCGAAGACACTAAAACTAAGTGGGAGTTTTTCCAGAAACACCACTGGGTATCTCCAGAATTTTCCCGCACTCCCGTCCTCGAGTCGTGGGAGCGTTGCATAAAGCAATGCAGCCCTTACACCTGGTCAAAACCACATATTGCTTCTGGATTTACCTTCTCATCTCTAATGAAGCGCAACGAATATCTCATCGAATGCGCCACGACCGTGCTTGAAGATACCTACGATATGCTTGGTGACGAAGACCTGGTATTGATGGTGACTGACGGCAACGGCTGCGTTCTATCTGTTGTGGGACATAACTCAATGCAACAAGAGATGCAGGCGCTCGGTATTAAACAAGGCTGTTTTCTCTCCGAAGGAAAGATAGGCACAAATGCAGTCAATCTCTGTATCAACACTCATATCCCGTGTGAAGTTTTTGCTGCCGAACATTTCAATCGCCACTTGCACTCTTATGCCTCTGTAGCGGCGCCTGTTTTTGACCAATTTGGCAAATTACGCGGTACAACATGCCTTTTCAGAAAAGCGGAAAGCTATAAGAAAGAAGACTTAGTCATCATCGCGTCGAGCGCGAAAGAAGTCAGCTTGCAAATCCACATTCAGTCGGAACAAGAAAACATGAACCGCCTCACTTGTGCGCATAACGCAACGTTAGAGTGCATGGATGACGGCCTTCTGGCCTGGGATGAAGAGAGCCGTATAACCATGGTAAATCACCAGTCCGAGCGCTTGTTAAACATTAAAGCCAGTCAGGTCTTGGATAAAGAAGTCTTTTCTGTTTTGCGCTTCCCACCGAATGTCCTTACTAGTATTGAGTCAGGTGCGAGCATAAACCGTAAACTCACAACGGTAGAGGTTCGTGGCGAGTTTGTTGAAGCGATCATCACCTTGCGTCCACTCAACGACGGCACACACTTATTGTTCTTGCACCCTATCGATAAAATTCGCGAACTTGCTCAACAACAAATAGGTGGCAGTGCGCGCTATACGTTCAGCACTTTGCCTGTCATTTCACGAAAAATGAAGCATGTCATTACCGTTGCAAAACGGGCCATAAAGTCCAAATCACCGATTCTAATTACGGGTGAAGAAGGTGTAGGAAAAGCCACTCTCGCCATGGCGATCCATAACGAAAGCACTTACAAAGAAGGGCCGTTCATTACGCTCAACTGCCGCTCCATCAATACAGAGCAACTGGTCAAAGAAACTCTGGGGTATGACGAAGGGCAAGGCATGCCTTCAAAGTTTGAGCTCGCCCATGGCGGTACGCTCTTTTTAGAAAAGGTGGAATATCTGTCGCCCGATTTACAAGCCGTGCTACTTAAGTTGTTAAAAACTGGGCTCGTCAGCCGCAGCGACAGTTTGCGATTGATCCCCGTAGATTTTCAACTTATTACCAGCACCGCTTCAGAGATCAGCGAGTATGTCACTCAGCGCTCATTTGGTCGGCAACTTTATTATGAAATCTCCTCGAACGAGCTGCATATTCCGCCACTACGAAAGCGTAAAGAAGACATTGAATTTCTCGTCCAGCAACTTATCAGCCATTATGAACGCCGCCACAATGTGACGATCTCGATAGAGCCAGTCGCACTGGAAGCGTTGATGAATTTTCGTTGGTCAGGCAACAACTCTGAATTAAGAAATCGAACTGAGCGAATTTTGCTTAACCGCAGTTCCAACTTAATCAAGCTGAACGATATTCCTGAAGACATTAAACTGAATTCTCGCCATACCGCAGAAAATACGCCAGTAATCACGTTAGAAGAAGCCGAGAGAAGAGCGATTGTTCAGGCTTGGAATCAGTGTGATGGCAAAATGCATGATATGGCGAAAGCATTGCAAATTGGCCGCACGACCTTATGGAGAAAAATTAATAAGTTTGGGCTGCAGGAGCAAATGAAGCTGTATTAAGTCGTGAATTGGCGTTCCTATAACAAAAGTAAAACCGGCGTAAGCACGCCGGTACAGGTGTACTAACGATAAGGTATCGATTAAACATCGACAGACAACTGACGAATCTGCGCTTTTAGTCCCGGTAGCATGCTCGAACTGGCGCTGAATTTTCGCAACCCCACGCGAAGCAATGTTTCTGTGGCATTTGGATCGCCAGCCATCTCACCACACATACTAACCGGTATGCCCGCGCAATCGCCTGCTGCACACGTGAGCTCAATGGCTTTTAGTACCGATGGTTCAAAGTAGTTCACCAATTCAGCAACAGCGGCGTTACCTCGATCGGCGGCCATAACATATTGAGTCAAATCATTGGTGCCGATAGAGAAAAAGTCGACTTCTTGGGCTAACGCATCAGCATTTAACACCGCGGCTGGTACCTCAATCATAATACCAACGGGCAAATGAGTCGCATCCAAGCCGAGTTGGTTTGCTTGATGCGCCAACAGCACTTTTACTTTTCTCACTTCTTCAACCTGAGCCACCATCGGTATCATCAATTGAATATTCGGTTGCTCGTGAAAGGCTCTCAGAATGGCTCGAAGTTGAGCGGTAAACAATGACTCATGTTGAAGGCACAACCGCACCCCTCTCAAACCTAAAAATGGATTATCTTCTGCTGGCATAGGATAAGCGGCTAAAGGCTTATCACCGCCAACATCTAGACTACGAATCGTAAGTGGCTTATCACCAAGTGCGGCAGCAATATCACGATACACTTGGTATTGCGCTTCCTCAGTCGGCAACTCATCACTGTTTTGAAATAGAAACTCAGTCCGGAATAGACCAACGCCCTCAGCTCCTGATGTTAGTGCATCATCAATATCTTTCGGTCCACCAATATTGGCGAATACTGGAATATGGACACCATCACAGGTGACTGCGGCTTGCTGAGCACTCGCTAGCGCACTTTGTCGGGTGCTTTGCCACTCAATTTGTTGCGCTTCTAATTCCTGCTGTACGGCATCTGAAGGAGAGAACCATAAATGCCCTCGAAAGCCATCAATAGTCACCACTTGACCAGCACGCACAGCATCAAGGCAGCCCTGAGCTTTAACGATGGCAGGAATCCCCATCGCACGAGCAAGAATCGCACTGTGAGAGGTTTTCCCTCCCTCACTCAAACAGATACCAAGCACTTTCGATTTATCAAGCCCGGCCACATCAGAAGGCATCAGGTCGCGGGCCAACAAAATACTCGGTTCCTGAATGTCGATGGCATTAGGCGTTACGCCTGTCATTTCGACCATAACTTGGCGTGCGATATCATGCACATCTGCTTCGCGTTCCCGCATGTACTGACTTTCTGCCTGGCGAAACTCTTCGGCCAACGTTTGCAGTGATTCTACCCAAGCTTGCTCGGCTATCATGCCCGTTTGAATTCGCGACTCGACCGATGCCCATAATTCTGGGTCACTGAGCATCATGCTATGAGCGGAAAATATTTCCCCTTTCGGCTGCTTCGCTTGCTCCTGCAAATGTTGAACAACCACGCCTATCGCACGCTTAACCCGTTCAATTTCATCTTGTTCACTTTGGAAATCACGTTCAGGCACTGCTGGCATTTCATGAGTAAAAAGGACAGCAGGAGCAGTAGCGATACCGTCATTGACTCGAATACCAACAACAGCACCTTCAATCTGATTTGAGGCCATGCCATCGAGCAGAGTATCCGAGCTTTCTTCAGGTTCGACAATGCCTTGCTCAACCGCCTCTTTTTCTCCGAAGTGCTCACTAGCTAAGGCTTCAAATGCCTTGATTGCTTCACTGGATTGAGAGCCGAGTGCGCACAGCGTGATCGTCTCTTGACTACGAACGCCAAGTTTCGCAATGCTGTTCAAGCTTTTCGCGTTCACACGGCGCTCGCCTTTTTTCAACCATAATTGACAGTCGAAAGGCGCGAGTGCACCAACAATGGCCGCAGCGGGACGAGCATGTAATCCATGCGGATTTTGCACTACCCAATCAAATGTCCGTTCTTGCTCAAAGTTCTCTGATACTGGCGCTATCTCAGCGGATGTTAGTGGCTGATCACCAAGATGCTCTTGTTTTACGCTTAACGCATTCTGTGCCTCTTCGACTACCGTCGATAAAGGTAGTCCGGCAGCAGCAGCCACCGACGCCGCCATGGTTCCTTCAACAATAGGTGCCGAGATAAGGGTGACATTTTCCCTCACATGATCATCAATCAGGTCCAGAGCCATTTCCGTGCTAAGCAACGCGCTGCCAAGATCCATCAACACAACAACCCCTTGTTGATCTTGTACCTGCTCAATCGCTTCCATCACGGCAATGGCATCGGTTCCGATCGGGTTCTCTGGATCATCAATCCCAGCAGCAATCGCAAGCTTGGCTTTGCCTTGCGTCATTTGGGTGGCAAGTTCTGCCACCCCTTCTGCAAGTCGACGACTATGAGATACAACTACAATTCCCACCATCTTAATTACCTGCTATTACCTGCTGGAGTGCTTTAATCATTAACAAAGAAGAGGTTGCACCGGGATCTTGGTGACCAATACTACGTTCCCCCAGATAGCTTGCTCGCCCTTTTTTCGCCAACATTTCAATCGTGGCAACCGCGCTCGTTTCTGCTAGCTCAACCATTTCATTCAGTAAGTGATCGGCGCTCATACCATTTTCTAACGACGCCTTCACGCTAACTAAAACGGGTAACCAAACATCACACATGGTTTTATCACCCAGCTCTGCTTTACCACGAGACACCACGCCATCCACACCGCTTTTTAGTGCATCCACCAACTCTTCAAACGTTAATTGCTCTCGGGCTCCGACAGCGGCGGCCGTGCGAATAAACAGCGTGCCATACAGAGGGCCACTTGCCCCACCGACACTAGAAAGCAAGGTCATGCCCGTATTCTTGAGAATGCTGCCGATATTTTGGTCCGCAAATTGCGGCAGTTTTTCCGCGACTTTTTTAAAGCCACGGTTCATATTGAGACCGTGGTCTGCGTCACCAATATCACGATCAAGGTCGGTCAGAAAATCTTGATTCTCTTGATACGTTTTTGCACATAACTCTAGCCAGTGAACGATATGTTGTTTTTCAATTTGCATGTTTGCTCCCCCCTGTTACCACTTGATCGCGGCCGTATCGACAGGAGCATCAAACAGCTCCAACATCTCTTTGTCTGCCTTCAGCAACGTAATCGAAACGCCTTCCATATCGAGTGACGTACAGAAGTTACCAACCATATTACGCACGATACGGAACCCTGCTTGCTCGCAGTTATGAGCCAGACGGCGGTACACTCCGTAAAGCTCTGAAGTTGGCGTACCACCCATACCATTCACCATCACGATGTAGTTGTGTTCAGCGGCGAAAGGCTCAATGCTGGACTCCACTTCATCCCATTCACCTTCGTCACGATTCCAAATACGCAATGTGCGCTGATAAGGCGTGTTTTCAGCAACTTCAGCAAACATTTCATCCACTAACGTATCGACATCGGTGTATTTCACTCGCTTGATACCTGGTTCACCATGGATACCAACACCAAACTCCACTTCATCATCTTCCAGAACAAAAGATGGTTTACCTGCTGCGGGTACAACACAAGCATTAAGCGCCACGCCAAATGAACGACAGTGATTATTAACGCGACGAGCCAGTGCTTCACATTGCTCCAACGAATAACCTTTGCTCGCGGCAGCCCCAACTAACTTTTCAACCAATACCGTTCCAGCTACGCCACGGCGACCAGCGGTATACAGGCTGTCTTTGACTGCAACATCGTCATCCACCAACACCGACCCAACTTTGATGCCATCGGTATGAAGCAGCTCCACAGCCGTTTCAAAGTTCAACACGTCTCCGGTGTAGTTTTTAATGATAAATAGCACGCCTTCACCAGTATTCACTTGGTTGCCACATTCGTACATTTGATCTGGCGTTGGTGAAGTAAATACCTCTCCAGGGCAGGCGCCTGTCAGCATGCCTTTACCAATAAAACCTGCGTGCAAAGGTTCATGACCACAGCCACCACCAGAAACCAGTGCCACTTGCCCCGGTGTTTCCTCGTGCCACATGTAACGAGGTTCGTAGTTCGCTTTTAGCTCTGGGCGAGATAAAGCCAGACCTTCCATTTGCTGCAATACAACATCATCAACTTGGTTAATTAACTTTTTCATCGTTCTATCTCATTCCATTTATATTTTTATGTAGGGTATGAATTCATCTTAAACAGAGAAAATGCGTGCTCAACAAAAATCAATCCGTTTCATATTGAAACAAAAACTTCGGCATTATTGTTTCAATATGAAACGAAAAACGACAAATTTTCCTGAATAGTGATCGTCGCCATAAAGCATGCTGATTCTTATTACTTCTGGCAGTCGGTTTGACACAGAGGTCATAAAAGCATGGAACAAAACCAGAGATATCCTTCACCACTTACCACACCAAACCTAATATAAACCTTATCCCTACAATGGATATTCATTGCAGTCCAAAACACACATAAAAAAGGTTAAAGGTTTGAATTATGGACAAAATTATTATCAGCCCAAGCAAATACGTCCAAGGTGAACAAGTACTTACATCTATCGCTCACTATGTGAAAACATTGGGTGAACGTCCGTTAGTAATTGCCGATGAGTTCGTGACTAACCTGGTTGGTGATGACGTCAAACAAAGTTTTGCTGACGAAAAGCTTCCACTCACTATGAACATTTTTGGTGGCGAATGTTCACGCGTTGAGATTGAACGCATCACGGACATTTGTGCCACTCAGAAACACGATGTCATTGTCGGTATTGGTGGTGGTAAAACGTTAGATACAGCAAAGGCTGTTGCGTTTTACACAAAAATTCCTGTCGTGGTGGTTCCTACGATTGCCTCGACTGATGCGCCAACCTCAGCGCTTGCGGTGATATACACACCTGAAGGTGAATTTGCAGAATATTTGATGATCCCTAAAAACCCAGACATGGTCATCATGGATACGTCAGTCATCGCCAAAGCCCCTGTTCGCTTACTTGTATCGGGGATGGGCGACGCGCTTTCCACCTACTTTGAAGCTCGTGCCAACATGACTTCTGGTAAGGCAACAATGGCTGGTGGGTTAGCGACGCGTTCAGCACAAGCGCTTGCGAAACTTTGCTATGAAACCTTGCTTGAAGATGGTGTAAAAGCAAAAGCTGCAGTAGAAAATGGTGTGAGCACCAAAGCGGTAGAAAACATTATTGAAGCCAATACATACCTTAGCGGTATCGGTTTTGAAAGCAGTGGTCTAGCGGGTGCTCACGCTATTCATAACGGCCTAACTAAGCTTGAAGAGTGTCATCATCTCTATCATGGTGAGAAAGTCGCGTTCGGCACACTAGTTCAGCTGGTACTAGAAAACGCAGCGATGGAAGAGATTAATACGGTTCTTGCATTCTGCCGCTCTGTAGGTCTACCAACCAACTTATTTGATATGGGCGTTAAAGAGCTTAACCACGCTAAGTTGCGCGAGGTCGCCGAAGCCTCAACGGCCGAGGGAGAAACCATCCACAATATGCCATTCCCAGTGACGGCAGAAAATGTCTACTCTGCAATTCTAACCGCTCACCAGTTGGGTCAATAACTCACAAACCTTAAAATGGGTTTAAATAAAAAAGCGGCACATACTCTCGCATGTGCCGCTCAGGATTTTTGCTGTTAAGCGTAATTACTCAACCGTTACCGCTTTCGCTAGGTTACGTGGTTGGTCTACGTCCGTACCTTTGATCAGTGCTACGTAGTAAGACAGCAATTGCATTGGGATGGTGTAGTAGATCGCCGCCGTGATTTCACTAACGTGAGGCATCGTGATGATCTTCATTGTTTCATCGCCTTCGAAGCCTGCGTCTGCATCTGCGAATACATACAGAAGACCGCCACGCGCACGTACTTCCTCAACGTTTGATTTTAGCTTTTCAAGTAGGTCGTTGCTTGGTGCAACCACAACAACAGGCATGTCAGCATCAATCAGCGCAAGAGGACCGTGTTTTAGTTCACCCGCCGCGTACGCTTCTGCGTGGATGTAAGAGATCTCTTTCAGTTTTAGAGACGCTTCCATCGCGATTGGGTAGAACTCGCCACGGCCTAGGAACAATGTGTGGTGCTTGTCTGCAAAATCCGTTGCTAGTGCTTCAATTTCTTTCTCGAAAGAAAGTGCCGCGTTGATTTGCTTAGGAAGTGCATGCAGCGCTTCAACAATCTCTTTTTCTTTCTCTTTGCTGATGCGGCCTTGCTCTTTACCTAGTGCTGTTACCAGCATAAGTAGTGCAGAAAGCTGAGTCGTGAACGCTTTGGTTGAAGCCACGCCGATTTCGACGCCAGCGCGAGTCATGAATGCAAAATCTGATTCACGAACCAGAGAAGAGCCTGCTACGTTACAAATGGTCATCGCCGCCATATAACCTTTCTCTTTCGCAAGACGAAGTGCTGCTAACGTATCTGCAGTTTCACCAGACTGAGACAACGTAATAAGAAGGCTGTTTGGACGAGTCACAAACTTGCGGTAACGGAACTCAGACGCGATTTCTACATCACAGCTAACGCCAGCAATGTCTTCAAACCAGTAACGCGCTGTCATACCTGCGTTGTAAGACGTACCACACGCGACGATTTGTACGTGTTCTACTTTGCTTAGAATGTCTGCCGCGTGCACACCGATCGCGTCTGTCACAACAGAGTCTGCCGTGATACGACCTTCCATTGTGTTGATCAACGCTTTAGGTTGCTCATAGATTTCTTTTTGCATGAAGTGACGGTATTGGCCTTTATCACCTGCATCATGCTCTGCGTTAGATTCAACAATTTCACGCTCAACTGGCTCACCCGTTGCATCAAACACAGTGACTTCACGGCGAGTAATTTCTGCTACGTCCCCTTCTTCTAGGTACATGAAACGGCGCGTAACGTTAAGTAATGCAAGTTGGTCAGACGCTAGGAAGTTTTCACCTACACCAAAACCGATCACGATCGGGCTGCCTGAACGCGCTACTACGATGCGTGAAGGATCTTTGCGATCCAACGCTACCGTGCCGTATGCGCCTTCAAGTTGTTTTGCTGTTTTTTGTACCGCTTCTAATAGCGTTTCTGAAGTACGAAGTTCCCACTCAACCATGTGTGCGATAACTTCTGTATCCGTTTGCGATTCAAACACGTAGCCACGAGATTGAAGCAGCTCACGCAGCTCTTCATGGTTTTCGATGATGCCGTTATGGACAACTGCGATATCACCAGACATGTGTGGGTGAGCATTGATTTCAGAAGGTTCACCGTGCGTCGCCCAACGAGTGTGCGCAATGCCAGTTCCGCCGATCACTTTTGCTTCTTCTACTGCATCAGCCAATTCTTGTACTTTACCCAAGCGACGAACGCGCGTTAGGTTTGATTCGCCATCAACAACCGCAACGCCAGCAGAGTCGTAACCGCGGTACTCTAAGCGGCGTAGACCTTCAACCAAAATTTCTGCAACATCTCGTTGTGCTACTGCACCTACGATTCCACACATGTGTTTATCTCCGTTTGTAGTTTTGTTCTTCCCTAGCCATGATTTCAAATAGAGGCAGCAAGTAAAGGCCTTTATCCAGAGGGAAGTAAAATATGAAACTGATTACATTATTAGGCGCAAATGACTTTCACGCCATGTTGTTCAATCTGTACTTTATGCTCTGCTTGGATATCTGCATCGGTCACCAACACATCAACTTGATGCCAAGCGAGCTCTAAGTTTGGGATCTTACGGCCGATTTTTTCGGACTCGATCATTACGATCACTTCACGTGACGCTTCTGCCATTACCTTACTTAAGCCAACCAACTCATTAAATGTGGTGGTTCCACGCTCGAGATCGATGCCATCCGCACCGATGAATAGTTGGTCAAAGTCGTAAGCTCGTAATACAGATTCGGCCACTTTGCCTTGAAAGGACTCTGAGTGCGTATCCCAAGTACCACCAGTCATCAGCAGTGTCGGTTCGCTCTCTAATTCATTTAGGGCGTTAGCAACATGCAACGAGTTGGTCATGACCACTAAGCCACGTTTGTCATTCAACTGTTGAATCAGCGCGGCAGTCGTGCTGCCACTGTCGATCACGATGCGATTATGATCGCGAATCAATGATGCAGCTGCTTTTGCTAAGCTTAACTTTCGAGTCGAAACATTAGCGCCCAATTCTTCGTGAATGACTTCCTTTGGGATAGCAATCGCACCGCCATAGCGGCGTAGAAGTTGGCCGTTTTTCTCTAAAGAAGCTAAATCCTTTCTAATCGTGACCTCTGAGGTTTCGAATTTCTGAGCAAGTTCATCAACGCTGACTTCTCCTAGTTCAGAAACCAAGTTAGAAATGGCGTGTCTTCTTAATTGAGTATTTCGTTTCGACATTTAAGTTTTGATTTTAAGTTTCGATGTGAAACTTATTATAGTCAAACCGAAACTTTTAAGTCCATTTATTTCGAACCAAAAAATTAATATTTCTCGATAAAACCTTGTCCTAAGACAATTCTTAAACAGTGATATTGGATTCATTCAGTGGTAGAATTCGCCACCGAAAAGAAAAAAAATTACAGAATTGAAGGCTATTTTTTTGCAACTTTCTGCATATAAAGTGGGATTAGTCACAAAAAGGTAACCAAAATCGCCGATCTTTTAGTCATAAAATGACTAAACTTGGTGAAAGACTTTCAGAATCTGAAGTTCTAATAATGAGACGAAAAATCGGTGGGTGACAGGTACTAAATGTCATCAAAAACGTCCTGACTTCAGAGTAAATAACCGACTTTCAAATTGTAACTATACTTACCGGAGAGTATCTTCCATGAAAAAGACCAAAATCGTATGTACGATTGGCCCTAAAACAGAATCTGTAGAGAAGCTAACTGAACTAGTTAACGCAGGCATGAACGTAATGCGCCTTAACTTCTCTCACGGTGACTACGAAGAACACGGCACTCGTATCGCGAACTTCCGTAAAGTAATGGAAGCTACTGGCAAACCACTAGCAATTCTTCTAGATACTAAAGGTCCAGAAATCCGCACTATCAAGCTAGAAGGCGGTAACGATGTTGATCTAGTAGCAGGTCAAGAATTCACTTTCACAACTGACACTTCAGTTGTAGGTAACAAAGATAAAGTTGCAGTAACTTACGCTGGTTTCGCAGCAGACCTAAACGTAGGTAACACTATCCTAGTAGACGACGGTCTAATCGAGATGGAAGTTATCTCTAAGACTGAAACTGAAGTTAAATGTAAAGTTCTTAACAACGGTGCACTAGGCGAAAACAAAGGTGTTAACCTTCCTGGCGTTTCTGTAAACCTACCTGCACTATCTGAAAAAGATAAGAACGACCTTAAATTTGGTTGTGAGCAAGGCGTTGACTTCGTAGCAGCTTCTTTCATCCGTAAAGCGTCTGACGTTCAAGAAATCCGTGAAGTACTTGCTGCAAACGGCGGCGAGAACATCCACATCATCTCTAAGATCGAAAACCAAGAAGGTGTTGATAACTTCGACGAGATCCTAGAGCTTTCTGACGGCATCATGGTTGCTCGTGGTGACCTAGGTGTTGAAATCCCAGCTGAAGAAGTAATCTTCGCTCAGAAAATGATGATCGAGAAGTGTAACCGTGCACGTAAGATGGTTATCACAGCAACTCAAATGCTTGATTCTATGATCAACAACCCACGTCCTACTCGTGCGGAAGCAGGCGACGTTGCTAACGCGGTAATGGACGGTACTGACGCAGTAATGCTTTCTGGTGAAACGGCGAAAGGTAAATACCCTGTTGAAGCGGTAACTATCATGGCTCAAATCGCGAACCGTACTGACTCAGCGCTAAAAGCTGAACTAGGTTCTCGTCTAGACAGCCCACGTCTTCGCATCACTGAAGCAGTATGTAAAGGCGCTGTAGACACAGCTGAGAAACTAGCAGCTCCACTTATCGTTGTTGCAACTGAAGGCGGTAAGTCTGCACGTTCAGTACGTAAGTACTTCCCAACTGCAAACATCCTAGCGCTAACAACTAACAAGAAAACTGCTGCACAGCTAGTTCTAACTAAAGGTGTTACTCCTGTAGTTGTTGATTCAATCGAAAGCACTGACGCATTCTACGTAGCGGGTAAAGAACTTGCTCTAGAATCAGGTCTAGGTAACAAAGGCGATATCGTTGTTATGGTTTCTGGCGCTCTAGTTGCTTCAGGTACTACGAACACAGCTTCTGTACACGTACTATAAGACTGAACTTTTAACACTTCAGTTTCTTGAGAAGGAGGGCTTATGCCCTCCTTTTTTATATGGCTTTCTTGCTCTCATAATAGGCTAATTGTATTATTCACCTCTATCAGAATTTCGTACTGTTTAATTTTATCGTCACGATTAAAGTTTCTTCTATGAGGTGTATGTGTCTAGTCCCACTCTTACCGACAAAGTATTAAGAATGATCCGTCAGGATATTCTCGATGGCGAGCTTAAACCAGGTCAAAAACTCGTGGTTGCCGAACTCAAAGAGAAGTACAACGTAGGAGCGTCACCCATTCGAGAAGCATTGGTGCAATTATCTTGGAGCAAATACGTCAAACTCGAGCCGCAAAAAGGCTGCTGGGTTGCACCTGTATGTAAAGATGAGTTACATGACTTGTACGAAAGCCTGCAAATGGTCTCCGCATGCTTACTCAGTAAGGCAATTACGATTGGCGATGAAAAATGGGAACTGGATGTACTAACTGCTTATCACAAGTTATCCCGAGTAAAACCTGGCGAAAGCTTTTGTTGGAGGGAATGGGAAGAGCGCCAAAATCAGTTTCTTACTGCGCTGTTTGAAGGTGCTGGCTCTGTCAATATGTTTGGTTTTTTCTGCGATCTACTCACGCAAATTAAACGCTACCAATACTTCGCGATGCAGATTTTAGGCACAGGGAACCCTGGGCACTGTAATCTCGATGAGCAAGAAATACTGATGAAGGCATCACTAGACAAAAAGAGTCAGGATGCTTTAGGTTATCTAGAGCGTTATTTGAGACAGTCAATACAGTGTATCGAAGCCGCCATCGATAACCAATGTCGCATACTGGCTAGCGAATAACGCTGAGACTGAAAAAGCGGGGGTCTATCCCCGTTTTTTCGTTTTTGTAAAAGCACTAAGCAATATCATCATAACTATGACATAGCGATACGCAGTTACGCCCTGCACTTTTTGACTCATACAAAGCAATATCAGCACATTTATACGTTCTTGTACGATCAGAGGTTAAATCACTATACCCAGCACTTACAGTAATGCCTCTATCACTACGCATTTGAACCGCGACACGTAGCCTGTTCAATACAATTTCAGCCTCTTCTAGTGTTGTATGCGGCATAATCACTGCAAATTCCTCACCACCGACACGAGATACAAAATCTGTGCTGCGGACTTCTTCTAGGAGGGTTTCTGCGACACTACAAATCACCTTGTCTCCTTCGTCGTGGCCAAGCTCGTCATTAATACGCTTAAAATGGTCAATATCAAACAACGCCAAACAAGCAGGAGGGCTATCAGGATAGCGTTCAATAATCCCCGCATATTGCGCCAATTGCTCTTCAAATTTTCGGCGGTTCCACAACCCCGTCAAGCCATCTTTTTCGCTTAGGTTTCGTAATTTTTCTTCTAACTCTTTTTGCCCAGAGATATCCACCAGCGACGTAATGTAATAACTCACTTTACCTGATTTGGTTAAATTCGCCTGAATACGCATTATTGCGGTAAAGACTTGATTAAACTTAGTTCGACAACGAATCTCCCCTTCCCATACGTGTTCACTCTTCAATGCTTTCCAGATACTCAGGTTTGCTTCGAGATCTTCAGGTAAGAGAATTAAATGATGTGCACTCCAACCTTGGGCATGCTTGGTTGAGTAACCCATCATATTTTCAAACTCTTGATTAACCATGATGATTCTATGTGAAGCATCCGAGATCATCACCGCAGTCATACCATCAAGAGCAGCTCGAGCCAACTTCGATTCCATACTATGACGCCGATAATGCAGAGCAAGGGCTGCCGTCGGCAAAGTGAAGCCGAGCACCAAACTTAAAACAAAAAACGCTTCTTGGATTAAGTCATCAATATCCCTCTGAGCTCGGGATAATAACTGCTCATTGGTAAGATCAATAACCAGATGAAGAGGTTCGCTAGAAACAAACTGGATGGTGCGATACGCGACCAAATTCGAACCATTGTAAGCATAGCCCGAATCTTTTGAATTTAAACTACGCCAAATGTTTGGGTACATCCGGCCAAAATTAAATTGAGAGCGAGCGGGAATTATATGGCCATACAAACGAGCTGATTTAGGGCTATCAATGTAAAATCCGTCACTCTTAATCAGCTCAATATGGAAATCAAGCACTGACGAATAGTTGAGTCGAGAGGATAAATAGTCAATATCAACATTAAGCACAAGATACCCTTCGCGCTTTCCGTTAAGCGAAATAGGCATCAAAATACGCAGTGACGGGCTATAGGGATAGACTAACTCGCCATACTCTCGTTCTAAACCTATCCCCCACGAAGCGATTTCGCCATCGTCTAAGTTCTTAGCGAATTGAAAGTAATCTCGCTCTGACTTATTTTGCAATTTGATCGCGGGCAACGCAGCGCCTGTTTCAATCTCATAATTAATCCTCACTTTTTCTCGACCAGAAACATCAAGAAAGCGAATTTGCTTATACAACTTTTGATTGATTGCGACCGAGATCCACATGTCTTCTAAGATGGAACGGTTCACCCGGTTAGGTTGGCGCAGATATTCATACAGACTTTGGCTGTGACCAAGTAGGTCACTGATCGTTTCGATTTGATCCTGAATATTGCTGTATTCACGGCCAGTATAGGCCAATTGATGTAACGCTTCTTGAGCGGTGTTCTCAACATTGTTTTCTAACAACGTCAGATATTTCTGATAGTAGTAAGCGGCAGTGAGTGCACTAAAAAATAGTGCTGTCGCCAATAAGGTGCCGACTCGCTTAGGTACTTTCACACGTCTAATGCCTATCATGCTTACTAAAACGACAATTATATCATTAATTGTT
The DNA here is from genome assembly GCF_030248655.1 of Vibrio sp. D431a. Taxonomy (NCBI): domain Bacteria; kingdom Pseudomonadati; phylum Pseudomonadota; class Gammaproteobacteria; order Vibrionales; family Vibrionaceae; genus Vibrio; species Vibrio sp. D431a. The sequence continues at coordinate 256,149 of NZ_JAHGAP010000013.1, read as the reverse complement.
ATTTTCTAAACAAAAAAGCCACTTAGATTAAGTGGCTTTTCTATATGCAATCAGAGAGTTAAGGTTTGAGGGCTCGCTCTCCTCGCGCAATGCCAACGACACCACTACGAGCAACTTCGACAACTTCGGTCACTTCGGATATCGCTTGAATGAAGGCATCTAGCTTTTCACTCGTACCCGCAAGTTGTACGGTGTATTGGGAAGCCGTGACATCCACGATCTGGCCACGGAAGATGTCTGCCGTCCGCTTCACTTCTGCTCGCGCAAAACCACTGGCTTTCACTTTCACCATCATCAGTTCACGCTCAATGTGCTCATACTCGGTGACTTCTTGTACTTTCAGCACATCGATCAGTTTGTGTAACTGCTTCTGAATTTGTTCCAACTGCATCTCATCAGATGTCGTGGTAATGTTCATTCGCGACAGGGTTTCATCATCAGTCGGTGATACCGTCAAAGATTCAATGTTGTAACCACGTTGAGAGAACAAACCAACAACACGAGACAACGCACCCGGTTGGTTTTCCAATAGCAATGAAATAATGTGTCTCATATTAAGTTCTCTCCGTTTTGCTTAGCCACATTTTATCCATACCCTCACCTTTGATTTGCATCGGGTATACGTGTTCGGTTTCGTCTACGTTGATGTCCACAAACACCAGACGATCTTTCATATCCAACGCTTTTTGTAGCCCTTCTTCGAGCTGATCAGGCGTTTCGATACGAATACCGACGTGACCATAAGCTTCTGCAATCGCTGCAAAGTCAGGAACAGAACTCATGTAAGAATTAGAGTGACGGCCTTGATAAATAATGTCTTGCCACTGTTTTACCATGCCTAAGAATCGGTTGTTCAGGTTGATGATCTTCACCGGAATGTCGTATTGCATGGCTGTCGACAATTCTTGAATATTCATCTGAATACTGCCGTCACCAGTCACAACCACGACCTCTTCTTGTGGCATGGCAAACTTCACGCCCATGCCAGCCGGAAGACCAAATCCCATGGTGCCAAGACCACCAGAGTTTATCCAACGGCGCGGCTTATTGAATGGGTAGTACAGCGCCGCAAACATCTGATGCTGGCCCACATCAGACGCCACATATGCGTCACCATTAGTTAGCTTGTGCAGCGTTTCAATTACTTGCTGTGGCTTGATTCGTTCTGGAGACGTTTCATAAGACAAGCAGTTGCGGTCACGCCATACTTGAATGTCATCCCACCATGCAGTGATAGCATCTTGATCATTTCCACTACCTTGCTCTGCAAGCAGCCCGAGCATGGTTGTCAGCACTTTTTCCGCAGAACCTACGATCGGCAAATCCACTTTCACGTTTTTCGAGATCGATGACGGATCGATATCAATATGCATCACTTTTGCGTTTGGGCAGTACTTTTCAAGGTTGTTGGTTGTACGGTCATCAAAACGCACACCGATACCAAAAATAAGATCCGCTTCATGCATTGCCATATTAGCTTCGTAAGTGCCGTGCATACCCAACATGCCCAGTGAGTTTTTATGTGTACCCGGGAATGCCCCCAAGCCCATCAAAGTACTCACAACGGGTAGGTTCAGTTTGTCGGAAAGCTCTAAAATATGTTCATGGGCGCCAGAAATCACCGCACCACCACCGATATAAAGCACTGGTTTTTTCGCTTCTAATAGCGATTTAAGCGCTTTTTTAATCTGGCCTTTATGGCCCGAAGTTGTCGGCTTGTAAGAACGCATTGAAAGCGTTTCTGGATATTGATAAGGCAGTTTGATTTGCGGGTTCATCACATCTTTTGGCAAATCAATCACAACTGGACCAGGTCGACCTGTAGTCGCGATATAAAACGCTTTTTTGATTGTTTCAGGAATATCTTCCGCTTTTTTTACTAAAAAGCTGTGTTTGACCACTGGGCGGGAGACACCGACGATGTCACACTCTTGGAAAGCATCATTACCAATTAGGCTATTCGGTACGTTACCCGAGATAACGATCATTGGGATAGAGTCCATATACGCTGTTGCAATACCCGTAATGGTATTGGTCGCGCCCGGCCCCGAGCACACAAGTACGACACCCGGTTTACCGGTAGCTCGAGCGTAACCATCTGCCATATGAGTGGCGGCTTGCTCATGCCTTACAAGTACGTGTTTGATTTGATCGGCTTTGGCATGCAGTGCATCGTAGATATCCAAAACAGAGCCACCTGGGTAGCCAAAGATCTGCTCTACGTGCTCTTCTATCAGAGATTGAACCACCATCTCTGCGCCTGACAACATTGCTGTCATAATTGCTCTCCTTAGCCAGTTTCCTCACCGTAAGGTCAACGGATTGGTCTGGTTTTACATAGTCTAGGTCTTATTCGTAGCCTAATCGAAATACTTCCACGTTTTCGGCTATGTCTTGCGTTCGTCATAACATCCCGCAAGGTTACCCAACAAATGTAACGTTTTATTATCAAAGGGTCTAATGAGAGATTGGTCTACTTTTTAAACAAGATACTAGTAATTAGAATGTTAGTAGGAATAGCAGCCACACATCTCCTATTTCACAGTACAACCTAAAAAATTAACGCTCAAAAAAAGAACATTATTTCATAAGGTTTTAGCTATAGGGTGCGAAATAGCGTTATTTGACGAGCAAAGCAGAAAAAATCAATGCAAACAAAAATCCCCAGCAATGCGCGATCACATCACTGGGGATTTTTTCATCAATATAAAATCTAAGTCAGCTTAAGTTACTTTTTATCCGACTTTTCCTTATACATTTCTTCAATTTCATCTTGGTATTTGTCATTGATGACTTTACGACGAAGTTTTTGAGTTGGCGTTAACTCACCATCATCCATAGAGAAAGCTCTTGGTAACAGTTTAAACTTCTTCACTTGTTCAAACTTTGCCAACTCTTTTTGAAGATCGTTCACCCGCTTCTCAAGCATTTCGACCACCTGGTGGTGCTTAATCAACTCAACGCGATCGTGATATTTGATATTCAGCTCTTTCGCGTACTCTTCTAGCGAGTCATAACAAGGCACGATAAGCGCAGAAACAAACTTACGAGTATCCGCAATGACTGCGATTTGCTCGATGAAGTGGTCTTTACCAATCGCACCTTCAATCATTTGTGGAGCGATGTATTTACCACCTGAAGTTTTCATCAACTCTTTGATACGATCGGTGATGAACAAGTTGCCATTTTCATCAATGTAACCAGCGTCGCCCGTTTTTAGGAAACCGTGCTCATCAAAGGTCTTTTCCGTCTCTTCTGGCATTTTGTAATAGCCACGCATCACCATTGGACCACGAACCAGAATCTCGTTGTTTTCGCCAATCTTAACCTGTGCGCCAGGCATCGACATACCAATAGAGTCGGGGTTAAAACATTTATCATCCCAACACGATACTGTCGCCGTGGTTTCAGTCATGCCGTAGCCCAACTTAACGTTGATACCAATCGCATGGAAGAATCGACCGATGGTTTCATCCAGCTTTGCACCACCACAAGGCATAAAGTTGATTTGCCCGCCAAGTAGCGCACGCAGTTTGCTCAGAACCAACTTATCCGCCAAAGCGTATGACTTACGCAGCAAGAGCGATGGCTGACGTTTTTCTTGATGACAAGCGGCCATTTTTGCGCCCATGTTGACTGCCCAAGTAAACATGATCTTACGATGAATCGGCGCGCGAGACACTTTCTCATGAATCGCAGAGAAGATCTTCTCATAGAAACGCGGTACGGCACACATCACGGTAGGTCGCACCTGGCTCAGTGCATCACGTACTTGCATGGTGTCTTGCAAATAGCAGTTGGTCGCCCCTTTGTACAATACATAAAAGGTCCAAGCGCGCTCAAATACGTGTGATAACGGAAGGAAACATAATGACACGTCACTTTGAGAAAGGCTCAAGCGCTGATCGTGCCCTTCCAATTGCGCCGCAATGTTTGCGTAGTCCAACATAACGCCTTTTGGCTGGCCTGTTGTACCCGAGGTGTAGATCAGCGTGAGTAGATCATCTTCTTTTGCCTGATCTAAACGCGCGTCCAATTCAACTTGATATGTAGCGTCGCCTTTGGCAACAAATGCTTGCCAAGAGATAACGAAATCATGATCGCCAAGTTCTATATCATCAGACATCGCAACAATGAGCTCTAACTGTTCGCACTGGTCGAAAATGCTCACTGCTGCATCAAATTGAGGCTGTTCACCAACAAACAGAACTTTGACGTCTGCATTGTTAATGATGTACGCCGACTGGGCGGCAGTATTGGTTGGGTAAATAGGTACTGTCACGCTGCGTAATTGCAGTGCTGCGATATCAGCGATCGTCCATTGCGGCATGTTGTTCGAGAAAATGCCGATCTTATCTTGGACTCCTAATCCCTGAGCCAAAAGTGCAAGTGATAAAGCATCAACTTGCTGACCAAATTGCGTCCACGTAATACCTTGCCACTCCTCACCCACTTTATGCTTGAGTGCAACGCGTGTACCACCGTTCGCAATTTGTTCACGAATACGTTTAACGATATGAAAATCTAACTTGGCCATTCTTTTACTTACCTTTTGGCTTACAGGCGTAAGCTAATTGAGCGAACAAGTGTACTCACGGCTTGCTAAAACGCAACTGACCAGTATCAAACTTATCACTAATAAGAGACAACTATCACTTATACGTCGCGAACGTACCTAAAATTGCTGAATGATTACTCTATTTAACTTACTGTTTAGATTGTTTATTACGAAAACAAAAAGCCCCGAGAGACAAAAATCGCTCGGGGACCAATGAATTGTAAAAATTGATGATTACCAATATGGTCTAATCGAGAAGACCAAACGTCATCTTATTTTGCGGCAACGACTTCACCACAAGTGATCATCAGTTGATCGCGTAGCCAAATGTGGCCTTTATCTTTTTCACTTGATTCATGCCAGCTTAAGAATCCGCTGATTTCTTTGTTCGCAAATGGGAAATCAAGAATTTGCAGTTGATCGCTGTTTACCGCATTTTCCGCCATCCAACGTGGTGCAATAGTCACAAGCTCAGATTGACCCACCACGTATAGTAGGTTGCTTAAACTAGAACCTTCATACGCCGCTTGGCAATCCAGTTCACGGTACGCTTGCTCTGAGAAACTACGTTGGCCATGCACTTTCGATAACTTCGCATGCTTTTCGTTAAGCAGTTGCTCAGCCGTCACACCACCTTGAATGCGTGGGTGTGTTTTTGATGCGATAACCACTAATTCATCTTTGAAGATTTCAGTACTTGAGAAACCTTGCTCATCAAAACGAGCGTAGTCGATCACAAAATCAATTTCTTGGTAGCGCATACGCTCAGACAACAAACGGTCAAATTCTGCATCTAGGTGAAGCTGAACGTTTGGTGCTTGTTGATTCACTTTTGCCATGATCTTCGGAGCAAAACGCATGTCGCAAGGGCTGCAAATCGCAAGCTTGAATAAGCGAGTCGAAGATTCTGGCTGGAATACGGAGCTAGGAAGTTCATTGCGAATCAGCTGCAGTGCTTGGCGAATAGGACCAAACAGTTGACGTGCTCGTTGCGTAGGCTGAATACCACGGCCTTGGCGCATGAATAGCTCGTCGTTAAACATCACTTTTAAGCGTGCCACGGCGTTACTTACCGCCGGTTGAGACATGCCTAGGTTATGTGCTGCACGAGTAATATTTTGCTCTTGCATTACAGCATCAAATACAGTCAGTAGGTTTAAATCTACACCACGCAAAGTGCTTTCCATACGGTAGCTAGCAATTGCGCTCATCGCGTCTTTCTTCTCTAACATTGAGTGCGCCTCTTTTGTAATCGTCAACTTTGTTCATTAAATTCATAACGAATAGAATCCCATCTCGCACAAAAGACGGCGGCTGGATTCGAATCATTTTACGAATAGATAACCTAACTTTTTATTATATTTATCGTCCGGATACTTCCGGCTCGAACTGTACTATCAACTAATCGATTGCGGTTTCGCAACTAGATTGATATTTAATCAGTAAATTTTAGCCAATTAGGTATTTATTTATTAAATAACAAAGACTTGATAAAAACATAAAAAACTATAAAACACGTAAAAATGCATTCTTTGAGGACGTATTTAGCAAATTGATAGGACAGGCGGTCAACACAAGCATGCATTTAGCTCAGTTATTAGTTGGAATAAGAACAACAGATGACAGCTATATCTCTGATTGAATTTTGCACTTATCAGTCAAATTATCAGCAAATACACACTGAATAGAAATGAGAGAGGAAGAATAAAAATGCAGCCTTCTAAACAGAAAGGCTGCAACAAAATCGTGTCAAAAATGGAAGGAACAGTGTACTGAACAACGTACTTAAATGTTCGACACGTAACTTGGAAAATCAACCTGCTCCCACAGTTGTCTGGATAACTCTGCTTTTGAATCCCATGCACCTTGCAGTACCCAATGAACAATAGCCTGAGCAACATCTGGGTATTTCACACTTTCGGCTTGTTGCTCCTTTAGCCACTGGCGTACTGCGGAAATGTCTAAGCTCTCCATCGACATCGCAAGCCCTAAATCTTCTAAGGTCGCAACATTGCTCTGCTGCTCGAATTGACCCGCGAGTGGCTTTAGTAACAATTTTTTCCCCAAAGACAAGGCTTCTGAAGGAAGCTCAAACCCACCATTAGCAATGACACCACTACAGCGATGCAAATGATGCTGGAAGTTGCTGTGGCATAAAGGGCGCAGTTCTATGTTTTCTACCTGCTCACATTCGATCACATCCGGGTGATAACAGATAAACGCTTGTTGATTAAAGTGGAACAATAAGTCCGAGATATCTTCTATCGATTCGAACGGCAGATACACCAACACGAAGTCGTCGTTTTCTGCTTGGCTATCGACGGTATGCACTATTGGTGGTAACAAAGGTTGATCAAAATGATGCCAATGCAAACCAAGGTGGTGCTGAGAGGGAGCAAAGTATTCAATGACGGATTTATCTAACCAACTTACTCCCTTTAGTGGCACTGGATAACGGAAAGCATTTTGGTGGCTGATACCAATAGAAGGCTTATTTTGTTGTCTCGCTGCCCACGCAGTCACAGGTTCGAAATCATTAATGATAAGATCGTAGGACGACAGATCGAGTTGCTTAACTTCTTTGAAAAACTGCACCAAATTGTTATTCAATGCTGTTTTCGCGTAGTTTACAGAGCCTTTTTCGGTAATAAAGGTGAAGCCTCGACGAGTCTGGTAATCGCCAAATGCTTCCATTGAAAAGTATTTTTCCGGCGCTCGCCCAGAAAACAAAAAGTCGACCTCAACATCGTGCTCTTTAAACGCATGACTCATCGCCCTTGCGCGTGCAATATGTCCGTTTCCTGTCCCTTGAACACCGTACAAGATTTTCATCAATTAGCCTCCCAACATCGCAATCGCTAATCCACCACAAAGACTGCCAAGCAGTGCACCAATGATGACATCGGTAAAAAAGTGCACACCCAATAAGATTCGCGCGGTTCCGATTAAACTTGCCCAAAAGAATGCAGCAACGCCTAGGCTCGGATAGAAATGGTCAATCAGCGTCGCCATGACAAACGCAGCGGCAGTGTGTCCTGAAGGAAGACTGTAGCGATCAGAGGGGGTAATAAAAGCAGGAAGGAGTGCATTAAGCTCTTCAGGGCGACGACGCTTAAAACTATTTTTCAGCGTCCAATAAATTGGTAGCTCGATAGCAAAAGCAAGTAAACCCGCCAGTAAAAACCAGACTCCTTGCTCCTTATCTAAATACCAAGCTAATAACCCCAACACCAAGTAAAGATGCCCGTCACCACTGTGGGAGACTCCTTTGCTGATATTGGCGACTTGTTGATTAAAACGGTGCTTAAGACAAACACTAGAGAGCGCTAAATCAAACTTAGCAATGGTTGCAATTGGCTGTGTAATTGTCTCTATGGTTCGCATGTGACCTTTCCTTACTTTGACAACGCCTTTGTGTGAAAAGTAGGAGGTTTAGGTGACAACAGCATGACGGGAGTTTGGACAATTAATGACAAAGGCCAAATTAAAGTATGCCCAACAATTTATCTATTGGGCATAACCATAAAATAGAACACTAAGAAGGGTTTGCTGGTTGCGGTTGAGGGGTGTCTATATACCAGACTTTTCTCTTCTTGCGGCAGGCGCGCAAAGAGCCCGTCGTCATGTCGCCATCTTTTGTAAGCTCATAGCTCAGTGAGCGGCAAGTATAGTTTCCCGACAGTTCATGCTCTATACTCGTTTGCTCCGTTTTACTCGATTTAGGCTCTAGTAGAGGGTTAGGCTGAGTAGATAAAATGTCACGATTTATCACATTGCTGCGCGCATAATCCTTATGGACATAACCTTTTATCACTCCTTTCTGTTCAACGAGAAACCAAGGTTGATCAACCACTTTTGCTAGCACATTAAAGACTTCCCCTTTCGATAATACGCCAAGCTTTGCCCCTTCAAGACTCGGTTTAGAGCGTAGGTTTAATGTGGTCTTAGAGCGGTAAGAAACATCCATAAACTCTACTGGGTTTGAAGTATCGACACCTTCAGTGGTTGGTCGGAAAACTTCCGCTTGCTGTTTCTCTCTAGGTTGAACGCGGATCTTCCACCAAGAATACGTTTCCGGATCTTTACCTTTGAACTTATTTCGGCTGTCAGACTCAAGGGCAACAAGCATCTGATTCAAGAACGATTCGCGTCCCTCATAACTCAAAAATCGATCCATTTGATCATTGATAACCATGACGCTCTGCGAGTGATCATTCATAACAACGGGGGAAGCCACTTCCACATAGGTCTGCGATTGAAACAGCTGACAACCCGACAAGCTGACCAGAGTAAATACTATGGCTGAACGTCCAAATTGTTTTGTTAACCTCATTCTTTCCCTAACCCTTATTTCTTTTACCTAGTGCAACTGCACTACTATAAATGGTCATTCAAAACTTTTGCCAAACAATTCGGACCTTTGTGTGACAAGTCGCAATCCCGATGCTTGTTTTGGTAATGAAACGTCGCAAACTTGATGAGAACTTACTTCTTCTAGCACGTTTCTATCGCATCATGTCGTTTCACTTAGTGCATCATTTTTTTCAAGCAAACGAAAAGACTCATCCGATATGAATAAAAAATCGACTTTAGGGTTGACGCGCTTCATGGAGTGCGGTACTAATTTGTTAACTTAATTATGTGGAAAGCTTAACAACTATGTCAGCGCATTTTTCTATCCTGCTTAGCCTCCTCCTGATCGTGACCAGTTCGCGCGGGTAGGCTGTGGAAGAAAAATAACCACACCAATTTCTAAGAACCCGCATGAGAATGCGGGTTTTTTTATATCTAAATACTGGAAGTAAACGATTCACTTGCGCAAAAGTGCAGAAATCAGGAAGGAAGCAAACATGAACGATCAGGTCATTATATTCGACACCACATTGCGTGATGGCGAGCAAGCGTTGTCAGCAAGCTTGACGGTTAAAGAAAAACTGCAGATTGCCTATGCGCTGGAAAGACTCGGCGTTGATGTTATCGAAGCTGGCTTCCCAATCTCTTCACCAGGTGATTTCGAGTCTGTACAAACCATCGCAAAAAACATAAAAAACAGTCGAGTTTGTGCCCTTTCGCGTGCCGTTGCGAAAGACATTGATGCTGCCGCTGAAGCATTAAAAGTGGCTGACCAATTCCGTATTCACACGTTTTTAGCCACTTCCACCATTCACGTAGAAGACAAACTACGCCGCAGCTACGACGATGTACTAGAAATGGCAGTCAACGCCGTTAAACATGCACGTAACTACACTGATGATGTCGAGTTTTCTTGTGAAGATGCTGGTCGTACTCCAATCGACAACCTATGTCGCATGGTAGAAGCCGCCATCAATGCAGGTGCGAGTACAATCAACATTCCAGATACCGTTGGCTACACCGTACCAAGTGAGTTTGGTGGGATTATTGAAACCCTATTTAACCGCGTTCCGAACATTGATAAAGCGATCATCTCCGTTCACTGTCACGACGATTTGGGGATGTCAGTTGCCAACTCTATTGCCGCCGTTCAAGCTGGCGCACGTCAGATAGAAGGCACGATCAATGGCATTGGAGAGCGAGCGGGTAACTGTTCACTTGAAGAGATCGCAATGATCATCAAGACTCGTCAAGAGTTTTTGGGCGTTCACACTGGCATTAAGCATGATGAAATTCACCGCACCAGTAAGTTGGTTAGCCAGCTATGCAATATGCCTATTCAAAGCAACAAAGCAATTGTGGGTGCAAATGCGTTTAGCCACTCTTCAGGCATCCACCAAGATGGCATGTTGAAGAATAAGAATACCTACGAAATCATGACCCCTGAGTCTATTGGCCTAAAAAACCAAGCTCTGAACCTAACCAGCCGCAGCGGTCGCGCTGCCGTGAAGAGCCATATGGATACCATGGGTTACAACGAAGACGAGTACAACCTAGACGCGCTGTATGCGGATTTCTTGAAACTTGCTGATCGCAAAGGCCAAGTGTTCGATTACGACCTAGAAGCCCTAATGCACTTCTCGAACTTGCGTGAAGAAGATGACTTCTACAAATTGAGCTACCTAAGCGTGCAGTCTGGCAGCGTAATGGCTACCACCAGCATCAAAATGCAATGCGGTGATGAAGAAATGTGTGAAGCAGCGGTCGGTAATGGCCCAGTTGATGCGCTATACCAATGTATCTACCGCGTGACAGGCTACGACATCGTTCTGGATAAATTCGACCTAACCGCGAAAGGTGAAGGTGAAGATGGTTTGGGTCAAGCAGACATCATTGCCAACTACAAAGGTCGCAAATACCACGGTACGGGTGTTTCCACCGACATCGTTGAGGCTTCCGGCCAAGCATTATTGCACGTTATTAACAGCATTCATCGTGCAGATAAAATCGAAGAAATGAAGCAGAAAAAGATTGCGACTGTGTAATAACAACCGGGCTACACGGCTCAGGAAAGAACACGCTCGTTGAAATAATTAAGCTCAAAATTAGAAAACTTAAAGGATTAACATGACAGACAAATCGTACAAAATTGCCGTCCTACCCGGTGACGGCATTGGCCCGGAAGTAATGGCGCAGGCACATAAAGTATTGGATGCAATCGAAAAGAAACATGGTATTGCGTTTGAGCGTGACGAGCATGATGTCGGTGGTATCGCGATCGACAATCACGGTTGCCCACTTCCAGAGAGCACAATAAAAGCATGTGAAGAGTCTGATGCAGTCCTATTCGGCTCGGTTGGCGGCCCTAAGTGGGAGCACTTACCACCAAACGACCAACCTGAACGCGGTGCCCTACTGCCGCTACGTAAACACTTCCAACTGTTCTGTAACTTACGTCCAGCGCAAATTCACTCAGGTCTTGAAGCTTTCTCACCGCTACGTGCAGACATCTCGGGTCGCGGCTTTGACATCGTGGTAGTCCGTGAACTGACGGGTGGTATCTACTTCGGCCAACCGAAAGGTCGTGAAGGTGAAGGCGCAACAGAAAAAGCATTTGATACTGAGGTGTACCACCGCTTTGAGATCGAACGTATTGCAAAAATCGCTTTTGAGTCTGCTCGTCTACGTCGCAAGAAAGTGTGCTCTATCGACAAAGCGAACGTTCTACAAAGCTCTATCTTATGGCGTGAAGTAGTCGAAGAAATCGCAAAAGACTACCCAGATGTCGAGTTGTCACACATGTACATTGATAACGCGACTATGCAGCTTATCAAAGACCCTGCTCAGTTCGACGTAATGCTATGTTCAAACATCTTCGGCGACATCATTTCTGATGAATGTGCGATGATCACAGGCTCTATGGGTATGTTGCCATCAGCAAGTCTAAACGAAAGCAAATTCGGTCTGTACGAGCCAGCAGGTGGCAGTGCACCAGATATCGCAGGTAAGAACATCGCTAACCCTGTGGCACAAATCCTGTCTGCGGCACTGATGCTACGTTATAGCCTAGGTGAGGAAACGGCGGCACAAGACATCGAAACGGCAGTTTCAAAAGCGCTATCAGCGGGGGAACTAACGGGTGACCTTGCTGGTGACAACCCAGCACTTTCGACGTCTGAGATGGGCGATAAGATCGCTGAGTACATCTTAAACTCTTAATACAAAACAGATTCATAATAAATACTAAATCCTCGGTCAACCAATGGCTTTCCTCTAAGTCATTGGTGCAATAGCAAGGCAGCAAGCCCATTTATATTAAGGCGTTTAGTTCGCTAAATAACTGGATAAATGGGTGTCGCTAACGCAGTTATTGCGGCAAAGGCGACGAGGAAAGGAAGCAAACAATGGGCAAAACATTATACGAAAAAGTCTACGACGCACACGTTGCCGTCGCAGCAGAAGGGGAAAACCCAATCTTGTACATCGACCGTCACTTGGTACACGAAGTGACGTCTCCGCAAGCATTTGACGGCTTGCGTGAAAAAGGTCGTAAAGTGCGTCAGGTCAGCAAAACTTTTGCCACCATGGACCACAACGTTTCGACAACCACCAAAGACATCAACGCATCCGGTGAGATGGCTCGTATCCAGATGGAAACGCTATCGAAAAACTGTGAAGAGTTTGGGGTTACGCTTTACGACATTAACCACAAATACCAAGGTATTGTGCACGTTATGGGTCCAGAGCTTGGTATTACCCTACCCGGCATGACCATTGTTTGTGGTGACTCGCACACTGCTACACACGGTGCATTCGGCTCGCTAGCTTTTGGTATTGGTACATCTGAAGTTGAGCACGTATTAGCGACTCAAACGCTAAAACAAGCGCGCGCTAAAACGATGAAGATCGAAGTGAAAGGCAAAGTGGCTCCGGGCATTACTGCGAAAGACATTGTGCTAGCAATCATCGGAGAAACGACAGCAGCTGGCGGTACAGGCTACGTGGTTGAATTCTGTGGTGAAGCGATCACAGACCTTTCAATGGAAGGCCGCATGACCGTATGTAACATGGCGATAGAGCTAGGTGCGAAAGCCGGTTTGATTGCGCCAGATGAAACCACGTTCGAATACATCAAAGGCCGTAAATTCTCACCTCAAGGTGCCGACTTTGATGCAGCAGTAGAATACTGGAAGACATTAAAAACTGACGATGATGCTCAGTTTGATGCAGTCGTGACGCTAAACGCAGCAGACATTAAACCACAAGTCACTTGGGGTACTAACCCAGGCCAAGTGATCGCGGTAGATCAACCTATCCCAGCACCAGAAAGCTTTGCCGACCCAGTAGAAAAGGCATCGGCAGAAAAAGCATTGGCTTACATGGGCCTAGAGGCAGGCAAGTCATTGTCTGATTACAACGTCGATAAAGTCTTCGTTGGTTCTTGTACTAACTCACGTATCGAAGACATGCGCGCAGCCGCTGAAGTAGCGAAAGGTCGCAAAGTCGCGCCTCACGTTCAAGCGCTGATCGTTCCTGGCTCTGAGCAAGTAAAAGCGCAAGCAGAAGCGGAAGGCTTGGACGTTATCTTTAAAGAAGCGGGCTTTGAGTGGCGCCTACCAGGTTGCTCGATGTGTCTAGCAATGAACAATGACCGTTTGGGCCCACATGAACGTTGTGCGTCTACTTCAAACCGTAACTTTGAAGGCCGCCAAGGTCGTGATGGCCGTACCCACCTAGTGAGCCCTGCGATGGCAGCGGCAGCAGCAATTGCTGGTCACTTTGTAGATATTCGTGAACTAGACTAAGGAGCAAACCAATGTCAGGCTTTAAACAACACACAGGCTTAGTTGTTCCTCTAGATGCAGCGAACGTTGATACTGATGCCATCATTCCAAAGCAGTTCCTACAAAAGGTCTCCCGCCTAGGGTTTGGTAAGCACCTATTCCATGACTGGCGCTTCCTAGACGATGCTGGCGAACAGCCAAATCCAGAGTTCGTGATGAACGCACCTCGCTACCAAGGCGCGTCTATCTTGCTGGCTCGTGAAAACTTCGGCTGTGGCTCATCTCGTGAGCACGCACCGTGGGCACTAGCGGATTACGGCATCAAAGCGATGATCGCACCAAGCTTTGCCGATATTTTTTACGGCAACTCGATCAACAACCAAATGGTGCCAGTTCGTTTGACTGAACAAGAAGTGGATGAAATCTTCCAGTTTGTTGAGGCAAATGAAGGTGCAGAAGTCGAGGTCGACCTAGAAGCGAATGTCGTTCGTGCCAACGGCAAAGAATATGGTTTTGAAATCGATTCGTTCCGTCGTCATTGCTTGCTAAACGGTTTGGACAACATTGGCCTAACCCTTCAACACGAAGATAAGATTGCTGAGTACGAAGCGAATATTCCAAGCTTCTTGCGTTAAGACGCGTTAGTAAATACACAAATCAAGGGCTGGCAATTGTCGGCCCTTGATTTGTTTTGGGTGACTGATCTCATATCGCTTTGCTTACCGAATACCGAACGCCTCTGTTGAAATTCGTCATCCTGAACAGCGGCGAAGGAGCGTGATTCAGGATCGACTACCACAGCGCACTGTACAGATTCATACTGTCTTTACTCAAGAGTTTGTGGGTATTAGATTCCTGATATCGCTTATGCTCCTCGGAATGACAGCGAATAAAGGCCACTGATTACTGAAAGAAAACAAGCACTAAACTGGTCTACACTATCAACAATATCTCATTCAAAGGTATCTCTATGAAGCGTCTGTTATTGCTGTTGTGTGCTCTGGTTTCTTTCTCGACATTGTCCGCGCCTAAATCCGACTTATGGCCATATTGGAAACAATCGAATCAAGCCAACCAAACCCAAATTTCTCATCAAGAATGGCAACAACTGCTCGATACTTATTTAGTTGAACAAGGCGAGAATACCTTGTTTCGTTATAGCCAAGTCTCCTCTGTCGATAAAACTAAGCTGAAACAATACATCCAGCGTTTGGCAAAACTAGACCCTCTACAATACAACCAAGCAGAGCAATATGCCTATTGGGTAAACCTTTACAACGCCATCACGGTAGATCTTATTTTGGATAACTATCCAGTCGAATCAATCACCAAGCTAGGTGGTTTATTTAGCTTTGGTCCTTGGGGAGACGATGTGGTCGTGGTCAATGGGAAGGATCTAACTTTAAACGATATTGAACATCGAATTTTGCGTCCAATTTGGAATGACCCAAGAACGCATTACGCGGTTAACTGTGCCAGCCTAGGATGCCCTAATCTGCAATCTCAAGCATTCACTGCTGACAACACGCAAGCTCTACTGGATAGTGCCGCCAAAACATTTATCAACAGCAGCAAAGGCGTATCTATCCAAGGTAACACGGCAGAGCTGTCTTCTATTTATGATTGGTTTGCAACGGACTTTGGTGGAGAAAAACAAATCTTCAAACACATCGCAAAGTACGCACCGCAATACAAAAACTTCTCTGGCAAAGTGAAATACGAATACGATTGGGACTTGAATCAAGCCAACTAAACTGGGGGATGTGAGGTCAATTAGCATTAGGGACATAATAGGCCAAAAGCTAAAGACACCGGCAACTCAAAGACTAAGACATGAAAAAAAAGGGCACTGAGTGCCCTTTTTTACATCCAAATGTTTGATAGAAAACGTCCGACTACTTAAAGCCTTTAACCTTCTTAATAAGATCGTAAGCGTTTTGAATCTCTTGAGATTTCTCTTTCGCGACGTTCATCATCTCTGGTGGTAGGCCTTTAGCCATCAATTTGTCCGGGTGATGCTCGTTCATCAGTTTACGATAAGCACGCTTAACGGTTTTACTGTCTGCATCTGAAGACACATCCAGAATTTTGTACGCGTCGGCCAACTGATCCGCTTGTGAAGCTTGTTGCCAGCTACCACCTGAAGATTGGCCTTGATGCTGACCATGAAAACCGCCCTGGCTTTGGAAACGAAATGCGGCTTCTTGCATTTGCAAACGACGCTCTAATTGCTCAGAAGAGAAACCCAAACCACGTGCAATCTTGTGTAGTACATTTCGTTCACTCGGGTGGATTGAGCCATCTGCAAAGGCCGCCGAGATTTGCAGCTCTAAGAAAAATTGCAACAAGTCAAAGCGACCAGCTGTCGAAATTTTCACACGAACAAGAACATCTTCTAACGGAAAGTCGCTGTCTTTACCTTCACGAAACGCGTCTTGCGCTGCGCGACGCTGTTCGCCATGCAAATTCATGCGGTCCATCATGGCTGAAGCCAGTTGGATTTCCTCTTTGGTGACTTGGCCTTTCGCTTTTGCCACATGTCCCATTACCGCAAACGCCGCTTTAAAAAACTCTTCTTGGCGCTGAGCTTGACTTGGCCCTTTTCCAAAGCCGCCAGTAGAGAACCCGGCTTGACTCAAGCGACGTGCTTTATCGAATTGATGGCCAATAAATAAGCCAAAGAGTAAACCTAGCGGCCCGCCAAGTAACAAGCCAAAAAAGGCACCCAGAATTTTGCCAAAAATATGCATTATGTGTTCTCTATCAATGAATTTTTATCGACGACGGCGGTCTTATAGTGCCGGATGCAACGATTTCCTTTATGATAATGGAATTAGTTTTATTTCGGCTAGGCCATTTCGCCTGCTTATCTTTGCAGCTATTTTGTCGTCATTATGCCACAGTGAATCAATACGCTGGGATAAATGCGACTATAGTTGATTCATTTGGCTATTACGCTAGGGTACAACAAGCCCTATAGCCATCGAGTAGTAGTGACACAGGAAAGTTCAATTCAATGCAACATTTCTCCCGCACATTTTTAGCGGCCTCTATCAGCACCGCCTTGTTTGTACCCACCACTCAAGCTGAAGCGAATATCCATGATAGTGTGCAGGAAATGCCCGCCACAGATCAATGTTTGGTCGATACAAGTGGCGAGGAGGACGCTCTTAATACCCCAGTAGTGGTAGAAGCTGACACCCTGCAAGCCATCAATGGTGACAAAGCTCAGTACTCAGGTAATGTACAAGTCACCCAAGGCCAGAAGAAAATTACCGCAGATAGCGTAACGCTGCACCAACAAGACAACGTCGTGGTTGCCGAAGGCAACGTGACTTTCAATGACGGCCAAGTCAAAGCTCGATCTGATCGTGTTACTAACGACATTAATCAAGATACGTTTTCACTTGAGAACACTGATTATCAGTTCCTTTGCCAACAAGGTCGAGGCACTGCAGCCTATATCGCTCGCACAGGTCAGTCGGTTTATGAACTCGAAGACGGCTCTATCACATCGTGCCCTCAAGGCGATAATTCATGGCGATTGGTTGCGTCAGGCATCGATGTTGACCAAGATGAAGAGACAGCGACGCTGCACCATCCTCGATTTGAAGTGTTAGATGTGCCTGTTTTCTATGTGCCGTATCTAACCATGCCAATTGGAGATACGCGTAAAACGGGTTTCCTCTTTCCTTCTTTATCGTATGGTTCTAGTGATGGTATGGAAGTCGAGGTGCCATTCTATTGGAACATCGCGCCTCAATATGACATGACACTCACCACGCTCTATATGCAGCAACGTGGTACAAAACTCGATACTGATTTCCGCTACCTAACAGATGGTTGGGGAAATGGGGAAATCAAAGGCGAATACCTCAATAGTGATCGCAAATATCAGGACGAGTCTCGTTGGGGCTACCAAGTTAAACACGACGGTATCATCAATAAACAGTGGATAGTCAAAGTCGATTACTCAAAAGTGAGTGATATTGATTACTTCCTCGATCTCGACTCCGACATTGGTAACCGTGAAGATGGTCAACTGGTTCAAGAAGGACAAGTACAATATCGTTCTGACTTCTGGGATGCCTCGTTAACCGTTCGTGACTTCCAAATCTTATTGAAAGAAGAGAACCGCCCTTATCGCCTGCTTCCTCAGTTAGACTTGAACTACTACACGCCGTTGTGGGGAGACTACCTTAACTTTGACGTGAAGAGCCAAGTGAGCCGCTTCGATACCAGCGATGCTGCGCGACCAAATGCGACCCGTGTTCACATTGAACCAGGGCTTACATTACCACTCTCAAACTCATGGGCAACGTGGACAACAGAAGCGCGTGTGCTCTCTACGTATTACTCTCAAGACTTAACGGGTTTGACAGATGTAAACTTGCAAAACCAGTTGGATGATGAAGTTTCTCGTGTTATTCCTGAGTTCCGTACGCATGCGCAACTTTACTTAGAGCGAGATACAAGCTGGATCAAGGGCTACACCCAAACACTGGAGCCTCAGCTGCAGTACTTGTACGTACCTGAAGAAGATCAAACCAACATCTACAACTACGATACCACCTTGCTACAAACCGACTACTACGGGCTATTCCGCAGTCGTAAGTACAGTGGCATTGATAAAATCGCCTCGGCGAACCAGTTAAGCTACGGTGCGAGTACTCGCTTCTTTGATGATGACTATAAAGAGCGTCTTAACGTTTCATTTGGTCAGATTTACTACTTCGATAAAAAGACCAAACTGAGCAACAGCCCAAATCTTCCGGATGAGACAACCAATTACTCATCATGGGCGATTGAAGCTGATTTCAACTACAACGATTACCTGTTCTATCACGGTGGAATTCAATACGATATTGATTTGAGCTCCATGCAGTTGGCAAACAGTACCTTGGAATACCAATTCAACGGCGGCTTTATTCAGGGTAACTATCGCTACGTTACGCGTGAATACATCGAAGATACGATCATTCTCGAAAACCTAGACACAATTACTCGTAAAGGTATTTCTCAAGCAGGTATTGTAGCGGCCTACGAGTTCAACCCGAACTGGTCTGCGAGTGGTCAATACTACTACGACCTCAATGAAAATGCGGACCTAGAATGGTTAGCGAGCCTACGTTACCAATCTGACTGTTGGTACATTGGCGTCACTTACTCAAACCAATTGCTTGGTTGGGAAGACCAAGCTATCGGCAGCACCGGGGCATCACCTGAATACGAAAATAACTTCAGCGTTAACTTCGGTATTCAAGGCTTTGCGACCAACCAGCGTGAAGACACTGCTGTCAAAGAGCTGGATGGTTCTGACAACGCGATTAAGTACGGCCGCCCATTCTATCTGAACAATTAATCAAAATAGGCGTCTTAAATGAATAAGACGCCTATTCAAAAATACTGACGGAATTTTAAATGAAAATTTGGAAATCAATCTTATTCACGACCCTACTCTCTTGCGGAGCGGTTGCAGCACCAGTAGAGATCGATAAGGTTGCGGTCATCGTGAACGACGGTGTAGTTCTACAAAGCGACATCGAAACAGCGATGAAAACGCTGCAAGCCAACGCTCGTCAAAGTGGAAAGAGCTTACCTTCTACCAGCGTATTAAAAGAACAAGTTGTTGAAAAACTTATCATTGACACGTTGCAAGGCCAAGAAGCTGACCGTATTGGTGTACGTATTGACGACAACCGTTTAAACCAAGCGATTGCAGAGATCGCACGTAATAATGAGCAATCGGTAGAACAACTCGCTGCTTCTGTAGAAAGTGAAGGTTTAAGTTACCCAGAATTCCGCGAACAAATTCGTAAGGAAATCGCCGCATCAGAAGCTCGCAATGCACTGGTTCGTCGCCGTATTAATATCCTTCCAGCAGAGGTCGATAGCCTTGCTGAGCAACTATCACAAGAAACCAATGCGACTGTTCAATACAAAATTGGACACATTCAACTGCGCTTCTCTGACGATAAAGAAAAATCTGCTGTAGAAGCAGAAGCTAAAGCGCTCGCGAAAAAGCTAAACGAAGGTGCAGACTTTACGGAGATG
Organism: Vibrio sp. D431a; assembly: GCF_030248655.1. Classification (NCBI taxonomy): domain Bacteria; kingdom Pseudomonadati; phylum Pseudomonadota; class Gammaproteobacteria; order Vibrionales; family Vibrionaceae; genus Vibrio; species Vibrio sp. D431a. The sequence goes on along the minus strand of NZ_JAHGAP010000013.1, from coordinate 236,400 downwards.
GCCTACACCTACTCTAAAGGTCCTAAAGCTTTACAAGGTGGTGACTGGGGCTGGATGCGTAAAGAAGAGATGCCGACCATCTTTGCTGATCAGATCAAGATGCAAAACAAAGGCAGCATTATTGGTCCATTCCGTAGTGGCGTTGGTTTCCACATCCTAAAAATAGAGGATGTCAAAGGCCTAGAAACGGTTGCGGTAACGGAAGTAAATGCGCGTCATATTTTGATTAAACCAACCGTGATTCTGAGCGACGAAGGGGCGAAGAAGCAACTGAATGAATTTGTACGCCGCATCAAAGCCGGTGAAGCAACGTTCGCTCAATTGGCAACACAATACAGTCAAGATCCTGGCTCGGCAGCACAAGACGGTGAACTAGGTTATCAAACACCAGATCTTTACGTGCCAGAATTCAAGCACCAAGTAGAAACTCTGCCAGTTGGCTCAATCAGCGAACCGTTCAAAACCGTTCACGGCTGGCATATCGTTGAAGTGTTGGATCGTCGCCAAGTTGACCGTACTGACTCAGCGATGAAGAATAAAGCTTACCGCATTCTATTTAACCGTAAATTTAATGAAGAAGCGGGCGCATGGATGCAAGAGCTACGCGCAAGTGCGTTTGTTGAAATCGTGGATGACAACAATGACAACTAATACAATTCGTAGAATTGTCGTAACCGCAGGGGAACCTGCGGGTATCGGCCCAGACTTAGTGCTTGCCCTATCGAAAGAAGATTGGGCGCACCAAATTGTCGTCTGTGCCGATAAGAATATGCTGATGGAGCGAGCCAAGCAGCTTGGCATCGAAGTCCAACTGTCTGATTACAATCCAGAAGAAGCACCTAAAGCACAAAAAGCGGGCACGCTTATCGTTGACCATATCCAAATATCGGAACCTGCGGTCGCAGGTGAGCTCAATGAAGCGAATGGCCACTATGTACTAAAAACGCTAGAAAGAGCGGCTTTAGGCTGTATGAATGATGAATTTGATGCTATTGTCACCGGCCCTGTTCATAAGGGGGTGATTAATCGCGCAGGTGTTGCATTCAGTGGTCATACTGAATTTTTCGCCGAGAAGTCACAAACGCCGCTAGTTGTAATGATGCTAGCAACGGAAGGACTACGCGTGGCGCTGGTTACAACACATATTCCTTTAGCTTATGTGTCCAAAGCTGTCACCGAAGAGCGATTAGAAAAAATCATCGATATTCTTCATAAAGACCTTGTAGAAAAGTTTGCTATCGCACAACCAAACATCTACGTTTGCGGGCTTAACCCTCATGCTGGCGAAGATGGCTGCTTAGGTCGTGAAGAGATCGAAACCATCACTCCGACACTGGAAAAAATTCGACAAGAAAAAGGTATCAACCTGATCGGCCCTCTGCCGGCTGATACCATTTTCAATGAAAAATATTTAAATGATGCTGATGCTGTTTTAGGCATGTACCATGATCAAGTGTTGCCAGTATTAAAATACAAAGGCTTTGGTCGTTCAGTAAACATTACTCTTGGCCTACCTTTTATTAGAACATCGGTGGACCACGGTACTGCATTAGATCTGGCAGGGACAGGTCAAGCGGATACAGGGAGTTTCCGAACAGCGCTCACGCATGCGATAGATTTGGTAGAGAAGAAACAATGAGAAATGATGTCCATTTAGGACACAAAGCGCGTAAACGTTTTGGTCAAAACTTCCTGAACGATCCATACATTATTGATGGAATCGTATCAGCGATTAACCCAAAACCAGGTCAAAACCTGGTTGAAATCGGTCCTGGTCTTGGTGCAATCACTGAGCCAGTAGGTCGTGAAGTGGATAAGTTCACAGTTATCGAATTAGACCGCGATCTGGCGGAACGCCTACGTACTCACCCTGAACTGGCAGATAAGTTGACCATCCATGAGGGTGACGCTATGCGTTTTGACTTCACTCAACTAGTGAAGCCAAACAACAAGCTGCGCATTTTTGGTAACTTGCCATACAACATCTCTACACCATTGATGTTCCACCTTTTTGAGTTCCATAAAGACATTCAAGACATGCACTTTATGCTGCAAAAAGAAGTGGTAAACCGCTTAGCCGCCGGCCCTGGCAGCAAAGCTTACGGCCGTTTAACGGTAATGGCTCAGTACTACTGTAAAGTGGTACCGGTACTGGAAGTACCGCCAACGGCATTCGTTCCACCACCGAAAGTGGATTCTGCCGTTGTTCGTTTAGTGCCTTACGAAGAGCTGCCATGCCCGGCGAAAGATCTGCGTTTGCTCGATCGCGTTTGTCGTGAAGGCTTTAACCAACGTCGTAAAACAGTTCGTAACTGCTACAAATCGTTGTTAAGCACAGAAGTACTAGAAGAGCTAGGTGTTAATCCAAGCATGCGTCCAGAGAACCTGACGCTAGAACAATTCGTCGCAATGGCGAACTGGCTTGCGGATAACCCGCAGCACTAAGAACTCAAACAATGAGCCAAACCCTTGTAGGTTTGGCTTATTATTATTGGGATATTACGTTTCTGAGGAGTGCACATGGACGTCATTCAACCTTGCATCAAAATTCAAGTTCACACCAAATACATCGAAGAACAGTCCAACCCAGAGCTACAACGCTACGTTTTCGCTTATATCATCACCATCAAAAACCTTAGCCAACAAACCGTACAGTTAGTGAGCCGCCGCTGGCTAATCACAGACTCGAATGGCAAGCAAATGACGGTTGAAGGTGACGGAGTGGTAGGCCAGCAGCCCTTTATTCCAAGCAATGATGAATACACGTACAGTAGCGGAACCGCGTTAGAAACCCCTGTCGGCGTTATGCAAGGACACTACAAAATGCTGGATGAGAAAGGGCAAGAGTTCATCACCGAAATTGAACCATTTCGCTTGGCTGTTCCAAATGTTTTAAATTAGTAAATTGGAGATTCAGTGGCTACCTATATTGTTGGTGACATCCAAGGCTGTTTTGATGAATTGCAGCGACTACTAGAAAAAGTATCTTTCTCTGCGAAAAAAGACCAACTTTGGCTTGCTGGTGATTTGGTCGCCAGAGGGCCTAAATCACTAGAAACGTTACGCTTTGTGAAGTCACTTGGCGCAAGCGCAATCGTGGTGCTTGGTAATCACGACCTTCACCTTCTCGCAGTGGCTCACGGGATAAAAAAGGTCAAAGACAAAGATAGAACCGCACCTATTTTCACGGCCCCTGACAAAGAGGAACTACTGACATGGCTAGCTCAGCAACCTCTAATGGCCGAGCATGACGAGTTCGTGATGTGTCACGCTGGCATATCACCGCAGTGGAATCTAAAAACAGCGAGAAAGTGTGCCCGTGAAGTTGAGCGCATCATCCAAAGTGAAGAGCTGCCTTGGCTATTAAAAAACATGTACAGCAATCAACCTGATTCCTGGGATGACTCTCTACAAGGTTTGGACCGATACCGTTATATTATCAATGCTTTTACGCGGATGCGCTTTTGTTTCCCTGATGGTCGTTTGGATATGGATTGTAAATTGCCACCGCAACAAGTTTCCGGTAACGAACTTATTCCATGGTTTGATGTGCCTAAACGTATCCACTTAAACAAAGCGGTGCTCTTTGGGCACTGGGCTGCACTACAAGGCTATATGAACAACGAAGTCATCGGGCTAGATACTGGCTGCGTTTGGGGCGGAAGCCTAACCATGATCCGTTGGGAAGATAAGAAAATTTTTACTCAGGATGCGTTAAGTTAAACACTGAATAACAGTCGATAATCCATAGTAGGAAGAATACTTGTCACTTAACACCCCCTGTAGGGTCATTCCAACGAGCCTTAACGAGACTAGGAATCTAATATCCTCGCGCTGCGAATAGATAGAAATACCTTTGACAACAAGGTACTCGTATAGAGGCTCCTGAATCTCGCTCTTTCGTCGCTTTTCAGGATGACGGTAGGTTGGGATGGCCGCTCGCTGTTACACGAACGGCATTACCGTATTAACTACGCGGTGTTAATCTCGAATTACTTTTCTAACACAGTAAAGCGCATGTTGTAGGCGTTCTTCTCATCGGCTTGATACATTTCTGAGTAAGTTTCCTTAAACTCGTCTCCCCAATCTGGGAACTGAGTATCACCATCAATGGCCGCTTCAATGTGTGTTACATACAGTTTATTGGCCATAGGCAGACAAGTGGTGTAAATCGCACCACCACCAATGATCATCACTTCTTCCACATCACCTGCGACTTCCAGAGCCTGCTCAATCGATGTTACGGTAGTGACGCCTTCGATCTTTAGTGTCTCATCACGGCTAATAACAATATTCAAGCGACCTGGTAAAGGGCGACCAATAGACTCATAGGTTTTGCGTCCCATCACAACCGGTTTTCCCATGGTACAACGCTTAAACCAAGCGAAATCGGCGGGAAGATGCCAAGGCATTTGATTGTCTTTGCCAATGATGCGATTGTCGGCCATAGCGGCAATCATACTAATGATCATGTTAGGTCCTTATACAATTGGTCTGCGGCGATAGAATAACAGCCCTGGAACCGCAAGACCAACAGCTAAACCTGCAATAATAAACATGGCCTTAAGAAAGTTTTCCATACAGGTTGCGACAAGCTCGGGTGAGTAGCCAACATGATTGATTTCTACCATAGCGATCATTGCTTTGTACGCAAACACACCCGGCACCATCGGGATCAAAGCAGCCACAGTAAACACTTTTGGATGCGCGAGAAAACGGTGAGACCAGTACACACCAATCATCCCAACTAACGTCGCAGCAAAAAAGGTTGCCCACTCAATAGGAATGCCAAACTGCATCATCAAGTAGCGGCTACCATGACCAATCGCGCCACCAACAGCGCAATACACTAAAGCTCTTTGTGGTACGTTAAAAACCAATGCAAATCCTACAGCGGGAATCGCCGCAAAAAACATGTCATTCAAAAGGCCAAACATCAAATCAAATAAACTCATTAGATAGCCCACCCCCAAATTCCAGTTACACTCATCGCAGCAACGATCCCCAAACATGTCGCCAACGTTAGTAAACTAGCCATCACAAATCGAGCAATCCCCATATTAATGTGGCCTTTCAACATATCTGCGACAGAGTTAATGAGTGGGAAACCAGGTACAAGCATTAATACTGACGATGCCATTGCTACGGTAGGTAGATTACCGATTTGGTAAATTTCCGCCTGTGCTGAAATTAAGGTGGTCACAAAAGCGGTCGCAGCAAAGTTCAATAGAGGGTTGAAATGACGATGACCAATTTCTTGGCGAACGATCATGCCACCAGCTGAAGCTAAAAAGGTCATAATGAATACTCCCCAATCACCACCAGCTAGATGACTGAATGCCGCACAAGACAAGCCAATCATAAACACCACCAACCAGCGGTTATAACGCTCTGGACTGATAGCGTTCAGCTTTTTCTGCGCCATGGTTGAATCGAGCAAACCACGTTCCATCATGATACAGATTCGTTGAATTTGCGTAATAACGCGCATATTGATGCCACGATCAGCGCAGCTTCGGGTGGTGGTGATGCAATGCCCATCCATTACCGTCGTCACAACCAATGCATTAGCTGATAGTGCTACCGCAACTTCATTCACCCCACAAGCAAGGCCAATACGACGCATAATATCGCTCACAAGAGTACTTTCAGCACCATGAGCAAGTAGCATTTGTCCGGCTTGGGCGACAAGACGAGAAATCGATCGTTGAGTAGATACCGCCAACTCTCTAGGCGGTATGGTTTCTAGAGTCATAAATAAGTCTAATTCCTTTTAGGGTGTTACTCATTCATACGCGCGAGGGCCAAACTAACCCTCAAAAAAACACGACGTATCAGTTATTGTGCCGTAAATCACATCACCTAAATATGATTTAGATACAAAAAAAGCCGCAATAGATAATTGCGGCTTAATGAATTATAGGCAAACAGGCATTGTTTGACCGTTCTGATTAGTCACGAACGTAGACAACGTGACCGTCATCTTCTTCATCGTCCCAGTCATCCCAATCGTCGTCGTCATCTTCAGTGATAACGTCTTTACCCGCCATCGCATCTTTATGGTAATCATCCCACATGAAGTTAACTTTATCTTCTTCAGCCACTTCTTCCTCTTCGCGAGGTAGGTTATCCATAAAGTCAGCCAGTTTGTAACAAAGCTCTTTAGTACCGTTACGATTGATCGCCGAGATCTTAAAGTACTCGTCTTCCCAACCTAGTGCGTCTAAGATTTCTTGGATCTTCTCATTCGCTTCTTCTTCAGGCATTAGATCAACTTTGTTGAACACTAACCAACGCGGCTTACTTGCCAGTTTTTCGCTGTATTGTTCTAGTTCATCAATGATCGTCAATGCATTTTGCACCGGATCGGACTGATCAATTGGCATAATATCGATCATGTGCAGCAACACTCGACAACGCTCTAAGTGCTTCAAGAATCGAATACCAAGGCCAGCGCCATCTGCTGCACCCTCGATCAAACCAGGGATGTCTGCAACAACAAAACTTTTCTCTGGTACGACACTTACGACACCCAAGCTTGGGATCAAAGTCGTGAATGGGTAATCAGCGACTTTCGGTTTTGCTGCTGATACTGCGCGGATAAAGGTTGATTTACCAGCATTAGGTAGACCAAGCATACCCACATCAGCAAGAAGCAATAGCTCAAGGCGAATTTCGCGTACTTCACCCTTTGTACCCAATGTTCTCTGACGAGGCGCGCGGTTTACTGAAGATTTGAAACGCGTGTTACCTAGACCGTGCCAACCGCCTTTCGCGATCATCACTTTCTTACCGTGTTCAGCAACTTCCGCCACGATTTCATTTGTGTGGATATCCACAGCGCGCGTACCCACAGGTACACGAAGAACGATGTCTTTACCACGCTTACCGGTACAGTTACCACCGCGACCGTTTTCACCACGCTCAGCTTCGTAGAAGCGCTGGAAACGGTAATCAATCAGGGTATTTAGGTTTTCATCGGCTTGGATATAAACATCACCACCGTCACCGCCATCACCGCCATCAGGGCCACCTTTAGTGATGAATTTTTCACGCCAGAAACTGACAACGCCACTACCGCCATCACCAGCCTGAACTTTTACTACCGCTTCATCTACGAACTTCATCTTTTACTCCGACTACTTCGTGCGTGGATTAAATCTTACTATGTCATCCGACAATTTTAGCAGATGACAGATCTAAGCTCCCAGATTCAAATCGCTTAGGATCTTAGCGAGAAACTTCGATATGTCGACTGCCACAAATAAAAAACCCCGCCGATTCGGCAGGGCTTTTGAATTCAGCTTAAAGCTATTAAGTAATTTGGTTAAAAACCTAATTACTCAGCTTCGATGCTTACAAACTTACGGTTCTTAGGACCTTTCACTTCGAACTTCACTTTACCTTCAGTAAGAGCGAATAGAGTGTGGTCTTTACCGATACCTACGTTGTTACCAGCGTGGAACTTAGTACCACGTTGACGAACGATGATGTTACCTGCAAGTACAGATTCACCACCGAAACGCTTAACACCTAGACGTTTGCTTTCTGAATCGCGGCCGTTACGAGTAGAACCACCAGCTTTTTTGTGTGCCATTGTTAAACTCTCCTAATAGATTAAGCGTTGATACCAGTGATCTTCACTTCAGTGAACCACTGACGGTGACCCTGTTGCTTACGAGAGTGCTTACGACGACGGAACTTAACGATTTTAACTTTATCGCCACGACCGTGTTGTACAACTTCAGCAACAATTTTGCCGCCCTCTACAAGAGGAGCACCAACTTTGATGTCTTCGCCGTTAGCAACAAGAAGAACTTTATCAAATTCTACAGTTGCACCAGTTTCAACGTCTAATTTCTCTAAACGAAGAGTTTGACCTTCGCTTACACGGTGTTGTTTACCACCAGATTGGAAAACAGCGTACATATTTTACTCCGCTTTTTCCGCACAGCCTTTCTTGAGGGTGTGCGCTAAACTAATCATCAATAGGGCGCAGATTCTACAGAATAGATGCTCCTATGACAAGCCATATTTTGAAAAAATTGGCGAAAAGCTAATCGCCAAAGAAAAGTGCGGCAATCATGCCCTTTAGTAATGTATTAATCAACGTTTTTTAGTGTATTATTCGACAATTATATAAATCGAATAAGCCTTGCAGGGTCTAACTTCAGCCGGATATACGATGGATTTTAAAACTATCCAAGCGCTTACTGCCGATGACATGGCAAAAGTGAATGAAACAATTCAAGCCCAACTTAATTCTGATGTCTCTTTAATCAACCAGCTCGGTTTTTATATCGTGAGTGGTGGAGGCAAACGTCTAAGACCGCTTTTAGCGATACTGTCAGCCCGTGCACTTGGTTACCAAGGCAATGGTCATACAATGGCAGCTGCGTTTATTGAGTTCATCCATACAGCGACTTTGCTGCATGATGACGTGGTAGATGAATCAGACATGCGCCGTGGTAAAGCCACTGCGAATGCAGCATTTGGCAATGCGGCTAGCGTATTAGTTGGGGACTTTATCTATACACGCTCATTTCAGATGATGACAGAACTAGGATCCATGAAGATCCTTAAACTAATGAGCAATGCCGTAAACGTGATCGCCGAAGGTGAAGTACAGCAGTTGATGAACTGTAACGACCCTGACACGACAGAAGAAAGCTACATGCAAGTCATCTACTCTAAGACTGCGCGCTTATTTGAATCCGCAACTCAAATCGGTGCAATCTTAAATGATGCTCCTGAGCATGTGGAAATCGCAATGCAAAATTACGGTAAGTATCTAGGCACTGCGTTTCAGCTCATTGATGACGTCATGGATTACACTTCTGATGGCGAAGACATGGGTAAAAATGTGGGTGATGACTTGGCCGAAGGCAAGCCAACTTTACCTCTACTCCATGCTATGCGTAATACCACACCAGAAAACGCCATCATGATTCGTGAAGCGATTGAGAAAGCGAATGGCATGGATCGCTTAGAAGAAATTCTTGCGGTCATGAAAGAAGCAGGCTCTCTGGAATACACAACGCAAAAAGCTCTAGAAGAAGCAGACAAAGCAATCGCAGAACTATCAGTGTTGCCAGAGTCTGAATACAAACAAGCGCTTGTTACTCTGGCTCATGTCGCAGTACAACGCACGAAGTAATCAATAGCTACCCATAACGCAAGACTTATAGCAAAAAGGAAGAGCATGCTCTTCCTTTTTTACGTTTGATACCTAATGACGACGCCCCGAGGCGCTAGTAATATCTGTCACTACCGCCATGCAGTTGTGGATCATCTTCTATTTCATCAAAGCTAACGGCGAGCTGCTGTTCAGTCCCTTGTTTGGACAATAATACTGTCTCTGCTTCATGATCGACCACTAATATCGTACCGACGCCTTGTTGGCACTCAACAACCATGCCTTTACGGATTCGACTCGCTTCCATCATCTTCTCCTTCACTACGTGGTTTTATTCGACCGTTTTTACGAAGTTGAGAAATCAAGGATCAAAAAAGCCGATCAAAATGATCGGCTTTCTTCTTATATAGGCTTTCTAGATTACTTTGCGAATTCAACACCAATGTTGATGTCGCCATTTAGTGTTTCTAGCATACCGTCTAATGCAGACTTTTCGTAATCGCTGAGTTTGCCGTAGCTTAGTACTTCTTCAACGCCTTCTTTACCCAGTTTCACAGGTTGCGCGAAGTACGTCGCGTGTTCGCCGTCGCCTTCAACGTAAGCGCACTCAACTACGCCTTCTTCACCTTGAAGAGCACGAACCAGAGACAGACCAAAGCGACATGCAGCTTGGCCCATTGATAGTGTTGCACTACCACCACCCGCTTTCGCTTCTACAACTTCAGTACCTGCATTTTGAATACGTTTCGTTAATGCTTCTACTTCTTCAGCTGTAAACTCAACACCTTCTACTTGAGACAGTAGAGGTAAGATCGTTACGCCAGAGTGACCACCAATAACTGGCACGCGAACGTCACCTGGATCTTTGTCTTTTAGCTCAGCAACAAACGTTTCTGAACGGATAACATCCAACGTTGTTACACCAAATAGACGACGCTTATCATAAACACCCGCTTTTTTAAGAACTTCAGCAGCAATTGGCACTGTTGTATTTACAGGGTTTGTGATGATACCAACACAAGCTTTCGGACAAACAACCGCAATCTTCTCCGCTAGCGATTTAACGATACCAGCGTTTACATTAAATAGATCCGCACGATCCATACCTGGCTTACGCGCAACACCAGCAGAAATTAGCACAACATCCGCGCCTTCTAGTGCTGGAGTAGGATCTTCACCAGCGTAACCTTTGATAGAAACTGGCGTAGGGATGTGGCTAAGATCAGCTGCCACACCAGGAGTTACTGGAGCAATATCATATAGGGCTAGATCAGAACCAGCAGGAAGACGGTTCTTAAGTAGAAGGGCCAGGGCTTGACCGATGCCACCAGCGGCACCAATAACGGCTACTTTCATGTAGTTCTCCTTGAGAGTATTTCTCTTATAAACGTATTCGTAGGGTAGTTTGTAACCAACTTAAATAAAGCTATCGGAATCACAACTTGATTACAATCAATTAACGCTAGCTTTGCGACCTCGCGCAACTCGCTGTTACCGTGCTACAAATGGGGCTTGGATTATTCTTTTATTCTGTTGAAATGACAAGGAATTCAAGAAAACAGATACAGCCCTACTTCAGCGCGCTAAAGAATTCTATGTGGTATATAGTTTACAGTGACGCATCTAACATAATCCTGGGACTCTTTGGCACCGCCTGAATATATATGCGAGAATATGCAAAATTGCTGACCCGTAATAAGAGATTTGTAATGACTATGCGCAATTCAGAAAAACAAGACAACTTAGTTCGCGCCTTTAAAGCCCTGTTAAAAGAAGAAAGCTTTGGCTCACAGGGCGAGATTGTTGACGCACTCAAACAGCAAGGGTTTGAGAGTATCAACCAATCTAAAGTCTCACGTATGCTGACTAAATTTGGCGCCGTCCGTACGCGCAATGCAAAAATGGAAATGGTTTACTGTCTTCCTGCTGAGCTAGGTGTCCCAACAGTCAGCAGCTCTCTGCGTGAACTGGTACTAGACATCGATCGTAACGCAGCGTTATTGGTAATTCACACCGGCCCAGGTGCAGCACAGTTGATTGCTCGCTTGCTTGATTCACTCGGTAAATCCGAAGGTATTCTTGGTGTTGTCGCAGGTGACGATACCATTTTCATTACGCCAACCATGGCAATTACGACTGAGCAACTCTTCAAATCAGTGTGCGAGCTGTTCGAATATACTGGTTAAGTTCTATAAAGCTTCAATCAGCTAACTCATTGTGGGTTATAAAAGAAGTCTCATTTTGTAGCCCATAATTTATGTAAATTTTTTGCTTACTCCGCTCATTCTTTAACCATCCATTTTGTGATTAACATCACGCAATTGATCTTTTTCATTTCAGTCACTAAACGTTAATTAAGTAATTGTTATAAAAAGAATTAAATCACAAATTGAATCCTATCCCCTGATACAAAATTCAGACTTATCAACTATAACATTTAACAATTGGATAATTTTCTGCCAATTTTTTGTTATGATTCGCTCGCTTTTTCAAACGATTGGATTGAAAAAGGTGCCGTTTCCAAATAGGAAACTCCAGAAGTGATTTATGGTTATTTCCGGGTAAATAATGAATATAAGGAAGGGAAATTCATGGCATTTAACAAACTTCTCAAAGTAGGCGCTATCGCTGCAGCCGTAATGGGCGCAGGCGCAGTTAACGCTCAAGAGTTTATTACCATCGGTACTGGCTCTGTGACTGGTGTTTACTACCCAACTGGTGGTGCTATCTGTAAGTTGGTAAATAAAGGTCGTAAAGACCACAACATCCGTTGTTCAGTAGAATCGACTGGTGGCTCAATTTACAACGTTAACACTATCCGTGCAGGCGAATTAGATTTTGGTATCGTGCAATCGGATTGGCAGTACCACGGCTACAACGGTACGAGCAAGTTTGAAGAACAAGGCCCGTACAAGAAGCTACGCGCAATGTTCTCTCTTCATACAGAACCTTTCAACATCATTGCGCGTGCAGATTCAGGTATTGAAAACGTTGAAGACCTGAAAGGTAAGCGTGTAAACATCGGTAACCCAGGCTCTGGTGACCGTGCAACGATGGGCGTTGTCATGGAAGCGATGGGTTGGACAAACGACAGCTTCAAATTGGCGTCTGAGCTAAAAGGCTCTGAACGCTCTCAGGCACTTTGTGATAACAAAATTGACGCCTTCATTTACATGGTCGGCCACCCGAACGGTTCAATCAAAGAAGCAACCACATCATGTGATGCGAAGCTAGTTTCAGCAACAGGCCCTAAAATCGATAAAATTGTTGCCGACAACCCATACTACGCCTTTAGCTCAGTACCGGCTGGTATGTACCGCGGTACAGACAAAGACGTAAACAGCTTTGGTGTTGCAGCAACAATGGTAACGACCTCTGATGTTTCAGACGATGTCGCTTACAACGTGGCAAAAGCTGTGTTTGAAAACTTTGATACCTTCAAACGTCTACACCCTGCATTCGCAAACTTGAAGAAAGAAGACATGGTGAAAGCTGGTCTTTCTATTCCTCTTCACCCAGGTGCAGAAAAATACTACAAAGAAATGGGTCTAATTAAGTAATTTCCTCAGACTCTACATACAGGCAGGAAAGAATATTTTCTGCCTGTTTGAGCATACAGGTTGTAGCACGTTCTAACTGTATGCTTCATTCGCCAGTTTTCTTCTGAAAACTGCGAGCTCATACCCAAGAAAACTTAAACGCCGCCTAACAGAGTATCCAACAATCAACACTTTGAGTTCAGGCAGCAAAATACTCGAAAGCAAACTTCGCTCCATTCACTACACTGATAAAGGCGAAGTGTGGTTCTCGATAAAAATCAGACAGGACCATCAATAATAAGGAAAAAGTACATGGCGACGAATCAAGCTCCGTCACAAGATGTGCAAGAAATGGTGGCTCAGGCAGACACAGGTGCACGTAGCCCTTCGGGAATGCAAGGACGAATCCTTTGGTTTGTTCCTCTGTGTTGGTCACTATTTCAATTATGGTACGCATCCCCGTTACCATTTATTTTCAATTTTGGCGTACTGAACGACACGGAAGCGCGATCTATCCACCTTACTTTCGCGATCTTTTTGGCTTTCACTGCTTATCCAGCGATGAAGAATTCTCCTCGCGATCATATCCCTCTTGTTGATTGGATACTCGCGTTGGCTGGCAGCTTTTCAGCAGCCTATATATACCTTTTTTATACCGAGCTAGCAGGACGCTCAGGCGCACCGACAACGGTTGATATCGTTGTTGCTGTTATCGGTATGCTCCTCCTTTTAGAAGCAACACGCCGAGCACTTGGTCCACCATTAATGGTCGTGGCTGCTGTTTTCCTTACTTACACCTTTGCAGGCCCTTACATGCCTGACGTTATCGCGCACAAAGGGGCAAGCTTGAACAAGGCCATGTCTCACTTGTGGCTAACAACAGAAGGCGTATTTGGGGTTGCGCTAGGTGTTTCTACCTCTTTTGTCTTCTTGTTTGTATTGTTTGGAGCAATGCTGGAACGCGCTGGTGCTGGTGCTTACTTCATTAAAGTTGCCTTCTCGTTACTTGGCCATATGAAAGGTGGTCCAGCTAAAGCGGCCGTTGTTGCATCAGGTTTATCTGGTCTGGTTTCTGGTTCTTCAATCGCAAACGTAGTAACAACTGGCACCTTTACGATTCCACTGATGAAGCGTGTTGGCTTTCCCGGCACAAAAGCGGGTGCGGTAGAGGTAGCGGCTTCAACCAATGGTCAGTTAACACCGCCAATCATGGGTGCAGCAGCATTTTTGATGGTGGAATACGTCGGTATCTCCTACGTTGAGGTGATTAAAGCTGCCCTACTTCCAGCGCTAATCTCTTATATTGCTTTAATTTACATTGTTCACCTTGAAGCATGTAAAGCAGGCATGACGGGCCTTCCTCGTCGCCACAACCCAACACTAGTACAAAGTCTGCTGTCCTTTACTGGCACAATCTTAGGATTGTGTGTGATCAGCGCATTGGTTTACTACGGAGTGGGTTGGACAAAGGACGTCTTTGGTGATGCCGCGACACCAATTGTTACCGTCGCACTATTAATCGCGTACGTTGGGTTGGTGAAAGTCTCAGCAAATCACGTGCAAGATGGCGCAATTGAGATTGATGCAGAATTAACAGAAGTACCTGATCCTGGTCCAACCGTTAAGTCAGGCTTGCACTACCTACTCCCTATCGTCGTATTGGTTTGGTGTTTGACTGTCGAACGTTTCTCACCTGGCCTTTCGGCATTCTGGGCAACGGTGTTCATGATTTTCATTTTGCTGACTCAACGTCCGTTGATTGCACTGCTGTCAAAGCAAGGTGACATGCTTCAGCAAACCAAAGATGGCTTTGTCGATCTTGCCGAGAGCTTAGTTTCTGGTGCGCGCAATATGATTGGTATCGGCGTTGCAACCGCGGCAGCGGGCACCGTTGTTGGTGTTGTTACACTAACGGGTATCGGCCTAGTGATGACCGACTTCGTCGAGTTTATCTCTGGTGGCAGCATCATTCTTATGCTGCTGTTTACCGCCATCATTAGCTTGGTTCTGGGGATGGGTCTGCCAACAACGGCGAACTACATCGTGGTCTCTACGCTAATGGCGCCGGTCATTGTTACGCTCGGCGCGGCGCATGGCTTGATTATTCCGTTGATAGCGGTGCACTTGTTCGTTTTCTACTTTGGTATTTTGGCCGACGATACCCCACCTGTAGGTCTTGCGGCTTTTGCAGCAGCCGCAATTGCGAAATCAGATCCAATTCGTACCGGTATCCAAGGTTTTACTTACGATATTCGAACCGCTATTTTGCCGTTCATGTTTGTGTTCAATACCCAGCTATTGTTAATGGGGATCGACTCTTGGTGGCATTTGGCACTCACGGTCATCTCATCGATCATTGCAATGCTGATATTCTCTGCGGCAACTCAAGGGTGGTGGTTCACGCGTAACAAGTGGTGGGAAACAGTCCTATTATTAGTACTGACATTTTCGTTTTTCCGTCCAGGTTTTTGGTGGGACATGCTGTACCCAGCGAAAGTTCTTTCTCCTGGCGTTGAGGTAGCTCAAATCACGGAAACACTAAATGTAGGAGAATCATTGGAGTTACGTGTTGCCGGTGAAAACCTTGAGGGCGACTACATTGAGAAAACGGTTCGTCTTCCATTCGAAGACAGTGCGACAACAGCAGACGCACGTATTTCATCTATGGGTCTGATGCTGACCGAAAGTGACAACAAAATGATTGTCGATATGGTTGAATTTGGTAGTCCAGCAGAGTCCGCAGGTATCGACTTTGATTGGGAAATCAAGTGGGTTATCCAGGATGCAGACCGTCCGATGAAAGAGTGGGTGTTTGTACCATGCTTAATGATTTTGCTGGTGCTTGCAATGAACCAAAAACGTCGTGCTCGTAAGGAACAATTGAGCGCATAACCGATTTGGCCCCGAGGATAAAGGGGCCTTAATGAGAGACATTGAATGTACAAACAAATTCTTGTTCCGGTTGATCTAAATGACCAAGGCTTTTCAGACCGAGCGGTTGAACTAGCGGTTTGGCAGGCAAAGCAAGCAAATGCTCAAATCCATCTTCTGACGGTACTACCTGGTATTCACATGTCGATGGTTGCCACATACTTTCCGAAAGATGCTGCGGCCAAAATGAAGCAAGACGTGAAGCAGCAACTAAAAACTTTCGCTAATGAGCATATTGCTGAAGATGTGGTTTACCAAGTGCATGTTGCTGAAGGCAAGGCCTACGCGACCATTCTTGATTATGCAGAACGCTTAGGCGCTGATCTCATCATTATGCCAAGTCACAAGCGCTCTAAAATCAATAAAGTAATGCTTGGCTCCGTCGCGAGTAAGGTTGTGGAATATTCTCCAATCAATGTGATGGTCGTAAAACCGCAAGGCTAAGTAAATACAAAAACGAAAAAGGACGCTAACATTAGCGTCCTTTTTATATTAAACAAGTAAGGGTTATGCCATCACTGGGTAATCGGTATAACCTTCTGCTCCACCCAAATAAAAGTGTTCTGGTTTCGCCTCATTAAGAGGTGCATTTTTCTTAAATCGCTCGACTAAATCTGGGTTTGCGATAAAGGGAACGCCAAATGCGACCACATCAACTTTGTTTTCTGCAATTGCTGTTGCCGCTTCTTGTGCACTGTAGCCCACGTTCGCCATTAAGTGACCTTTATAGTTTTCGCGTGCTGGCTTGAGAACATCTGCTTTTTGTACGCCTTTCAGATCCGCACGCATCACGTGCCAATAAGCAAGATCGAAAGAATTAAGTTGCTCTGCTAAGTAACGCACCAAGCCAACTGGATCACTGTCTTTCATGTCATTAAATCCATTTAGCGGAGATGTGCGCAGACCGACTCTTCCAGGTCCCCACACCTCAACGACTTCTTTCACTATCTCAAGTAAAAATCGAGCACGATTTTCAACCGAACCACCGTATTCATCGGTACGTAAATTTGAACCGTCACGAAGGAAGTTATCAATAAGATAACCATTGGCGCCATGTATCTCGACCCCATCAAAGCCGGCTTTCTTGGCGTTTTCTGCACCTTGTTTAAACGCCGCAACAATGGAAGCTATCTCATCCACTTCGAGTGCTCGTGGTACCGTATATGCTTGCTTACCCGAAGGGGTATGGACTAATTCATCACGAATGGCCAATGCGCTCGCCGCTACAGGTGTTTTTCCTTCATTCAGATCAGGATGACAAGCTCGTCCCGCATGCCAAATTTGCAGTACAATCTTACCGCCTCTCTCATGAACCGCATCCGTTACCTTTTTCCAAGCTGCGATTTGCTCTTCGCTGTAAATGCCCGGCTCAGCCATGAAAGCAGACGTACCTTCCATCACCATGGTGCATTCAGCAATGATAAGTCCGGCACTCGCACGTTGAGCGTAGTATTCAACCATAAGGTCATTAGGAATATGGTCCGCGCCAGCACGAGCTCGCGTTAAAGGCGCCATAATGGCACGGTTATCTAATGCTAATTGACCGAGTTTGATAGGAGAAAATAAGTCTACAGAGTTGGACATGTTGTTTACCTCAAATGACAATAACTTGATGGCTAAGGATGAGGTGCCAGACTATAATCAGATTAATATTGAAACAATATGGATAATTGAAAGTGATTGTTCGCAATTTAGAAACAATTGACTTTAGAACGCTTTCTATCTTTGTCACAAGCTGTCGACTACTGAGCTTAACCAAGTGCGCGCTGGAGTTAAACCTACCAAAATCTACTGTTAGCAAAGCCATAACCAAACTCGAACAACACTTTGAAGCCAAACTGCTAGAGCGCACAACCCGAAAGTTAGTGATCACCGAAGCTGGCCAAATGGTTTTAGAGCGTGCTGCAAGCTTAGTTGAGGAATTCCACTCAATTGGCCATGACGTTCAGGAGATGGAACAACAGATCCAAGGCCGGCTGCGTATTTCCGCGCCACCAGCGTTGGATGCGTATATGGCGGAGCACATCTTTTTGCCATTTTTAAAACAATGGCCAAAAGTACAAATTGCGTTAGAAGCATCGAACGATTTTGTTGATCTCTTTTCACACGGCTTTGATATGGCAATTCGAGTCGGTCAGATAGTTGATGATCGATTGATCGCAAAAAAATTAGGCTATACCACTCGAGTTCTGGCTGCTAGCCCTGAGTATTTAGCTGAGTTCGGCGTACCTGAAACGCCAGAAGATCTGACAAAACACAACTGTTTGAGGTATCAATATGTTTCAGAAATAGGGCCTTGGACGCTGATCTCACACGATAATACCGTCAATGTTTCAATAACCAGTAACTTCTCAAGTACAACTGTAGAAGCAATATTGAAAGGTGCACTTAAAGGACTAGGCATCGCTAACTTACCTGTGCAAAACATGACGCAAGAGCTAGAAAGTGGCACCTTAGTCAGAGTGTTGCCGCAATGGCACACGGTACCAATGCCTATTTATCTAGTCTATCGTCCTGGAGCAAACCGCCCACGGCGCGTACAAGCAATGATTGACCATATCATGAGCTTAAGATCTCAATTTGAATTTGGCCCTAGGCATGGTTTGTGTTGCGGAGAAGCATAACCTAGCAACTATCAGGCACTAGCATGCGGCTCGGATAAATGCCGCAAGCTTCTCACTAGCATGCTGTTCACTCAATGCAGACATATCACCCGCGGCTTCCACTTTACCATCTGCCACAAACACAAAGTGGCTGGCAATCGCTTTGGCATCGCTTAAATGGTGCGTGACCATCAATACGGTTATTCCCCGCTCTGCTGCGAGTTTTTTTACCAAGCTCAGCATCTCTTCACGCAACACCGGATCAAGCGCCGAGAACGGCTCATCCAATAGCCACATGGGATGAGGCTGAACAAAACAACGCGCTAAGGCAACACGTTGACGCTGGCCACCAGAAAGATGCTCTGGCAAACGGTCGAGGTACTCTGCAACACCAACTTGCTGCGCGGCTTGTTCAATCTGACGATTTTGGTCCACCGTAAGCTTTAGCCCTGGGTGTAAGCCCAAACCGATGTTGTCACGCACCGATAAGTGAGCAAACAAATTGTGCTCTTGGAACAACATAGAGAACGGACGCAGATAAGGCTCTTTACGCACAATGGACTCACCATCAACACAAATATCACCACGGTCAGGATGGATGAATCCTGCCACCAACGCCAGCAAGGTTGACTTCCCTGCCCCACTTGGTCCCATCAGCGACACAATCTGTCCTTGCTCAATCGTTAAGTCAAAACGAAACAGTTCACGTTGGTAGGTGTACTGCACATCATCCAACACTAACATTACGCTCTCTCCTTCGTTTTCAATACTTTCTCAATCAAGGCAAAACAGCCCACACTCAACAACAATAAGGTCACCGATACCACCGCAGCCGCGTCCATCTGATAGCTGCCAAGCAGCTGGAATAAATACAGAGGTAAAGTGCGGAACTCTTGCCCGCCAAACAACGCAATAGCACTTAAATCGCCAATCGCAAACATAAAGCTGATCGCAAACGCATGTGCAAACGGCTTGCGTAGCGCCTGCCACTCCACCACTTTAAACCGTTGCCAGCCACGCATGCCTAAGCTGGCACATACATACTGATACTGTTGTTCAATGTGCAGCATTGGCTGCGCTAGCGTTTTGATCACGTAAGGCAAAGCCATCAAACCGTTCACCAAAATCACGACAAAAAATGCCAAGCTAAAAACATCGGTAAATGCGCGCAGTAGTAAGAATAAACCGGTGCTAATCACCAGACCTGGAGTCACCAAAATAACGGTGCCGATTAACTCAATCTGATCGGCTCGCGTGTTTTTGTACTGCAACCGCCAACGGCGACTGGTCAATAGTATGGACACCCCAGCAGCGACCGCAAGCGCGCTAGCGACACAGGCGACTTTGAGGGAGTTCAATAGCGCAGACCAAAAACGCTCATCGGTTAATACTGTCCAAACTTGTTGGTTGATGCCACTCAGTAACACCATCAATAACGGCGGTATTACCAGTAAAAAGGCACCTATGATCCAAAAGCTATCCCAAGCTTTTGACCACCCATGATCCTTCGTTAAATATTGCTGTACCGATGTGCTTCCAGCACTGATAGAAACAGGCCTTGTTAACTTCTGCACTCCAATAGCAAGCAGTCCACATAACAGCATCTGCCACAGCGCCAATAACGCCCCAGCTTGTAAATCAAAATCAAACTTAATCGCTTGGTAAATGGCCAATTCAATGGTGGTGGATTTTGGCCCGCCCCCCAACGCCATTACAGTGGCAAAACTGGTAAAGCACAACATAAACACCAACCCACAAACGTGGGGAAGCTGCTGCCTTAAACGCGGCCATTCTACCCAGCGAAACTTATCCCAATGGCTCATCCCAAGATGCGCGCAAAGCTTATGCTGCTCGGCAGGAATAGACTCCAAGGCTTGCAGAAGCAATCGTGCCGCGTAAGGTAAATTAAAGAACACATGGGCGAGTAAAATGCCGTTCAAACCGTAAATAGAGAATGGCAGTTTAGTGTCGAAACTTTGCAACCACTGCTCCAACAAACCACTGTTGCCATAAATCGCTAACAGCCCAAAAACACCAACCAAAACCGGCAAAACCAGTGTCGATGCAAATAGCTTAAGCAGTAATGATTTACCAATAAATTGGCGACGCGAAAGTGCGTGCGCTACTGGAATGGCAAAGCCAACACTGAGCAATGTGGAAAGAAACGCTTGGTAGAAACTGAACTTGGTGACATGTTGATAGTACGGGTCGCCCCATACCACAGACACATCAAGTGAAGGGGCTTGAACAATCAAAGCACCTAGGGCAGAAATAACAAAGGTCGCGATGATCATCGCGACCCCTAAACCTATTTTTGGAACAGAATTCAAAGGTAAAACCTATCTCATTCAGATGAGGATGGAAACGTCAGCTAAAACGTCAATGCGCTTTGCCATTCGCGAATCCAAGACTTACGCATTTTTGCCACTTCATCAGCACTAAAGCTCAACGACTTGCTTGGAACACTCAAAGTTTCAAAACCTTTAGGTAACTCAACGTCAGTGACTGGGTACATCCAGTTACCCGTTGGCATCGCCGATTGGAACTCATCACTTAAAATGAAACTCATAAATTGATCAGCAAGTTCTGAATTTTTTGCCCCTTTCACTTTGGCGGCTACTTCAACTTGCATGTAGTGGCCTTCAGCAAAATTCGCCGTAGCAAACTTCGAATCGTTTTCCGCAATTAAGTGGTACGCAGGTGAAGTGGTGTAAGAAAGCACTAAATCGGACTCACCATTGAGGAACATAGAATACGCCTCAGACCAACCTTTCGTGACCGTTACGGTTTTGCTCGCTAGCTTCTGCCACGCTTGCGTCACATCGTCGCCATAAATAGATTTCATCCATAGCATTAAGCCTTGGCCCGGCGTTGAAGTCCGCGGATCTTGGTAAATCACTTTCAGATCGTCGCGCGTTTCCACCAGCTCTTTCATGCTTTTCGGCGGATTAGCCAGTTTCTCTTTGTTGTACACAAACGCGAAGTAGCCGTAATCGTACGGTACAAACGTCGTGTCACTCCAACCGTTTGGTAACACTGTGTTAGCCGTATCCACATTGTGCTCGGCAAGCAGACCGGTTTTCTTCGCTTCTGCCATCAGATTGTTATCCAAACCTAATACGATGTCCGCTTTGCTATTACCGCCTTCAAGACGAAGACGATTCAGAATCGACACACCATCGTCCAACGCTACGAAGTTAACGTCACAGCCACATTTTGCTTCAAAAGCTTGCTCGATTTTAGGACCCGGCCCCCAATCTGCGGCAAAAGAGTCGTAGGTATAGATGGTTAATGTGTTTTCAGCGGCAAACGCTGAAGTAGAGGTGATTGCAGCTAGGGCAATCAGATTTAGAGTAGGTTTCACTGCTCGCTCTCCATGAGTATTTCAGAGAAATAAGTTGAGCGGCACAGGGTTTGAGGCGGCTATTAAGGACTTCCAATATCCAGACTCAATTCCTACGCCAGCATTATCTGGTTCAGGTAATACGGGTCCCTAGTTAAACACTTAGGTCTCAGCGCCCCAATGCATTGATTGACTCAATGCTAAATGGGTTTGCTCCCCGATGAGTTGGATGGATTGTAAAGGTATTTGAGTGGTTACACAATCAGCTCACGAGCGCTGGTCATAACCCCAACGAGGCACCAAACCTTGCTCAATACCTAAGTGGTCAAGAATTCTCGCCACCATAAAATCCACTAAGTCTTCAATACTCTTTGGCTGATGATAGAAGCCTGGAGCTGCTGGCATGATGGTGACGCCCATTTGCGACAGTTTGTGCATGTTCTCCAGATGTAGCGTTGAAAATGGTGTTTCGCGAACCACGAGCAACAACTGCCCGCGCTCTTTCATTACTACATCAGCGGCCCGTTCGATCAAGTTGTCCGACATACCATGTGCTATGGCTGCAACGCTTCCCGCAGAGCATGGGCAAACCACCATTTGCTTGGGTGCAGCAGAACCAGAGGCAACCGGCGAGAACCAATCGTCTTTACCGCAAACGGTGATGTTATTTCGATTGCAGTTCAGGTGCTCTACCAATGCTTGCTGCGCTGCTTCTGGACCACTTGGCAGCTTAAGATTATGCTCGGTTGCCATCACAACACGAGCTGCCGAAGAAATCAGAACGTAGACATGATAATCCGCCGCAACCAAGCATTCTAAAAGACGAAGGCCGTAGGGAGCACCAGAAGCACCCGTTAATGCCAACGTGATGGCTTTTTTATGAGAGGGTTGTGTTTTGTTTTGCATATCAATCAGGCTTTTTGTTTTAACTGCTCAAGAAGTTTTCCGTGAATACCACCAAAGCCACCGTTGCTCATGACTAGAATTTGGTCACCTGGTCGCGCACGTTCGACGATCTTGGCTACAAAGTTATCTATATCCGCATCGACAAACGCTGGCTGTGTGCATTGGTCGGCAATGTCTTGCACAGACCACTCGATATTATCTGGCTGGAACAAGAAGACTTCATCTGCACTGTGTAGTGACTCTGCAAGTGTGTTTTTGTGTACGCCACGCTTCATGGTGGCAGAACGCGGCTCTAACACAGCTAGGATGCGTTTTTCACCTACCTTGTTACGCAAACCACCGACAGTAAGTTCAATTGCCGTTGGGTGATGCGCAAAATCATCGTAAACCGTCACACCTTGTTCTTCACCTTTCAGCTCTAAACGGCGCTTGGTATTGATGAAACGCCCTAATGCTTGGCAAGCAAGATCCGGAGTGACTCCAACATGTCGTGCAGCAGCGATTGCCATCAGCGCATTATCCACATTGTGGTCACCCACCAAATTCCATTCGACGGTACCAACCTTCTCGCCTTGCAACGCAACGTCAAATTTTGAGCCATCAAGCACTAATTTGTGCGCTTGCCAGTCACCATTCTCACCAGAGAACTGTTTTTCAGTCCAGCAGCCACGCTCTAATACATCCGCTAACGCCTGATCTTTTCTCGGCGCTAAGATCAATCCATTGCCCGGTACAGTTCGCACTAAATGATGGAATTGGCGCTTGATCGCTTCTAGATCATCGAAGATATCAGCATGATCAAACTCAAGATTGTTCATGATTAAAGTGCGAGGATGGTAATGCACAAACTTAGAACGCTTATCGAAAAAAGCACTGTCATATTCGTCCGCTTCAACGACAAAAAACATACTTTCACCCAAACGAGCAGACACTCCGAAGTTACCGAGTACCCCACCGACTAAGAAACCCGGTTGATAACCACAATCTTCAAGTATCCAAGCAAGCATGCTCGACGTGGTCGTTTTCCCATGTGTACCCGATACCGCCAATACCCAACGATCATGCAGCAAAAACTCGTTGAGCCACTGCGGGCCAGAGGTGTAACGCATGTTAGTGTTGAGCACATGCTCGACACACGGGTTGCCACGGCTCATCGCGTTACCAATCACCACAAGATCTGGTTGGGGGTCGAGTTGAGACGGGTCAAAGCCTTCAATAATTTCAATACCTTGAGACTCAAGCAGTGTGCTCATTGGCGGATAAACGTTGGCATCAGAACCAGTGACTTTATGTCCTAATTGGCGCGCTAGAATCGCCGCGCCGCCCATAAATGTGCCACAGATACCCAAGATATGAATGTGCATAAACTAAACCTTGTAATGCGTTTTTTAATGCTTTCATTATCGCGATTACCGCCTGAAAAGCGAGTGACTTTAGCCTTCTTCTTGCAGTCCCTTTCACAAATATGACAAGGTTGAACACAGACTGTACAACCTCTTGCTTACTGATGAATCCCTCAAACAAGTCTACAAATAAATTGAGATCTCAAACAGTTACTTCATTACCATTAAAAAGATCTGCGACTTAAACTTACATCCAGCGCAATCGTTTAACATCCATAAAGAGATGCTCACTTGCGCACTACCCCCAATGAAATGAAAATGTAAGGATTAACCATGTCAGGACTGCGCACCCTAGGCGAGTTCATTGTCGAAAAACAAGCGGATTTCCCCCACGCTAGCGGTGATCTATCATCCCTTTTAGCCTCCATTCGTTTAGCTGCAAAAATCGTTAACCGCGAAATCAACGCAGCGGGTCTCGGTGATATCACTGGTGCTGTAGGTACGGAAAATGTCCAAGGTGAAGATCAGCAAAAGCTCGATGTTTACGCGAACGATAAGTTCAAAGCCGCGCTCGAAGCTCGTGATCAAGTGTGTGGCGTTGCCAGTGAAGAAGAAGACGAAGCAGTTGCGTTCAATAAAGAACTCAACCAAAACGCCAAATATGTAGTACTGATGGACCCACTTGATGGCTCTTCTAACATCGATGTGAACGTCTCTGTTGGTACTATCTTCTCGATTTACCGTCGTGTTTCTCCAATCGGTACTCCACCAACTGAAGAAGACTTCCTACAACCTGGTCACAAACAAGTGGCTGCGGGCTACGTAATTTACGGCTCCTCCACCATGTTGGTATACACAACTGGTAACGGCGTAAACGGCTTTACTTACGACCCATCTATCGGCAGCTTCTGTCTTTCTCATGAAAACATGATGATTCCTGATGATGGTAAGATCTACTCCATCAACGAAGGTAATTACATTCGTTTCCCTCAAGGGGTGAAGAAGTACATCAAGTACTGCCAAGAAAACGTGCCAGAAGACGGTCGCCCATACACTTCTCGCTACATTGGCTCGCTGGTTGCTGATTTCCACCGCAACCTACTGAAAGGTGGTATCTACCTTTACCCAAGCACACAAAGCCACCCACAAGGCAAGCTACGCCTGCTTTACGAATGTAACCCTATGGCATTCCTCATTGAGCAAGCTGGGGGCATTGCATCGGACGGCGTGAATCGCATTATGGACATCAAGCCTACTGAGTTGCACCAGCGTGTACCTTTCTTTGTGGGTTCGAAGAACATGGTTCGCAAAGTTGAAGAGTTCCTTGAACTGCACCGCGACGAAGAATAATTTCAGACCTTTGTCCAACGCGGCAGGTGTTTACCTGCCGCGTTTTTGTCGCTAAAGTGAAACGCGAATTTATCATCAGATGAAGCCGCTTTTGTGTGACTCATCGTTAATGAAAAGGAATATTCTAATGAGCTTAAACCATGTACCAGCAGGCAAGTCGCTGCCTGAAGATATCTATGTCGTTATCGAAATTCCTGCAAATGCAGATCCAATCAAGTACGAAGTAGATAAAGACTCTGGTGCTGTATTTGTCGACCGTTTCATGTCTGCACCAATGTTCTACCCATGCAACTATGGCTACGTGAACAATACCCTGTCTCTTGATGGCGACCCAGTCGACGTATTGGTACCAACACCATACCCACTCATGCCAGGTTCAGTCATTCGCTGCCGTCCTGTTGGCGTTTTGAAGATGACAGATGAATCGGGTGAAGATGCAAAAGTGTTTGCGGTTCCCCACTCAAAAATCTCGAAAGAGTACGAGCACATCCAAGATGTGGACGATATCCCAGAACTACTGAAAGCGCAGATCACGCAATTCTTTGAGCGTTACAAAGAGCTTGAAGCAGGCAAATGGGTGAAAGTGGATGGTTGGGCAGATGTTGCTGCCGCCAAAGCTGAGATCCTAGAATCTTACGAGCGCGCTCAGAAAAAATAAGCATCACTGCTGATACAAAACTAAAAAGAGCTGCTCTAGGGCAGCTCTTTTGCTTTCATCTTACCTGTGTCAACTAGATAGGTGCGCCTGCTGAAGACATTCGTCCAGCGTCGTAGTCATGTTGAAAGAAGGGGTCAACATCATCACAAATGCCAAAATACGGCCGCCCGATAACACCGAGCATATAAGCACTTTGCTCGCAATACTCTTGCTTGCCTTGCTGGTAACCCGCTTGATAAGCCATTATCAGTTCTGCCGTCGCATGGTTAACATCATCCAGCTTCGCAATTCGCTCCTCAGATAACTCCCGTAATCCATCTAAAGCTGACTGCTTACCAAACACTTGCCAATCGGTCACATTATTCGAAGTCGGTAGTGTTGTTTGTGCGCATGCAGCAAGAAGCAACGCCATTGATCCAATTACGAATGTTTTCATCGTGACTCCTTAGTGTTTAGCTCGTTGCTATTGATAATGTCAGTATAGCTCACACCTTTTGACACCAATCTCCGGAAGCGATTTCTTCGGTTAATTGCTCAGTATCTTGATATAAGTAGATCCAAGCTTGGCCAAACGGCGTAACGATGCTCTCTCGGCGATATTCCACTGGCACATCTTCTAACCTATCTAGCTCGGATAAGGTTTCATCATCAATCAGATACACTTCACCTTGAATCGAGCGTTGCCCATCAGACAACGCTGGATAAGGGCCTAAGTCATACATTGCAAATTGAGCATCCGTTTCATGTAAACCAAGAAACTGCGCCGAGCGCAAATACTGATGGTTGTACTCTCCCTTGCGTAACGTGCCGTAGACAAAAATCAAATGCTGCATAACCACTCCTTAGTCATGACTGTGTATGCTTAGGTTAAAGCACTTTAATCGAACTCAAACTGATAGAGTAGGTCAACGGCGCTATCTACACCAGATACCGCTTCTAAATACAAGTCTTGCATCAATCGGTAACGCACAGTGAACTCACCTAGGGAGTTAAAGATGCCGACACCATATTTCACCTGCAAACCTGGCAGAATATAACCACTCACCGTCACTTGCGAGTCATCGCCCGACCCAGCAGTGTCCAGCTGTAAATCCTGTACGCCAAAGGCTTCACCGATTTCACCAACCACACGCCCACTCTTCGCCAAGCTTAAACCAATTAAGGTAGTCGTCATTGCATTACCACCAGCTTCACCATCAATATCTTGACCACGAAGTAGATAAGAAAGTGCATTGGCTTGGTTCATCGCGGGCTCTGAGAAAATTTCTATACTCGGATCAGATGCTGGGCCCGACACTTGTACCCCCGCAATGACATCATCTTGGGTATTGTCTGGATTACGAATCGCTTTGATAGACAAGTAAGGTTGATCTGGTGGACCATTCATCAGAATCTTACCTTCTTTAATCAATAAGTCCTGACCAAACGAACGATAAGAACCGTCGACAACATTCACTTCACCAACGATGAAAGGACCTTTGTCTTTTTGTGTCACGTTTAGGTTCCCTTTCAACCCACCTTTTAAACCAAAAGCGGCAAGTTGGAAGTCATCACCAATTTTAATGTTGATGTTCGTTTCCACATCAAACGGCATCGCAGCCACATCGTCCACTGGCTGCAAGTTTTTATCGAGAATAACGGTATCACTCGATACGCCTACCGCACTTGGTGGAAGCTCTTCGACGACAATTCTGCCCCATGGCAAATTAATATCACCCTCAATTTTCGCAAGCTGAGGAGTCACATCTATTGTCATGTCAGGCTCAACTTTGATTTTTACCATTGGGGGCAAATCAACATTGAGCTCTTTAGCAAATACACGCGCTTTAGTGCGCCAGTTCTGTAAGTCCTGCCAGTCGGCATCACCGGTAACGCTCAACTCACCATCCGGGGTTAAAATTCCAGCATCCAAGTCCGCTTGATGACCTTTAAAGTTGATGACGACCTGTCCTGAGTTTATATCTATCGGTGTGACTTCACCCTGTAGCTTCATTTGGTCAATCAAGAACTGACCGTTCACCTTCGGATGCATAACGTCACCTGATATCGCTAGGTCAGTATTCATGTTTGCTTTAAACAAGCTGTACTCACCAATCAACGGTGCCAAGAAGTCCAAGTGGAACGTAGAGAGTGAAACCTTACCATCAATAGTGGGCTTTTCAGACGAGACATTCAGTAAAGAAACCTTACCAGACAAGTCACCGTTATCTTTCACATCAAATAGCCACTCGGCATCAAGCTTGTCTTTCGCTAATGCTGCTTTAAAGTTGAAGCTTTCCCAACCGACTTTAATTGGCTGTTCAAGCGCTTGTTCAACTTGGCCTTTTGGCATATTGACACTTAAGGTTACTTCAGGCTTTTTCTCTGGTGCCCATTTAGCAAAAGCCTGTGCATTAACCGAGCCTTGCAGCTTGGTTTCTGGCGGCAGGAATTGTTTGATTTGGTCAAAATCAAAATCATTGATGGCTAACTTCGCCTGGCCACTCTTACCGACACTAATGTCTTCGGTTAGACATACGCTCGACTCAGCTTGCAACCAACAATGCGCTTGAACGTTCGCGATCTGTTTGTCGATATTGACCTTCACCGCGGTCGATTTTTGCAACGCCCACGGGCCTTGTTGCGAGCTCAGCGTCAAGCGGCGCAGCGCCCCATCCCAAATCATTTCTGGTTTCTGCTGGAATGTCCCTTCAATTTCTAAACTGGTCGACACCAGGTCAGACACTACATCGAGCGTCAGTTGATGCAGTTTTTCATCCCCAGAGACTTCAAGGTCAGCACTATCAACTTTTATGTCGTCATAGGTAATGTTGTTCGCAATAAGGCTTATGTTCGCTTTTGGTGCTGGCAGAGGCTTCACATCACCCTTTAAGGTGATCGTTTCTACGTTCGCCTGTTGCTGCCAGTTAATCTGATTTAAAGCGAGATCAAGATTGATGTCTGGTTCTTTCAAGCTACCACGTAGTGCGACTTTACCTTGCATCTTACCTGCAAGGTCCGGAACACTTTTCGCAAAATCAGGGAAGTTAACCTCAACATCCATCAGAATTTGCTTATCGATCTTACCCTTTGCACTCAGTTGGTTCGGGCCATGAGAAAGCGCTAAACCCTGAGTGGTAAGTTGGATGTCTTCGCCTTTGCCGTTCTTATCAGACGCTTCAAGTTGCCCTTCAACATTCAGCGGATAACCTCGCAAAATGCCGTCAATGTCTAACTTAGGCAAACTGACTTGCCAACCGCCTTGTTCTGTTAACGACCCCGAAGTCGAAAGATTACCGCTGATATCCCCTTCGGCTTCTTTCCATTGTAAACCTGGTTGAATGTTTTTCAGGTTTAAGTCAGCTTGCCAGTTGATTGGCGCGGCCCAATTGGCCATGACTTTCCCAGAGAGTTCGCCTCCCAGGGTTTTCACTACAAGGCTTTCGAGGTCAATTTGCTCTAACGTACCTTTGCCGTTTAGTGCGACATCAACGGCGGGAATATCTTTGCCCGAAGCTTTGGTTTCTAATGCGACTTCGTAGCCATCAAGTGAGCCTTTTGCCGCCAAGCTTGGTACAGAAACCTGGTAATCGCTTTGTCCAAATAGCGGCCATTGCGCCTGTACATTTTTAATCGCGACATCAAACGGCAACTGTGTTTTAAGCGGTTGAATATCACCTTTGATCTCCGCTTGTACAAGCTCAGAAAGCGTAGCATTTAGTGACAAATCACCAACCGAACCCGAGACCGAAAGCGACAGTTTTTGTCCCTTCGCATCCGCTTGCTTCACTAACGCGTCCAATTGCGCTTTGATAGGGTAATCAGAAGAAAGCGTCACTTGTGTGCTCAACTTGCCTTCCACTTCTGGCATGTCGAGCTCTAACGTTTTGACATCAACACGTTCACCGCCTGCTCTTGCAACCAAACCAAGATGATTGACGATCACTGGCGTTTCACCCGCCAGTTTGAAATTGTGAATATCAAGACGACGCGCTTCAACCGTCAGTGGAATCCATACTTCGGGTAACACAATATCTTGCGGCGTAACGTCAGTTTCTTTCGGCTCCTCGGCAGCCGCTTCAGGTTCAGCCTCACTTGGTGCTAAAGCCACATTAATGTCTTTCAACGCGGTAGGTGCGATCACCAAACGATCACCCTGCATCGACAAAGCGGTCGAGAATGTTTGCCAATCAATTTGATTGCCCAGCACATTGACATTGATGTCATTAAAGCGGACTTTATTAACAAAAATTGGCACTGGCGTACTGATAGAACGCAGTGGTGGTGTTTCCTCTTGCTCCTCGCTTGCTGGCGGTAGTTCTGGCATCTTAAAGTCAAGCCCCTGCAGTCTTAACTCATCGACACAGACCTTAGGGTCAAAGAAACAGCGGAAGTTCACTGCCAAAGCTAAACGCTCGACTTTGGCATCGATATTCAAAGACTCATCGACAAAACTGACGTTATGCAGTTCGAAGCGAGGAAACAATGAACCCTGCACTTTTTCAATCTGCAATTGTGGTAGTGCTTTTTCAGCTCCCCACAAGGCAAATTTGAGGCCTGGGTGGGTAAATAAAACTGTCGCGACAATAATGATGAGCAACAGCAATAGACCAATCAAACTGAGCGACAGCCATTTGGTCCACTTAAACATCATTTTGATCATAGCTCAGGCCCCAATGAGAAGTGGATACGAAACTCTCGTTCTGGTTTTGCATCCAACCCCCATGCAAAATCAAAACTAACAGGGCCCACCGGAGACGCCCAGCGGATACCAACACCAGCACCTGATTTCCAATCTGGTGTTTCATTAAACGCATCACCAATATCGTAAAACGTTGCAGCCCACCAGTTTCCATAAACACGATATTGGTATTCTAATGTACTGCTAACAATGTATTTACCACCCGTCAAAGCACCACTCTCATCCACAGGTGAAATAGATTCATAGCCGTAACCACGAATATTATTGTCACCACCAGCGAAGAAACGCAGCGACGGTGATAGTTTTTCAAGTTCATCGGTAATATTCGCACCACCTTCTAAGCGGAACAAACCACGATGATTCTCTCCAATACCACGAATCCAAGAAGTCGAGCCAATTAAGCGGAGCACTCTAGTTTCAGAAAGCATAGCGGTATCACCATACTCAATAGTGATGCTTTGCTTGTCTCCCCACATTGGCATATTGCCCCCTCGAACCCTAGTCCGAGAAAATGTCGCACCTGGAAGTACGAAGTTGAATTCATCATCTTGTAAACCTTGCGTAAAGCTCTCGTACAAATGACGAACATAAACGGTATTATGCCAACCACCGTCTGCTAACCAATGACGTTCCACTGCAAGGTTAGACTCGATACTCTGCGTGTCACGGTTGTCTAGATTTTTAAGCCCATATTGAACTTGATAATAATCGTTAGCGACATCTTCTAAAGGAATTTTGTAAGAAGCAGTCACGGTTTGCTCTGGCTTAGATAGGGATAAAGCAGTGTTGAAACTGTGTCCTCGGGAGCTCACCCAAGGTTTCTTCCACTTCAACGTTCCTCGAACGCCGACATCCGTTGAGTAACCAATACCCGTCTCGATCTGATTCTTGGAAGCAGGAGATAAAGACACTTTAATTGGCAAGTCTCGGCCATCATCAAGCCTATCCAATTCAGGCTCAACAAAAACTGAGGAAAACCACTCCGTATTTGATAGCTTCTGGTTAAACTCGCCCAGCTTCGAAACGTTGTATGGGTCCCCTTCCTTAAAAGGCTGTAGTGATGCGACACGGTCTTCCCAGATGTGGTTGCCAATAAAAGAAACGTCGCCAAAATTGAAACGTATTCCACTGCTGTAGTGCAAACGGACATTAGCTTCGTTCAGATCAGGGATAACCTCTAATCGACTTAGCGTAAACTCACCATTGAAGTAACCACGCTGAAGCGCCAAGTTACGAATGCCTGACTTAAGGCTGTCGTATTGGCCTTGATTCAAAACTTGACCAACTTTTAGCGGAGAGCGCTCAATAAGTTTTGCAAACTCTTCATCGTCTTTAGCCTCTCCAGTGATGACCACATCCATGACTTTCACTTTCACTGGCAAGCCCGGCTTGATGAGCACAATTAACTCATCATTCGCTTCAGGAATAGAGTATGAAATTTTTGCATGATAATACCCAAGCGCGTTAAGCGCTTCAGTGATACTTTGATCTAATCTCGCTTGAAAACGCAGAGAAGTGGAGTAATCCTTCTCTGGAATAGATGACAGATACGCACTGACATTCTCTTCTAAAGCGCCATCAATGCCTTTCAAAGTCAAAGAAACATCGGCATAGGCACCATGAGAAAAGGCAAACAGGCCAACAATGGTGGGGAGAGCTTTTTTTATCATGCTTTTATGGCTGAATGAGGTTAAGTAAACGTAAATAATGATAACGCCAATTAGATTCTAAGTCTGTAATATTAATAGGTTTAACGCGGTCTATGTCATCACAGCATCAGATACAGACGAAATGAAAAAGTTCGCAAATTTAAGACACGTATTGAAGGACAAATACCATGCTCAACAAACAAACATTGATCAGTATAGAAGATGCCTTGCCAGGTAGAGATCAACCAATGCAGATTGACGATCATCATTTTGTAAATAAATCTAACCTAAAGGCGCCTCTGACGTCACACCAACAACAGATTTTGCTCGGAATGGGCTGTTTTTGGGGCGCTGAGCGCGTATTTTGGCAACTCGACGGCGTTGTATCTACTTCGGTCGGTTACGCTGGGGGGTACACACCCAATCCCACCTATGAAGAAGTCTGTACGGGTAAAACGGGTCATACAGAAGTCGTTCGAGTCGTTTTCGATGAACGCGTCATCTCATTAGAAAAGCTACTGGCTGTTTTTTGGGAAAAACACGACCCAACTCAGGGAATGCGTCAAGGTAACGACTTAGGTACTCAATATCGTTCTGCAATTTACACTTATTCGACGGAGCAACTCGAGAGCGCAGAGAAATCGAAACTCTTGTATCAACAAGCACTGCAAGAAGAGCAACGCGCGAACATCACCACCGAAATACAACCAGCAGGTCCGTATTACTTTGCGGAAACCTACCACCAGCAATATTTGGCGAAAAACCCTGATGGTTACTGTGGCATCGGAGGAACGGGAGTTTGCTTCCCACCAAGCCTCCAAGGATAAACCTAACCAGCAACAAAAAGAGCGACCGATATGGTCGCTCTTTTCTAAATCTAAGTGGGTACCAAGCTAACTAAGCCGATAATGATGCTATCACTTGGTTGACTTCTTTAAAGATGGTGAGCCTTTTATGATCGTTGACGTCAGGTAGTAACACTTTGCCATTGTCGAACTGAAAACAACCAACCCCGACAATAAAAAACTGACCTTTGAACAACGTTTTAACAAAACGGGCCACTTGTAATGGTCGATATACAGCAAACTCACGTAGCATAACTCACCTCAATTCCTTTGAGAAAACACGGATTGCTTATTTTTCCTCTGCAATCTTAATGCGCAATTTGCGACGGAACTCATTTTAGCAAATTCTAAATATAACGCAAGATTACACCACTCCATACGTTAAATAAATGTTATAAACGGTCCTACAAATTTCTAAGATCTGGATATATACTGGAAGCTTCCAAACCTCGTACGGAATATAACAATATGAAAACTAAGACTCTCCTACCTCTACTACTGGCCTTAACGCCAAGCTTGACCTTTGCACACAACTTGTCAGTAGGAAAAAGCGTTCCTCCTGTCAATGTTGCCGCTTACGGCGAGATTGTTTTACAAGGCGAAGGCGTTGCATACCAACCCTGGGCAACTCAACATATGCAAGGCAAAGTTCGTGTTATTCAAGCCATCGCAGGCCGTAGCAGTTCAAAAGAGATGAATGCCCCTTTAATGTCGGCAATAACAGCGGCAAATTTTCCACAAGAAAGCTACCAGACGACGACTATCATCAACCAAGATGATGCAATTTGGGGGACAGGCTCTTTCGTGAAGTCTTCAGCTCAAGACAGCAAAAAAGAGTTTCCTTGGTCATCCATGGTTCTTGATGAAAGTGGCGTAGTTGCTAATACTTGGGACCTGAAAGAAGAAAGCTCGGCCATTATTGTTCAAGACAAAACGGGCAAAATTCTGTTCGTCAAAGAGGGCGCACTTGAGCAAGATGAGATAACAAAAGTCATTGAGCTTATTAAACAGAACATCTAGCTTCATTGAATGGCTCCTTGCTCTTGCTGTAAGGAGCTATATGAATTTGATTAGAAGCATGGGCAGTGATAACTCTGCTCTTTATAAGTGCGACACTTCCATCAGAGAGTATTACCAATATTTTTCGGCACGTATGTGTGGAGTTAAATTTTTCTGCTAGCCAACAAAAGAGTGAACTTTTATTCATTATGGGTGTTATATTATAACAGTCGGTAAGAGGAGCTCAGATGTACCACCACCAGCAAAAAACACTAAGATATTGGTATCGCACTGCTTTATTTTTCAGTGTTGCGTTGCTGATCGCTTGGAACTTTGCGGTTGTACTTCATCAAGTCGATCTGACGCCCGACCATCATACCCATCATCATTGCCAATTATTTTCTGGTGTTCAGCACGGTATAGCAAAGGTACAACCTACCCTCTCTACACCGACTTTTACGCGCGCCCAGCATCATCATGTTTTTTTGCATCTCGTGTACGGCGAAGAAGTTCTTGGCGCTGCTCGTGCCCCTCCTTATTTTGCTTAATTTCCAAACTATTCCACACTCAAAATTATTGAGTTCATTCCCGCACCTAGTGTGTCAGGGAACAATAACTTAGTGAAACTCGAATCTGAGCAATACCGCCTTTGGTTAATGCCAGTAAAATTAGGAAAAATACAATGTCATCAAAACACGTTTTAGCCCTTGCTATTGGCCTCACTTTATCGACAGCAGCGAATGCAAACGAATACCGCCAGCATGGTGCTCATGTGCATGGTCACGTCGAGTTTAATATCGCCCAAGATGGCAAAGATCTGTTAGTAGAGATCACAGCTCCTGGAGCTGATGTTGTGGGTTTCGAACATGCTCCAGAAAACGCACAACAAGAGCAAGCGCTTAAACAAGCCGTCGCTACACTCGAAGACAGCAACGCATTGTTCGCTATTAACTCACAAGCTGATTGTAATATTGAAGAAGCTTACGTGAGCCACAACCTAAGCGAAACTCATGAGGAACATGATCATAGTGAGCACGACCATGATGACCATGCACATCACGATCATGAAGGACACGAACACCATGATCATAATGAACATCATGATAAACATGACCACCATGACGATCATGATGAGGCGCACGATCATGGCGGTCACGGTGAATTTTCGGTGCAATATCGCTTCAATTGCGAACAAGTTAATCAGCTTAGCCAAATCCAAACCGATTGGTTTAACCAATTCCCAACTACAGAGTCCATCAGCGTCAATATATTCACTGATACCATGCAATCAGCAATTAAATTAAGCAAAGATAACACCCAAATCGTAATCAAATAACACGAGTGGCGTGTAAGTACCCACTTACACGCCACAGCTTTGGTGATTTAATATGACTGAAACCACACCAAATGTTGTCGAGCTAGAGGATGCCCAATTTTTCTGGCCCGGTTCAACCAACGCGACCATCCACATCCCCAAATTACACATTACACAAGGCGAACATGTGTTTATCAAAGGTCCAAGTGGCTGCGGTAAATCGACCTTGCTCGCTTTGTTGACGGGGATTAACACATTAACTTCAGGCTCTCTATCTGTACTCGATACTGACCTTGCTAGTTTAAGTGCCAGCCAGAGAGACCGCTTTCGCGCCAATCATATTGGCTACATCTTTCAACAGTTCAATTTATTGCCTTACCTTAACGTACTTGAAAACGTATTATTGCCATGTCAGTTCAGTAAAATACGACGTGACCGTGCCCATTTAGATGCCTCATCTAAAACGTTAGATGAACAGGCTCAGGCCCTACTAGAACGACTGCACTTGCCAAACGAGCTTCATACACGCCCTGTCTCTGAATTGAGTATTGGTCAACAACAACGTGTGGCTGCGGCTCGAGCTCTGATAGGACATCCAGAGTTAGTGATCGCTGACGAACCAACCTCAGCTTTAGACTATGACAATCGTAAAGCATTTATTGAGCTCCTTATGGAGCAAG
Organism: Vibrio sp. D431a; assembly: GCF_030248655.1. NCBI lineage: Bacteria > Pseudomonadati > Pseudomonadota > Gammaproteobacteria > Vibrionales > Vibrionaceae > Vibrio > Vibrio sp. D431a. Next base: position 200,422 of record NZ_JAHGAP010000013.1, on the reverse strand, counting down.
CGAATCAAGCCAATGCCACACTGGTATTCGTTAGCCACGACCCAACACTCGAACCCTTATTCGATCGCACGCTCAATCTACCCGACATTAATCAAGTATCTAGCCTAGGAGCCATATCATGAGTGCTGTTGTAAAGCTCGCCTGGAAAAGCTTGATGAACCGCAAAGCGACGGCAATTCTAACCATCATGACCGTTGCGATTTCAGTGGTACTCCTCTTGGGCGTCGAGCGTATCCGAACTCAAGCCAAGGATAGCTTCGCCAATACAATTTCAGGCACTGACCTCATTATTGGTGGACGCTCTGGGCAAGTGAACCTATTGCTCTATTCTGTGTTTCGTATTGGTAATGCGACCAACAACATCGATTGGAAAAGCTACCAAGAGTTTGCCAATCATCGTTCAGTCGATTGGGCTATTCCAATCTCGCTTGGCGACTCGCATAAAGGCTTCCGAGTTATGGGAACCAATCACAGTTACTTTGAGCATTACAAGTTTGGAAGTAAGCAACCACTAACATTTGGCAAGGGTAGAGAATTCAATGGTTTATTTGAAACCGTGCTAGGTTCTGATGTCGCTAAACAACTTGGTTATGATATCGGTAGCGAAATCATCATTGCCCACGGCATTAGCGACGTTGGCTTTAGCCGTCATGACAATCTGCCATTTAAAGTTGTCGGTATCCTTGCTCCTACAGGAACACCAGTCGACAAAACTGTCCATGTATCATTGGAAGCCATCGAAGCCATTCACGTTGGGTGGGAAAGTGGTGCGCGTTTGGGCCCGACACCCAAGGCACAAGATCTCAAAAACAGAGACTTTCAGCCCAAACAAATTACCGCTATGCTCGTTGGTTTGAAATCTCGTATTCAAACTTTCGCCCTGCAAAGACAAATTAACACCTACCCCAAAGAGCCGCTTAGCGCCATTATGCCCGGCGTTGCGTTGCATGAGTTATGGGGAATGATGTCGGTTGCAGAGCAAGCCCTAATGGCAGTATCTGGTTTTGTCGTGATTGCAGGGTTGTTAGGTATGTTAAGCAGTCTATTAACTAGCCTACAGGAACGCCGCCGTGAAATGGCGATTTTGCGTGCCATGGGAGCAAGGCCTCGTCATGTTTTCTCACTCTTAATTAGTGAAGCTAGCTTGCTTACTGCTGCTGGTATTATTACTGGCGTTACTGGGCTGTATGCCATTCTTGCTATCGCGCAGCCGATCATCCAACAGCACTATGGAATACATCTCACCTTAAGCATCTTATCTACTTATGAGTGGATGCTATTAGGTTTCGTACAATGCGCTGGTATTGTGATTGGTTTCATTCCCGCACTCCGCGCCTACCGACAGTCACTGAGTGACGGAATGACAATAAGGATTTAATAAAATGTGGAAAAAAATACTCGCAAGTTGCTTGCTGGTCGTCGCATTCACAGCGCCTGTTATGGCCAGCGAAGAACCATTGAAGCTTGACTGGATTGACCTTGTTCCAGAAAAAGAGCGTAAATTGTTCGACAGTATAGGCATGCCTGCATCTGATCACAGTGGTGGCGCAGCGCAGCAGTCCAAGATTGGTAATGTTCGACCAGAACTGAACGGAAGCCAAGTTAAAATTCCAGGGTTTGTTATCCCACTTGAAGGTGATGCCAATACCGTCACCGAGTTTTTATTAGTGCCATACTTTGGAGCTTGTATTCACGTGCCACCACCGCCTCCAAACCAGATCATTTACGTGAAGTTTCCGAAAGGCGCGCCTGTTCAAGAGTTGTGGGATGTTATATATGTGGTTGGAACGTTGAAAACCGAGACGATAAACCACGAACTGGCAGAAACGGCTTACGTTATTGAGGGATCAGAAATAGAAGCCTACGACGATATGTAATTTAAGTCGTCGATAAGCCTCGCTACACCTAAGGCGTCACACTGGCGCCTTTTTTAGCTTTGTGCTAAACGATATAACGAGATAAATACGCTAATACGCCCACATAAATAACCAAAAGAAACGCTATCGACAGGTGCTTTTTGAGTTTACCTGCTTCTGAGAACTTCATAGCCCCTCCAAAATAACGATAACAATTTTAACAACTCATTATCATTTTGAATAGCCCTATTCGTTCAAAAACTGAGAACTCCTGTCTGGTCGCTTGGTCAGATAAGGTGTAAATTTAAACGTGCGAACCGCGCAGTTCTTGGTAGGAAAACGAATGGCAGACCCGACAAAGCAACCTGTTGTCATCGAACATCAGTCAGACACAAAAAAAAATACGCAACAAGAAAAGAAACAAGGCTACATAAAAGACAGTGCTAGTAAGGTAAAAACCATTGCCCAAATACACGGTCTTGACGCCTTACTGCAAACCGAACCGCCAGCCAAATCTGCGTTTGAAAGAGCCCAATTGCGAGAGCAAAGACGCCAAGAACAGCGACAAAAAAACTTAGAACAGATTTTAAAATTAGCGCACAGTTCATGCCGAGATGAGACAGCGGGAGAGCCAGACCAAGATTGGTTGCATCGATTTTTTGAGATGGCTCAAGACATCCATAACAGCGCGATGCAAAAGCTATGGGCTCAAGTGATGAAGCGTGAAGTGACCAATCCGGGTTCAACGTCCATGAAAGCGTTGAAAACCCTCAAAGACATGTCACCAAAGGAAGCACAAACTCTGCAAAGAGCCGCCTCTTTAGCGTGCAGTTTTGGAGGGGATCACAGCAGAAAACTGCTGATTGGTTACAAAGCGCAAGGAGGAATATTTAGCTTCGGCAAGCGAGACGTCGCCAACAGCCTAAATATGGGAAGTTTTCAACTGCCGTATTCAAGCTTGTTGCTCTTAATTGAATTAGGGCTGCTGCACAGTGCCGAACTTGAATCTGGCGAAATTAGTATCGAGACACCGTTGGCCCTCACCTACCAAGGTAAAAACTTGTCACTGAACGTAAACAGCAAAGGTGTCCGCCTTTTATATTACCGCTTCACACCCACAGGTAATGAGCTCTGTACCTTGCTCGGAAACAAACCACATGCCGAATACTACGATCAAATGCTTGCACTGTTAAATCATAGATTTAGTGTCCATAGTGAAGCTAAAAGTACGGTTCATCATACCGTCTAGCCAGCTTGAGAAGCATTTGATCACCTATGATCCAAATACTTCTCAAGCAGCTCAAAGAGCTTTAGGTCACCTATGATCTAAATGCTTTTTTATCGGATCACACCGCGTTGTTTAAGATCGATTAAGCACAAATCTACCAGCTCATCGACACTCTTTTCTCCCGCGGGCAAATCGATTTCAGGGTTCTCTGGCGCTTGATATTCCGAATCAATACCAGTGAAATTAGGAATCTCTCCCGCACGGGCTTTACGGTATAAACCCTTAGGATCTCGACCTTCGCAAACCTCTAGAGATGCATTGACATACACTTCGATAAACTCGCCTTCTGGCAATAAATCGCGCACTAACTTCCGCTCTGCACGATGCGGTGAAATAAACGCCGACAGAACAATTAAACCCGCATCTGCCATCAACTTCGCCAGTTCACCAATGCGACGAATGTTCTCGCGACGGTCCTGTTCAGAAAAACCTAAATCGCTACACAAACCATGCCGTACATTGTCACCATCCAATAAATAGGTGTGGTAACCCAATGCTGCAAGGCGATTTTCCAACGCCCCCGCTACGGTTGATTTACCCGCTCCAGATAAACCAGTGAACCACAATACGGCAGGTTTTTGCTTCTTTAATTCAGCACGAAACTGTTTATCAACCGAATGCTGGTGCCAAACAATGTTTTCATCTTTTACCGTCGTTTCGGCAGTCATAACGTATCCTTGTAAATATCGGAATTAAAACGGGAAAAAGACCGGGATCAAAGTAAGTACTAATACAGAGTACACAATCGAAATTGGCACTCCAATTCTCACGTAGTCGGTCAATTTGTAATTTCCTACGCTGTACACCAGCAGGTTAGTTTGGTAACCGTAGGGAGAGATAAAGCTCGCACTCGCGCCGAACAAAACCGCCATGATGAATGGCATCGGATCCACGCCATAACCCACCGCCATGCTATAGCCGATAGGAAAAGAAAGCGCAGCCGCGGCATTGTTTGTCACCAATTCAGTGAGTACCAATGTCATGATATAAGTCGCCACCAAGGCACCAAATACTCCCCAGCCATTAAACGCTTCAATAAACATCACTCCCATTCTTTCTGACAATCCAGAAGAGATCATCAGTTGAGCAATAGACAAAGCGGAACCGACAATCACGACGATATCGATCGGAAAACGGCGGCGCAGTTCTGAAATCTGCACAATACCAAACGCAATAAGCGCGATAAGGTACGCAGCTAGACCTTTAATAATTGGCACTAACTCTAATAGAGCGCATCCAATTACGGCTGCAAAGCCCAGTAATACAATGGAAGACTTATTCGTATCAAGCCGAGCGCTAGAGTCCAAGTCATGCACTAAAACAAACTCTTTACGATGAGCTCGGCGTTCAGACTCAAAACGCTTTCCTGGAACCAGAACTAACGTGTCCCCAGGCGCTAAGGTAATGCTACCCAAGCCACCTTCTAGGCGTTCGTGGCCTCGGCGAATCGCCACAACAACGGCATCGAATCGGTCGCGGAATCGGCTCTCTTTGAGGGTTTTGTAGCAAAATGTCGCCGACGAGCTCACCACAACTTCGATAAAGTTTTGCCCATTTAAGTGCTGCTGACCAAACAACTTGAGGCCCGGAATTTCTTGCAGGGTCGCGACGCTCTCAACATCGCCACAAAATAACAGGCGGTCTTTTGCATTGAGCACAAAATCCGGTCCCACAGAAGAAACAGTAACACCATCGCGCACCACTTCTGCAAGAAACAGTTTGCGCAGCGCACGTAAATTATTCTCGCTGATCGTACGCCCAACTAGCGGTGATCCAGGCTCAACGCGAGACTCAAGAAAGTAAGGTAAATCTTCTTGGTTTTGATCATCATAATTCGGTAGCAAGTAGCTGAGCGGGATAAGAATCAGCATCCCTCCCACCAGCACAGCCAAACCTATCATCGTAGGTGTAAAAAAGCTCAGGCTCGGTAAGCCTGCGTCTTCAACAAAGCTGTTGATGATTAAGTTAGTCGACGTACCAATCAAAGTTAACGTGCCACCAAAAATGGCGGCGTAAGACAATGGGATAAGTAATTTCGAAGGTGCATGCTGCTGATTACGCTTAATCGCCCCAATCAATGAGACAACCACAGCGGTATTATTCGTAAATGAAGAGAGCAAGGCTGTCGATACACCGAGCTTAGCAATCACGCTGCCTAACTGGCCCTCAGAGATACTTCGGCTCACCCAACTGATCAGCAGTGTTTTTTCTAGAGCACAGGATGCAAGAATCAATAGAACCAGGGTTAACAATGAAGAGTTGGTAAAATTGGATGCGATAGTGGCTGAATCCATCATCCCAGCCATGAATGCAATAAAAGCGGCACCCGCAAAGACATAACTAGGCTTAATTTTCGTGACAAGCAAGCAAGTGATAATGCCAAGCAAAATCGCTAACACAAACCCTTGTTCCCACATAGCCTTTCCTTACCAAATAGCCCTAAAGGGCACAACAACGACTCATTTATCCATGAATCACCGACAAACGAGCAAACAGACAAAAATCAGCGCAAGCGAAAAGAACATCAGAATGCTCGGTTTCTTGGGCTCCACCGAAGCATTCTGGTATTAGGAGAATACCTAACGACATTTCGCAATTCAGTTAGGTAGCGACACCCCAAGTACAACAGCAAACAGTGCCTGAAATTATCGTACTTGGGTGAGCCAGTTACTTTTTCAGAAACTGGCTGACGTCTTTTGCTTCCCAGTGTGGGAAGTGTTTACGGACAAGCGCATTAAGCTCAACTTCAAACGCAGAGATGTCCGTCAAATCGCGCTCAACCACGGCGAGGCTCTCTTTAACCATGCCAGCACCAACCGTCACGTTTGTCAGACGATCGATAATGATAAAGCCACCGGTATCTGCACAGTCTTGATAATTGTCCAGCGCGACTGACTCATTAAGAGACCATTCACACAAACCAATACCATTCAATGGCAGCTCTGCCGAGCTATGAGTCGAGAGATTATTAATGTCATATTGATGACGAATCGCTTCAACATGACCTACGGTTTTCTTACCTGCGATTTTGATGTCATAGTCACGACCCGGTTGCAGGGGTTGCTCTGTCATCCACACCACATCGGCAAGCAAATGGTTTGTGGTTTCCACTTGAGCATTATCTAGAACAATCAAATCGCCACGGCTAATATCGATCTCATCGCTTAGCGTCAGAGTGACAGCTAATCCGGCACGAGCTTCTTCGATATCACCATCAAAGGTCACAATACGTGCCACAGTTGACGTTTTACCCGATGGCAAAGCTTTAATGGCATCACCGACTTTGATCGAACCAGAAGAAATGGTCCCCGCAAAACCACGGAAATCGAGGTTAGGACGATTAACGTATTGCACAGGGAAGCGGAATTCACCCGCGCCTTTTTCTTGATCCACATCGACCGTTTCAAGAAGCTCAAGCAATGATGGGCCTTTAAACCAAGTCAGGTTTTGGCCTTTATCCACCACATTGTCCCCTTCAAGCGCTGAGATCGGGATGATTTGAATATCAATATCCCCTGTCAGATTCTCAGAGAACTTCAGATACTCATCGCGGATCTCTTCAAAGCGCTCTTGGGAGTAATCCACTAAGTCCATCTTGTTGATCGCCACAACAAAGTGCTTCAAACCCAACAGGTTGGAAATGAAAGAGTGACGACGAGTTTGATCGAGAATGCCCTTACGTGCATCAACCAGAATCACAGCTAAGTCACATGTCGATGCGCCTGTAGCCATGTTACGTGTGTACTGCTCGTGTCCAGGAGTATCTGCAATGATGAATTTACGTTTCTGCGTCGAGAAATAGCGGTAAGCCACATCAATCGTGATCCCCTGCTCTCGCTCAGCTTGTAAGCCATCGACCAACAACGCAAGGTCGGGCTTTTCACCCGTGGTACCCACACGTTGGCTGTCTGAATGCACTGCCGCTAGCTGATCTTCATAAATTTGTTTTGAGTCATGGAGTAAGCGACCGATTAATGTACTTTTACCGTCATCCACCGAGCCACAAGTCAAGAATCTAAGTAACGACTTGTACTGGTGTTGTGTTAAATAGCCTTCGATACCAAGCTCGGCTAATTGAGCTTCAACTGCACTGTTCATTATCTTTCCTTAGATCCTTTAGAAGTAACCTTGACGTTTCTTAAGCTCCATCGATCCTGACTGATCGTGGTCGATCGCTCGGCCTTGGCGCTCACTCGACGTTGCCACCAGCATCTCTTCGATAATGCCAGTTAAAGTGTTTGCTTCAGACTCGATAGCCCCAGTCAATGGATAACAACCAAGGGTACGGAAGCGCACACTCTTCTCTTCAATCACTTCACCCGGTTGAAGCTCCATACGATCATCATCAACCATGATCAGCATGCCATCGCGTTCAACAACTGGGCGTTTGTCCGCGAGGTAAAGCGGCACGATCTCGATGTTTTCTAAATAGATGTATTGCCAGATATCAAGCTCAGTCCAGTTAGACAGTGGGAATACACGAATGCTCTCACCCTTATTAACCTGACCGTTGTACGTCTTCCATAGCTCAGGACGTTGGTTTTTAGGGTCCCATGTATGGTTCTTATCGCGGAATGAATACACGCGCTCTTTCGCCCGTGATTTCTCTTCATCGCGGCGCGCGCCACCAAAGGCTGCATCAAAACCGTACTTGTTCAGCGCTTGTTTTAAGCCTTGAGTCTTCATGATGTCAGTGTGCTTAGAAGAACCATGAACAAACGGACTACAGCCCATGGCTAGACCTTCTGGATTCTTATGTACCAAAAGCTCAAAACCGTATTTGGCCGCGGTGCGATCACGAAATTCAATCATCTCGCGGAACTTCCAATCGGTGTCGACATGCAGCAATGGAAATGGAATCTTACCTGGGTAAAAAGCTTTACGCGCTAGGTGCAGCATCACTGATGAGTCTTTACCAATCGAATACATCATGACTGGGTTATCAAACTCAGCCGCAACTTCACGGATGATGTGGATACTCTCCGCTTCGAGTTGTTTAAGGTGAGTTAAACGTTGTTGGTCCATGTTTTGTATTTCCTTTTTAAGCTTGAAGGCGCATTACGTCTCTAATCTTTGGTCTGAAATTATATGGAGTTGGCAATAGCACTTTTGTTGAATTCAGTACTAGACAAAAACCAGTCTAACTTTTGAGACAGTCGCACTACCTCTCCGACAACAATCAAAGATGGCGACTGTGCTTCCTTCGATAAATCAGAGAGTTGGGAGAGTTCTCCCGTAAATACTTTTTGTTGAATCTGCGTGCCACGCTCAATAATGGCAATCGGAGTCGACGCTGAACGACCATGCTTAATGAGTTGATTCTGAATATAGTGTGATTTCATCAGCCCCATGTAGATCACTAAAGTCTGATTCCCACGCGCCAACGTGGACCAATCCATCTCATCACTTTCTTCTTTCAAGTGGCCAGTCACAAAGATGGCCGATTGCGCATAATCACGATGAGTCAGTGGAATACCAGCATAAGCGGTTGCGCCAGCTGCTGCGGTAATGCCAGGGACAACTTGAAAACGAACGCCGGCATCAGCAAGCACTTCTAACTCTTCACCACCACGACCGAATACAAACGGATCCCCACCTTTAATGCGCACTACTTTGTAGCCCTGCTTGGCAAAATCCACCAAAAGCTGATTCGTCTTCTCCTGCGGCACACTGTGATGCCCAGCTCGCTTCCCAACGCACACCAAAATCGTATCGCTTGGAATCAATGCCATGATTTCTTCAGACACCAAGTAGTCGTACAAAACCACGTCAGCTTGCTGCAAGCAGTTCAGTGCTTTCACCGTCAGAAGTTCAGGATCGCCTGGTCCTGCACCGACTAAGGCGACTTCACCAGGCTGTAGCGATTGCTTTGCAAAACGAGTAACACCAGCGACTGGGTTGTCAGAAACTAACCGGGGCTTTGGTTTAGGAAAAGAAGTGACTGAATCGTTCGTTGCCATGTGCTTGCTCATCGTCCATTGATATCGTTATGCAAGCATTATGGCGGGGCGTTTATATTACCTGAAATTCTAAAATTTCATTTTTTATTCAAAAATCTGCTAAGAAGTTTTTGTTTGGTCTCATTCAAAAGCGTGCAAAAGTCGGCGGTTAATATGGATAAGGTTCAGTAAACTGATTAATGTTCACAGTTTTCTGTATCTTTATCATCAAGTTGCACCTGTGTTTGATACATTACGCAGTACGATTTCCCCTTATCATTGAATTGGAGCACCAAATGAAAGTGGCAGTTCATCCTATTTCCCTCGCAGTATTAAGTGGCATGCTAACGCTTGCTGGCCCAGCAATGGCCGATACCATCAAGCTTCGTATTATCGAAACCACCGACATTCACACCAACGTGATGGATTACGATTACTACAAAGACCAACCATCACAGCAAATCGGTTTAAGTCGCGCAGCAACAATAGTGAAACAAGCTAAGTCCGAGGCAGAAAACACGGTACTAGTTGATAACGGTGATTTAATTCAGGGCAGCCCAATGGGCGATTACATGGCGGCAAAGGGGATTAATCCCGGCGACGTGCACCCAGTCTACAAAGCGATGAACCAGCTAGACTACGATGTGGGCAATATTGGCAATCATGAGTTCAACTATGGCTTAGATTTTCTACAAAAGACGTTGAAGGGGGCAAACTTCCCTTACATCAACGCAAACGTATTTGATAAACAAACCGGTGAGCATTACTTCAAACCTTACCTCATCAAAACTCACACTTTTAAAGACACAAACGGCGAAGCGCATCAAATAAAAGTGGGTTACATCGGCTTTGTACCACCACAAATTATGGTCTGGGATAAGAAGAACTTAGAAGGCAAAGTCTTTGCTAAAGACATTAAGGAAACAGCAGAGAAACTGATTCCTCAAATGAAGAAAGAAGGCGCAGACGTGATTGTGGCGATTCCACACTCGGGCATTTCTACTGATCCATACAAGCTAGGCGCAGAAAACTCTGTTTACTACCTCACAGAAGTTGAAGGTATTGATGCGATTGCTTTTGGCCACTCTCACGCCGTCTTCCCAGGGAAAGACTTCGCAAACCTACCTGGTGTTGATATAGATAAAGGGACCATCAATGGTGTAACGTCCGTGATGCCGGGCCGCTGGGGAAGTCACGTAGGTGTGATGGATTTGATGCTGAAAGAGAAAGACGGCAGATGGCAAGTCGTCGAAGGCCAAGCAGAAGCACGCCCTATCTTCGATAAAGTAAATAAGAAGTCATTAGCTAAAGCCGATGAAGATATTGTGAAAGCGTTAGAAGAAGATCACAAAGGCACTCGTGAATTTGTAAACCAACCAATCGGCAAAGCAAATGATGTCATGTACAGCTTCTTGGCATTAGTGCAGGACGACCCCACCATTCAAATCGTTAACCTTGCTCAGAAAGACTACGTAGAACGCTTTATTCAAGGCGACCCAGACCTTTCTGACATTCCAGTACTGAGTGCGGCAGCACCATTTAAAGTCGGCGGTCGTAAGAACGATCCGAATAACTTTACAGAAGTAGAATCCGGTCAGCTCACCTTTCGTAATGCGGCCGATCTTTACTTATATCCAAACACCTTGGTTGCGATGAAAGTGAAAGGTAAAGAAGTTCGCGAATGGCTAGAGTGCAGTGCGGGTCAATTCAACCACATCGACATCAACAATCCTAAACCGCAATCTTTGATTGATTGGGATAATTTCCGTACGTACAACTTCGATGTTATTGATGGGGTTAACTACCAAATCGACGTTACCCAACCGCCGAAGTACGATGCGGATTGTAAAGTGATTAATCCAGATTCTCAGCGCATTGTGAATCTGACGTTCAATGGTAAGCCTGTCAATCCGAAGCAAGATTTCATCATCGCAACCAATAACTACCGTGCATATAGCAATACTTTCCCTGGTACAGGCCCAGATTTCATTGCATTTGACGCACCAGATGAAAACCGCTCTGTCGTCGCCACTTATATTTCTCGCGTGAGTGAAGAAAAAGGAGAAGTGACACCAAGCGCTGACAACAACTGGTCTTTCGCACCGATTAAGTCCGATAACAAGCTAGATATTCGTTTCGAAACCTCCCCTAGCGATAAAGCGGCGCAGTTCATCAAAGAGAAAGGACAATACCCAATGAAACGCGTGTCAACAGACGACATTGGTTTCGCAATTTATCAAATCGATCTGAATAAATAAGGTTGATTTGACAGCAACACTAAGCGGCTCTCATGAGCCGCTTTTTTGTTATCAATAAAACCCGTTAAAATAAAGAAAACCGTTTCCGAGTTATCACATGCACAGCGATCTTTTTTCAGACTTAGTCAATCATGGCTTTTTAGAGACAGAAGCAAACCAACTTATTGAAAATGGTGAGTTGCTCGAACTGCCTACACGCCACATTCTTAATCACCAAGGAGAGTTGAGCTCACACCTTTACTTCATCATTGAGGGGTTATGCCACGCAAGCTATCTCACGGAGCACGGCAAAGAATTCAGTAAAGAATTTTATTGGGAGAAGGACTGGGTTATCGGGTTTGAGAGCATAATAAAGGACCAACCTTCGCCTTACTTATTGGAAACGCTGAGCGCTTGTCAGCTATTTTGCTTGCCAATTGAAACGTTGCATCACTGGCGAGCAGAAAAGCACGCCATTTACTTAAAGCTACTCGAAAACCAACTGGTTAATAAAGAGAATAAAGAACGCTTTATGTTGCTCTACTCTCCAGAGGAACGATATCAATTATTTTGCGCTCATTACCCAGATTTAAAGCAACGTATTACCGATAGTCAAATTGCGGCCTACCTGGGCATTACGCCAATCAGTTTGAGTCGAATCAAAGCACGCTTAACCAAAGATCACACTCTCAAATAAACTCAAAAAAGAAAAAAGCTCTTCAAACGAAGAGCTTTTTCTCTGCTATTTGAGCTATTTAAGAATTCGCGCCCGGAACTGGCGCCCTTTCATCTTGCCGTTACTAATGGTTTGTAGAGCCTTTTTAGCCACAGATTTTTCGACGGCAACATAAGCGCGCACAGGGAACAGGTGAATCTTTCCGACTTGAGAGCCTGGAATACCATTTTTTCCTGTCAAACAACCTAAAATATCACCCGGTCGTACTTTCTGTTTCTTACCGCCATCAATGTTAATCGTCACCATCTTCGCTTGGTATGGCTGCTGATTTGATTTGGCAGGCAATGTTGCTGGTACCACGTCCATCTCTAGGTATTCTTCAATACGAGCTACACGTAAACCGTCTTTCTCACCAAAAAAGCTAAACGCTAAACCTTTACTACCCGCACGACCTGTACGACCAATACGGTGCACATGAACCTCAGGATCGCGCGATAGCTCAAAGTTAAAGACAGCATCAAGATTATCAACGTCCAAACCACGCGCCGCAACGTCTGTTGCAACAAGGATAGACACACTCTTGTTAGCAAACTGCACCAATGCTTGGTCGCGTTCACGCTGCTCTAAGTCCCCGTGGATATCGATAACGCTGAATCCTTTGTGATGCAACTCATCTGCGACACTTTGAACTTCTTTTTTGGTATTACAAAAAACCACCGCGGACTCTGGTTGGTGAGTCAGCAGCAAATTCGCCAATGCTTCATCACGTGCTTCCGAGCCTTCAACTTTATAGAAGTACTGCGCAATGCTTGAGGTATCATGCGTCGATTCCACCTTAATCACTTCCGGTGTCTGCATTATACGCTGCGCAATTTGCTCAATTTTTTCTGGAAAAGTAGCACTGAAAAGTAGAGTTTGACGCTGCTTTGGCGCTGCATCGATGATTGCATCTAATGCGTCTTGGAACCCCATGTCCAACATGCGATCAGCTTCATCTAGCACCAAGGTATTCAGTTCGCTAAGATCAATTCGGCCTTTTTCAAGGTGATCCAAAATACGACCAGGAGTACCAACTAGGATATGCGCACCATGCTCCAGCGAACCAATTTGTGGCCCCATAGGCATCCCACCGCAGAGAGTAAGCACTTTAATATTATGAATGCCGCGACCTAAAGTACGAATTTCCTTCGCTACTTGGTCTGCAAGCTCACGCGTTGGACACAATACTAATGACTGGACACGAAAGCGTTTGACGTTGAGGTTCGATAAAACCCCTAAACCAAATGCAGCGGTTTTACCTGAGCCCGTTTTACCCTGCCCGATGACATCACGATGTTTTAGGATTGCAGGCAAGCTCAAAGCTTGAATTGGCGTCATGTGGGTATAGTTCAGGGAATCAAGTGTGGCGAGTAACGCTGGGTTAAGCCCAACTTGATCGAATGTTTGTTTGCTCACGGGGATATCCTCAGGTGAGATGGAAAGAGGGCACATTATCACCAGATTTGGTGGGAAAACCAGTGCTAATTAACCTTTGTTAATGAGTATGAGCTCAAAACAAAGTAAAGTCAGTCACTCTATTCTCATTACGGATAACAACATGCTCACTTGGATTACTTTGCCCTTTGCTCAGCTAACAACCACACAGCTGTATGAAATGATGAAATTGCGTGTAGATGTATTCGTTGTTGAACAAACCTGCCCTTATCCTGAGCTAGATGGTAAGGACACACTGGAAGGCGTTTATCATCTAATAGGCTATCACGGTGATGAACTGGTTGCTTGCGCACGATTACTGCCCGCAGGCACCACGTATGACAATGTGAGTATTGGTCGAGTGGTGACAAAGCAAACCGCGCGAGGCGGTGGCTTAGGTCATAAGTTATTGGACAAGGCATTGGCACAATGCGAAACATTATGGCCAGGACAGACAATCGATATAGGTGCTCAAGAACACCTCATCCAGTTTTATGCAAGTCATGGATTCAAGGTTATCTCAGAGTGCTATCTTGAAGATGGTATCCCTCATGTGGATATGCGGAAAGAAGCCGTAGCGCTATAAGCTTCAATTCGATTGGTTACTATGAAAACTAATCGCTATGAAAAACTGACTAAAAAGACGCGATATTCGCGTCTTTTCATTTGAAGCGTTTACTTGTTACGCCCAAAGGTCCCATCCGATAAACGGAAAAACATAACGGACCGCCCGCTTTTTTCCAGCTGTAGCATATCTAACTCGCCTTCGTCACTAAGCTTAAAGCGAATCAACTGTCCCTGCTTTATTTGGCTTAGCGGCTTATCACTGCCTTCTATTTTGACCAGAGCGCTAAGATCCGCCATAGAGAGCTGATTACTTCTGAAAACCTGCGCTAATGTATCACCATTTTTAACCGTGTACTCTTTCCAATCTTCAGATTTCGGTCCAGAGTTCTGAGAGGTTCTCTGCTGGCTTAAACTCTGCGCGTTCAGCTCAATCGCTACGCGTTGATGATCGACCTCAGTCTGCTCAACTGGTTGATCTGTTTTATTAGGCAAAGGAATAACAAGGAGTACCAGAATCAATGGCACTAAGACCATCAAAGCACGCTGGTGAAATTTAGGCAGACGCAACCAAAACTGCTTAACAGGCTGTATACGCTCCAACCATTGCTCTTTGTTGAACGGCTGCTTCCAGTCGATAGCAGCGAATTTTTGTTTAACCAATTCGACATAGTCGACTTGCTGCTTTTTCTTTCTGCGACGATTCATTGTAATGAGTCCCTTAATACTTCTACGGCCAGTATAAAAATACCGACGCGGAGAGTATATGTTTTTCACCAAACTAAAATGGAATTGGGATTAAATTAGCAGAAATTTCACTTGGAGTAAGAGATAAGTCACAACCTGGTCGCCTCAATTAAGCATTCAGTCGCAATCATTTAAACCTAAGCTCGAAACTGATATCCTGTTACCTTTATCACTCCTAATAAGAGCGACATTCATGTCTGAAATTAAATTTGAAACTGCAGAACAAAAAGCAAGCTACGGCATTGGTCTGCAAATGGGTCAGCAACTTGCAGGCTCTGGTCTTGAAGGTCTTAGCGTTGATGCTATCGCAGCAGGTATTGCAACAGCACTAACTGGTGACATGCCATCAATCGAAATTGATGAAATCAACAAAGCACTACAAGAACTTCACACTCGTGCAGAAACAGCTCGCCAAGAAGCAGCAAAAATTGCGGCAGCAGAAGGCGAAGCGTTCCTAAAAGACAACGCTCTACGACCTGAAGTTAACGTTCTAGACTCTGGTCTTCAGTACGAAATCATTTCTGAAGGTACTGGTGCAGTTCCTACAGCAGAAAGCTCAGTTCGCGTTCACTACCACGGTGAGCTAACTGACGGTACTGTATTCGATAGCTCTGTATCTCGCGGTCAACCTGCTGAATTCCCTGTTACAGGTGTAATCAAAGGTTGGGTAGAGGCACTACAACTAATGCCTGTTGGCTCTAAGTGGAAGCTATACGTACCACAAGATCTTGCGTACGGTGAGCGTGGCGCTGGTGCGGCTATCCCTCCATTTGCAGCTTTAGTTTTCGAAGTAGAACTATTAGATATTATCTAATTGAAACCATTTTCAATTATGATTAAATAAAACGGCGCACTAGCGCCGTTTTTTTGTCTAAACTGAATAGACTTTCTCACCTCTGAACCTTTCACTCTGATAGCCTTTAAAAATAAAATCACTTTTAAAAAACGCTCAACCTTTGGAGGTACTATGCGTAAAACACTCCTAACTCTAGCACTCCTATCAATCAACATTGGTAGTGCGCACGCATTCTTAGATTCAGTCACTCAAAAAAGTAAAGAAAGTGGCCTGATGGACATGGTCGGCAGCAGCTTGAACACCGAGTCATCTCCATTAACAGACATGCTAACTAGCCAATTACCAGTATCCACTGAGCAAGCAGCCGGAGGCAGTGGTGCGCTACTCGCTTTGGCTCAAAGCCAGCTTTCGCAAGAAAATAGTAGTGAATTACAGTCTTTGATTCCTGGACTTTCAAACTTGCAAGGAGCACAAAGCTTACTAGGAAATATTGAGAATATCAGTGCAGTCAAAAGTGCATTCGATACGTTAGGTTTAGACCCATCTATGATCAGTCAGTTTGCTCCAGTCATCTTGGATTACTTGAACAAGCAAGGCGCTAGCGAAGGGCTTCTAAGTTCGTTGGGCGGATTGTGGAATACTAGTAAATAAGCGTAAGTGATAATCACTTTTTAAATTGCCAGTCTGCATGGGTTGAAATAAATGCAGGCTGGATATAAAGGTTTACTGAATTACAGATACAAAAAAGCCGAGCTAATGCTCGGCTTTCTCGTTCTTACGAACTGATTACTCAGCAGCTTCTTCAGCAGCTGGGCGATCTACAAGCTCAATGTAAGCCATTGGAGCTTTATCACCAGCACGGAAGCCAGCTTTTAGGATACGAGTGTAACCGCCCTGACGAGCAGCAAAACGTGGACCTAGTTCGTTAAATAGTTTTGCAACTACTTCGTTGTCACGAGTACGTGCAAATGCTAGACGACGGTTAGCAACACTGTCAGTCTTAGCTAGTGTAATCAAAGGCTCAACTACGCGACGTAGCTCTTTTGCTTTTGGCAAAGTAGTCTTGATAACTTCATGACGTACTAGAGAGCTAGCCATGTTGCTGAACATCGCTTTGCGATGTGAGCTGTTGCGGTTGAGTTGACGACCACTCTTACGATGGCGCATGACCTAATCCTTCTAACTAGTATCGATTAATCTTCAGCGATTGATGCAGGTGGCCAGTTTTCTAGGCGCATGCCCAGAGACAGACCACGTGACGCAAGTACGTCTTTAATCTCAGTAAGAGACTTTTTACCAAGGTTAGGCGTTTTAAGTAGCTCAACCTCGGTACGTTGTACTAGATCACCGATGTAGTGAATCGCTTCTGCTTTCAGACAGTTAGCAGAGCGAACTGTTAGTTCAAGATCGTCTACAGGACGCAGTAGGATCGGATCGAATTCTGGCTTCTCTTCCTTCTCCTCAGGAACTCGTACATCACGAAGATCTACGAATGCATCCAATTGTTCAGCTAGGATTGTAGCTGCACGACGGATTGCTTCCTCAGGTTCTAGAGTACCGTTTGTTTCCATATCGATAACAAGCTTGTCTAGATCAGTACGCTGTTCTACACGAGCTGCTTCTACAGCGTAGGCAATTTTGTCTACTGGGCTGTAAGTAGCATCTACTAGTAGGCGACCGATAGGACGCTCGTCTTCTTCGTTATGGATACGCGCAGAAGCTGGAACATAACCACGACCACGTTCAACTTTGATACGCATTGCGATCTCAGCGTTGTCATCCGTTAGGTGACAAATTACGTGTTCAGGGTTAGCGATCTCTACATCACCATCATGGGTGATGTCACCTGCAACCACAGGGCCCGAGCCTGATTTGTTCAAAGTAATGAACACTTCATCTTTGCCTTCGGCAACGCGCACAGCCAAACCTTTAAGGTTTAGAAGAATTTCAAGAATATCTTCTTGAACGCCTTCTTTCGTGCTGTACTCATGAAGTACGCCTTCAATTTCTACTTCTGTTACAGCACAACCTGGCATAGAAGATAGAAGGATGCGGCGAAGTGCATTACCCAGAGTATGACCAAAGCCACGCTCTAATGGCTCAAGAGTTACTTTTGCGTGAGTCGAGCTGATTTGTTCGATGTCAACTAGACGTGGCTTAAGAAATTCTGTTACAGAACCCTGCATTGTGTCCTCTCTTTAGTTTAAACCTTACTTAGAGTAAAGCTCGACGATCAATTGTTCGTTGATGTCAGCTGATAGATCAGAACGCTCAGGCATACGCTTGAATGTACCTTCCATCTTGCCACCATCTACTTCAATCCAAGTTGGTTTTTCACGTTGTTCAGCAACTTCTAGAGCTGCTTTGATACGAGCTTGCTGTTTAGCTTTCTCGCGAATAGAAACAACGTCATTAGCCGCTACTTTGAAAGAAGGAACGTTTACAACTTTACCGTTTACTAGGATAGCTTTGTGGCTAACTAGCTGACGTGCTTCTGCGCGAGTTGCGCCAAAGCCCATGCGGTAAACTACGTTATCAAGACGACCTTCAAGAAGCTGAAGTAGGTTTTCACCAGTGTTGCCTTTTAGGCGAGCAGCTTCTTTGTAGTAGTTACGGAATTGTTTTTCTAGAACGCCGTACATACGACGTACTTTTTGCTTCTCACGAAGCTGAACGCCATACTCAGATAGACGACCGCGACGAGCGCCGTGTACACCTGGTGCGTTATCAATTTTACACTTGGTATCGATCGCGCGAACACCAGACTTAAGGAATAAGTCAGTGCCTTCACGACGGCTAAGCTTCAGCTTAGGACCCAAATATCTTGCCATGATTCTTCTCCAATTGTCCTAGAAACGTTATACGCGACGTTTCTTAGGTGGACGACAACCGTTATGAGGGATTGGTGTAGCATCAACGATGTTTGTGATGCGGAAACCAGCGGCGTTTAGTGCACGAACAGTAGATTCGCGACCTGGACCAGGACCCTTAACCATAACTTCCAAGTTCTTTAGGCCGTATTCTTTAGCCATTTCAGCACAACGCTCAGCAGCAACCTGTGCAGCGAACGGAGTAGACTTACGAGAACCACGGAAACCAGAACCACCTGCAGTAGCCCATGCAAGAGCGTTACCTTGACGGTCAGTAATGGTTACGATTGTGTTATTGAAAGAAGCATGGATGTGCGCAACGCCATCTGCAACTTGCTTGCGTACGCGCTTACGAGCGCGAGTTGGTTGTTTAGCCATTGTACTCTACCTTCCCGATTATTTCTTGATCGGCTTACGCGGACCCTTACGGGTGCGAGCGTTGGTTTTAGTACGCTGTCCACGTAGTGGTAGACTGCGACGATGACGAAGACCACGGTAACAGCCAAGGTCCATAAGACGCTTGATGTTCATAGATACTTCACGACGTAGATCACCTTCTACAGTGTACTTAGCTACACCATCACGCAGTTGATCGATCTGCTCTTCAGTTAGTTCACTGATCTTAACATTTTCAGCAATACCCACTTCAGCTAGGATAGCTTGAGAGCGAGTTTTACCGATGCCGTAGATCGCTGTTAGAGCGATTACTGCATGTTTCTGATCAGGAATGTTAATGCCTGCTATACGGGCCATTATTCACTCCTAAGTGTTTCTATAAAAGAATTAGCCGCAGCAAAGCCCGTTATGGATACGCTGCGGAATACTACTTCTTTTGCACGCAAAAGGTAGGCCGAGGAATATACTCGACCCAACCTTCATTTTCAAGTAAAAATTTCTGCTAATTAGCCTTGGCGCTGTTTGTGCTTTGGCTCACTGCAAATCACGCGAACGACACCGTTACGCTTGATTACTTTACAGTTACGGCAGATTTTTTTAACGGAAGCACGAACTTTCATTGCTAAACTCCGTAAATGAAACTGAGTCTACCGCCGGATTAACGGCCGTAGCCTTTCAGATTCGCTTTCTTCAACACAGAATCATACTGTTGAGACATCAGATGAGTCTGTACCTGTGCCATAAAGTCCATAATTACAACAACTACGATTAGTAGCGATGTACCGCCGAAGTAGAAACGTACGTTCCACGCGACCATCATGAACTCGGGAATCAGACAGATAAAGGTAATGTACAGTGCACCAGCAAGGGTTAAACGTGTCATTACTTTATCAATGTATTTCGCTGTCTGCTCACCTGGGCGGATACCGGGTACGAATGCACCAGACTTCTTCAAGTTATCTGCTGTTTCACGCGGGTTGAAAACCAACGCCGTGTAGAAGAAACAGAAGAAGATAATTGCTGCTGCATAAAGCATTACATACAACGGTTGACCAGGGCTAAGAGCCAAAGACACGTCAGTTAACCAACCGAACGCGCTGCTCTCACCGTTTTGACCAAACCACTGAGCCAATGTTCCTGGGAACAAGATAATACTTGATGCAAAAATCGCTGGAATTACACCTGCCATGTTAATTTTAAGAGGCAAGTGCGAGCTTTGCGCAGCAAACACTTTACGACCCTGTTGACGTTTCGCATAGTTAACGACGATTCGGCGTTGACCACGTTCCATGAAAACAACGAAGTAAATTACTGCAAAAGCTAATACCGCGATTAGCAACAGAAGAAGTACATGCAATTCACCTTGACGCGCTTGCTCGATTGTTTGACCGATTGCAGAAGGCAATCCAGCAACAATACCTGCAAAAATCAGTATCGAAATACCGTTACCAATTCCGCGCTCTGTAATTTGTTCACCTAACCACATCAAGAACATGGTACCGGTTACTAAACTTACGGTAGCAATTAGCGTAAACATGGTTTGGTTGATAACAACCAGATTGTCGACCATGTTTGGTAGGCCAGTTGCAATACCTATAGCTTGGAAGGTTGCAAGTACAAGCGTGCCGTAGCGTGTGTATTGGCTTATCTTACGACGGCCTGCTTCACCCTCTTTTTTGAGTTCAGCTAACGCTGGATGAACTACAGTTAGCAATTGGACAACAATAGATGCCGAAATATACGGCATGATGCCCAATGCTAATATAGATGCACGCTCAAGAGCACCACCGGAGAACATGTTAAACATTTCAACGATGGTACCTTTTTGCTGTTCGAACAAATCGGCAAGTACAGCAGCGTCAATACCAGGAATCGGCACAAAAGAGCCGGCTCGGAATACTAAAAGTGCACCAATTACGAATAACAAGCGCGACTTTAGTTCACTTAAGCCGCTCTGAGCACTACGAAAATCTTGTCCTGGTTTCTTAGCCATCTGTACCTCGTTCCTCGAGATTATTCCTCGATTTTACCGCCTGCAGCTTCGATTGCAGCTTTAGCGCCTTTAGTCACACGTAGACCTTTAACAGTCACTGCTTTGTTGATTTCACCAGAAAGAACAACTTTTACAAATTCGATGTTCTTAGTGATGATGTTAGCAGCTTTAAGACTGTTTAGATCAACTACGTCACCAGAAACTTTCGCTAGCTCAGCTAGACGAACTTCAGCAGACACTAGGCTCTTACGAGAAGTGAAACCGAATTTTGGTAGACGTTGTTTCAGAGGCATCTGACCGCCTTCGAAACCTGGACGAACACTGCCGCCAGAACGTGATTTTTGACCTTTGTGACCACGGCCACCAGTTTTACCTAGGCCTGAACCGATACCACGACCTACTCGCTTCGCAGAAGTTTTCGCGCCAGCAGCCGGTGCTAGAGTATTCAAACGCATTCTGATTACTCCTCAACTTTAACCATGTAGTAAACCTTGTTGATCATACCGCGAATACACGGAGTATCTTCAAGTTCTACTGTGTGGTTGATTTTACGAAGACCTAGACCGCGCAAAGTAGCTTTGTGCTTTGGCAGACGACCAATTGAGCTTTTAGTTTGAGTTACTTTAATAGTTGCCATGGTGTTCTTACTCCGAAATAGATTCAACAGTTAGACCACGTTTAGCAGCAACCATTTCTGGTGACTTCATGCTACCTAGTGCATCGATCGTTGCACGAACGATGTTGATAGGGTTCGTAGAACCGTACGCTTTAGATAGTACGTTGTGTACACCAGCAACTTCTAGTACTGCACGCATCGCACCACCTGCGATAACACCAGTACCTTCTGCAGCAGGCTGCATGTAAACTTTAGAGCCCGAATGGCGACCTTTCACTGGGTGGTGAAGAGTGCCTTCGTTTAAAGCGATCGTAGTCATGTTACGACGCGCTTTTTCCATTGCTTTTTGAATCGCTGCAGGTACTTCACGAGCTTTGCCGTAACCGAAACCTACACGACCGTTACCGTCACCAACTACTGTTAGTGCAGTGAAGCTCATGATTCGACCACCTTTAACCGTTTTAGAAACACGGTTAACTGCGATTAGCTTTTCTTGCAAATCATTCGCTTGAACTTGTTGTTCTTTAGCCATCTTCCAACCCTACCTTAGAATTTCAGACCAGCTTCGCGAGCAGATTCTGCTAGCGCCGCTACTCGACCGTGGTATTGGAAACCAGAACGATCAAATGCAACTGCAGTTACGCCCTTCTCTAGAGCGCGCTCAGCAATAGCTTTACCCACTGCTTTAGCTGCATCAACGTTACCAGTGTATTTCACTTGCTCACGGATCGCTTTTTCTACAGTAGAAGCTGCTGCGATAACCTCAGAGCCGTTAGCCGCGATAACCTGTGCGTACACGTGACGAGGAGTACGGTGTACAACTAGGCGAGTCGCACCCAGTTCTGCAATCTTACGACGTGCACGTGTAGCACGACGGATGCGAGATGCTTTCTTATCCATAGTGTTACCTTACTTCTTCTTAGCTTCTTTAGTACGCACATTTTCATCTGCGTAACGAACACCTTTGCCTTTGTATGGCTCAGGCTCACGGTAAGAACGAATGTCAGCCGCAACTTGACCAACTAGTTGCTTGTCAGCACCAGTGATCACGATTTCAGTTTGGCTTGGACATTCAGCTTTAATACCCGCTGGCAACTCGTGCTCAACTGGGTGTGAGAAGCCTAGTGTTAGACCTACAGCGTTGCCTTTGATAGCAGCACGGTAACCTACACCTTTAAGAGTTAGCTTCTTAGTAAAGCCTTCAGTAACACCAACAACCATGTTGTTAACTAGAGCGCGAGCAGTACCTGCTTGAGCCCATGCGTTAGCAACACCTTCTTTAGGACCGAAAGTCAGGTTATTTTCTTCCTGAGCGATTACAACTGCGTTGTTAAGAACGCGAGTTAGTTCGCCTTTCGCACCTTTTACAGTGATTTCTTGGCCGTTTAGTTTCACCTCTACGCCAGCTGGAATAGCGACAGGTGCTTTTGCAACACGAGACATAGTCTACTCCTTATTAAGCTACGTAAGCGATGATTTCACCACCAAGACCTGCTTTACGTGCAGCGCGGTCTGACATAAGACCCTTGGAAGTAGAAACGATAGCAATACCAAGACCACCCATTACTGAAGGAAGTTCATCTTTCTTCTTGTAAACACGTAGACCTGGACGAGAAACACGTTTAAGTTGCTCGATTACTGGTTTAGCTTGGAAGTACTTAAGTGTAACTTCTAGCTCAGGTTTTGCTTCGCCTTCAACAGCGAAGTCAACGATGTAACCTTCAGCTTTTAGTAGTGCAGCAATTGCAACTTTAAGCTTTGAAGAAGGCATTTTTACAGCAACTTTGTTTGCTGCCTGACCGTTACGAACGCGGGTCAGCATATCCGAAATCGGATCTTGCATGCTCATATGATTTACTCCAAATGATTAAGTGGCAATTACCAGCTAGCCTTACGAAGACCCGGAATCTCGCCTTTCATGCAAGCTTCACGAACCTTAATACGGCTTAGACCGAACTTACGTAGGTAACCGTGTGGACGACCAGTTTGGTTGCAACGGTTGCGCTGACGTGATGCACTTGAATCACGTGGAAGAGATTGCAGTGTAAGAACCGCGTTCCAACGATCTTCTTCAGATGCGTTTACATCGCTGATGATAGCTTTTAGCGCTGCACGCTTTTCAGCGAACTTAGCTACTAGCTTCGCACGTTTTGCTTCACGTGCTTTCATTGAATTTTTAGCCATAACAGTAACCCTTCACCTTACTTACGGAATGGGAAGTTAAAGGCAGCCAGCAGAGCACGGCCTTCCTCATCAGTACCAGCAGACGTCGTAATAGTGATGTCTAGACCGCGTACTCGATCAACTTTATCAAAGTCGATTTCCGGGAAGATGATTTGCTCGCGAACGCCCATGCTGTAGTTACCGCGACCGTCAAAAGACTTAGCGCTAACACCACGGAAGTCACGTACACGTGGAAGAGCGATGTTAATTAAACGCTCAAGAAAATCCCACATACGTTCGCCACGCAAGGTTACTTTACAACCGATAGGGTAGCCTTCACGGATTTTGAAACCTGCAACAGATTTGCGCGCTTTTGTGATAAGTGGCTTTTGACCAGAGATCGTTGCCATATCAGACGCTGCATTTTCTAGCAGTTTCTTATCGTTGATTGCTTCACCAACACCCATGTTTAGGGTGATTTTCTCGATTCTAGGGACTTGCATGACGCTTGTGTAACCGAACTGTTTGGTCAGTTCAGCGACTACAGACGACTTGTAGTAATCATGCAGTTTCGCCATAGTAGAACTCCAAATTACTTCTATTAGTTAGAAACGGTTTCGCCGTTAGACTTGAAGAAACGAACTTTTTTGCCGTCTTCAAAACGGAAACCGATACGGTCAGCTTTACCAGTAGCTGCGTTAAAGATAGCCACGTTAGAAACGTCGATAGCTGCTTCTTGCTCTACGATACCGCCTTGGATACCCATAGCTGGAACAGGTTTCTGATGTTTCTTAACTAGGTTGATACCTTCAACGATAACTTTACCAGTTGCTAGAACCTTAGTTACTTTACCTTTCTTGCCTTTGTCTTTACCAGCAAGAACGATTACTTCGTCATTACGACGGATTTTAGCTGCCATTTCTACGTGCTCCTTACAGAACTTCTGGAGCCAGTGAAACGATCTTCATGAACTTATCGCCACGAAGTTCGCGTGTCACAGGACCAAAGATACGTGTACCGATTGGTTGCTCAGTATTGTCGTTTAGCAATACGCAAGCATTTCGGTCGAAGCGAATGACAGAACCGTCAGGACGACGTACGCCTTTACGGGTGCGCACTACCACCGCCTTCAGAACATCACCTTTTTTAACTTTACCGCGAGGGATTGCTTCCTTCACAGTAACTTTGATGACGTCACCGATATGTGCATAACGGCGGTGAGAGCCACCCAGAACCTTAATACACATTACGCTGCGTGCGCCTGAGTTATCAGCTGCGTCCAGCATACTTTGCATTTGGATCATGTTAGTGCTCCGCTAAATATTAATAACTAGACCCATCACGGGTCGGGCTGCCTCTTTAAAAGGGACGCGAATTGTACCACCCTTTTTTGTGATTGGGTAGTCAAAAAATAAACGGCTCCAAAAATATTTTGGAGCCGCTTTAGTTTCATAGAATTAACGAGATTAAATCTTCGCCTTTTCTAGAACTTTTACCAAAGTCCAAGACTTAGTCTTAGACAGTGGACGACACTCTGCGATTTCAACTGTGTCGCCTAGGCCACACTCGTTGTTCTCGTCATGTGCGTGTACTTTAGTCGTACGTTTTACGTATTTACCATAGATTGGGTGTTTTACGAAACGTTCGATAGCAACAGTGATAGACTTGTCCATCTTGTCGCTAACAACACGACCTTGTTGAGTACGTTTTACTTCGCTCATTATGCGCCTGCCTTCTCAGTCAAAACAGTTTTCACACGTGCGATATCACGGCGTACAGCTTTCAGAGTATGAGTTTGCTGTAGTTGACCAGTCGCAGCTTGCATGCGCAAGTTGAACTGTTCGCGTAGCAAATTCATTAGCTCAGCGTTAAGCTCTTCAACGCTTTTCTCGCGTAGATCTTGTGCTTTCATCACATCACCTGCTTAGTTACAAATGTAGTTTTGAAAGGCAGTTTACGTGCCGCAAGACGGAACGCTTCACGTGCCAATTCTTCAGGTACACCACCCATTTCGTACATAACCTTACCAGGTTGGATTTGGGCTACCCAGTACTCAACGTTACCTTTACCCTTACCTTGACGAACTTCAAGTGGTTTTTCTGTGATTGGTTTGTCTGGGAACACACGGATCCAGATTTTACCTTGACGCTTAACGTGACGTGTCATTGCACGACGTGCCGCTTCGATTTGACGAGCAGTTAGACGACCACGGCCAACAGCTTTAAGACCGAATTCGCCGAAGCTTACATCAGTACCTTTAGCTAGACCACGGTTACGACCAGTCTGAACCTTACGGAACTTAGTACGTTTAGGTTGTAGCATCTGTCGACTCCTTACTTACGGCCTTTACGCTGCTTCTTAGGCTTGTCGCCTTTAGGCTCTACAGCGTTAGCTGCTGGCATACCACCTAGGATTTCACCTTTGAAGATCCAAGTTTTAATGCCGATCACACCGTATTGAGTGTGAGCCGAAGAAGTTGCGTAATCAATGTCAGCACGTAGAGTGTGTAGAGGCACACGGCCTTCACGGTACCACTCTGAACGTGCGATTTCAGCGCCGCCTAGACGACCGCTTACTTCCACTTTGATACCTTTAGCGCCTAGGCGCATAGCGTTTTGTACTGCGCGCTTCATAGCACGACGGAACATAACACGACGCTCTAGCTGAGACGCGATGCTGTCACCAACAAGTTGCGCATCTAGTTCAGGCTTACGTACTTCAGCGATGTTAATTTGCGCTGGTACACCTGCAATTTTAGCTACAGCTGCGCGTAGCTTCTCAACGTCTTCACCTTTCTTACCGATAACAACGCCTGGACGAGCAGTGTGAATAGTCACACGGATGCTCTTAGCAGGACGCTCGATAACGATACGTGATAGAGACGCTTTTTTCAGTTCACTTGTAAGGAACTGACGTACCTTGAAGTCGCCGTCTAGGTTGTCAGCGAAATCTTTGGTGTTAGCAAACCATGTAGCATTCCAAGGCTTAACGATGCCTAGACGAATACCATTTGGATGTACTTTTTGACCCATTGCTTACTCTCCTAGTCTCTAGCGATCTGCTACAACAACAGTGATGTGGCTTGAACGCTTCAAGATACGATCCGCACGACCTTTAGCACGAGGCATAATACGCTTCATGGTTGGGCCTTCATCTACAAAGATTTTTGCGACATTCAGATCGTCAATATCTGCACCTTCGTTGTGCTCCGCGTTAGCGATAGCAGACTCTAGAACTTTCTTAACTAGTGCAGCAGCTTTTTTGTTGCTGAACGTTAGGATTTCTAGAGCTTGGTCAACAGATTTACCACGGATTAGATCCGCAACTAAGCGAGCTTTCTGAGGCGAAATGCGAGCAAAGTTATGTTTAGCAATTGCTTCCATTATCTACTCCTTAGCGCTTCTTAGCTTTCTTATCCGCAGCGTGACCGCGGTAAGTACGTGTTGGTGCGAATTCACCCAGTTTGTGACCGATCATTTCATCAGTTACAAATACTGGTACGTGCTGACGACCATTATGGACAGCGATGGTCAAACCGATCATCGTAGGGATGATCATTGAACGACGGGACCAAGTCTTAATAGGCTTTTTGTCTCCGCTTTCCACCGCTTTCTCTACCTTCTTCAGCAAGTGTAGGTCAATAAAAGGACCTTTCTTGAGAGAACGTGGCATGGCGATTCCTCTTTATATAGATTACTTGTTACGACGACGTACGATGTACTTGTCAGTGCGTTTGTTCTTACGAGTCTTGAAGCCTTTAGTAGGCATACCCCAAGGAGATACTGGGTGACGACCACCAGAAGTACGGCCTTCACCACCACCATGTGGGTGGTCAATCGGGTTCATTACAACACCACGAACCGTTGGACGGATACCGCGATGACGTGATGCACCTGCTTTACCAAGTTCACGTAGCATGTGCTCAGAGTTACCAACTTCACCGATTGTTGCACGGCCTTCAGAAAGAACTTTGCGCATCTCGCCAGAACGTAGACGGATAGTTACGTACGCACCGTCGCGAGCAACGATTTGAGCGTAAGCACCAGCCGAACGAGCTAGCTGACCACCTTTACCAGGCTTAAGTTCAACGTTATGTACTGTTGAACCTACTGGGATATTACGCATTGGTAGAGTGTTACCAGCTTTGATTGGTGCATCAACACCAGACTGAATAACATCACCAGCTACAACACCTTTAGGTGCTAGGATGTAGCGACGCTCACCGTCTTTGTAAAGAACTAGAGCAATGTTTGCGCTACGGTTTGGATCGTATTCAAGACGCTCAACTGTCGCTGGAATACCATCTTTAGTACGTTTGAAGTCAACTACACGGTAGTGGTGCTTGTGACCACCGCCGATGTGACGTACTGTGATACGACCCTTGTTGTTACGACCACCGTTCTTAGAGTTTTTCTCTAGAAGAGGTGCGTATGGCTTGCCCTTGTGTAGGTCAGCGTTAACAACTTTAACAACGTGACGACGACCAGGGGAAGTCGGCTTACATTTAACAATAGCCATTTTTAACTACTCCTGTTATTCCGCGCCGCCAACGAAGTCAAGATCTTGACCTTCTTTCAAAGTAACGTACGCTTTCTTAACGTCGCTGCGGCGACCTTGGCGTAGACCTTGACGTTTGGTCTTACCCTTAGTGATAAGAGTATTTACAGACTTAACTTCAACTTCAAATAGCTTTTCTACAGCTGCTTTGATCTCTTTTTTAGTCGCATCTTTAGCTACTTTGAAAACGATAGTGTTCGCTTTCTCAGCTGCCATAGTTGCTTTTTCAGAGATGTGCGGTGCACGTAGAACTTTTAGGATACGCTCTTCAGTGATCATGCTAGCATTTCCTCTACTTGCTTAACTGCTTCTGCAGTCATTACAACTTTGTCAAACGCGATTAGAGATACTGGATCGATACCAGCAACATCACGTGCGTCAACTTTGTATAGGTTACGAGCAGCTAGGAATAGATTCTCATCTACTTCGCTAGTCACGATTAGAGCGTCAGTTAGCTCAAGCTCTTTAAGCTTAGCAACTAGCTCTTTAGTCTTTGGTGCTTCAACTGAGAAGTTATCAACAACGATTAGACGCTCTTGACGAACAAGCTCAGAAAGAATGCTCTTCATAGCACCACGGTACATTTTTTTGTTTACTTTTTGGCTGTGATCTTGTGGTTTCGCAGCAAAAGTAACACCACCTGTACGCCAGATTGGGCTACGGATTGTACCAGCACGCGCACGGCCAGTACCTTTTTGACGCCATGGCTTAGCGCCACCGCCAGAAACTTCTGAACGTGTTTTTTGAGCACGAGTACCTTGACGAGCACCTGCTGCGTACGCAACAACTACTTGGTGTACAAGAGCTTCGTTAAACTCACGTCCGAAAGTAGTTTCGGAAACAGTTAGTGCATCGGCACCTTTAACCATTAGTTCCATTACTTACTCCTGAGACGTTATGCTTTAACAGCTGGTTTAACGATCACGTTGCCGCCAGTTGCGCCTGGGACTGCACCTTTAATAAGAAGCAGGTTGCGCTCAGCGTCAACACGTACGATCTCTAGGTTTTGAGTCGTTACACGCTCAGCACCCATGTGACCTGCCATTTTCTTGCCTTTAAATACGCGACCTGGAGTCTGACATTGACCGATAGAACCAGGAGCACGGTGAGACAATGAGTTACCGTGAGTCATATCTTGAGTACGGAAGTTCCAACGCTTAACAGCGCCTTGGAAACCTTTACCCTTAGATGTACCAGTAACGTCTACTTTCTTAGTTTCGTTGAATAGTTCAACAGTTAGTTCTGAACCAACTTCGAACTCTTCGCCGTTTTCTAAACGGAATTCCCAAAGACCGCGACCAGCTTCAACGCCAGCTTTAGCAAAGTGACCTGCTTCAGCTTTGTTTACACGGTTAGCTTTCTTAGAACCAGCTGTAACCTGGATTGCTGCGTAGCCGTCAGTTTCAAGAGTTTTCACTTGAGAAACACGGTTAGCTTCAACCTCAACAACTGTTACTGGGATAGAAACGCCTTCTTCAGTAAATACGCGGGTCATGCCCACTTTACGACCGATTAGACCAATCATACTTCTAATCTCCCTTAACCTAGGCTAATTTGAACGTCAACGCCCGCAGCAAGGTCTAGACGCATTAGAGCATCAACAGTCTTGTCTGTTGGCTCAACGATGTCGATTAGACGCTTGTGAGTACGGATTTCGTACTGGTCACGTGCTTTCTTGTTAACGTGTGGAGAGATAAGAACTGTGAAACGCTCTTTACGAGTTGGCAGTGGGATTGGACCACGAACCTGTGCGCCAGTGCGCTTAGCTGTTTCAACGATTTCCGCTGTAGAAGCATCGATTAGTTTGTAATCGAAAGCTTTTAGGCGGATACGGATACGTTGGTTCTGCATGAGACAGAGCTCCAAATTTAATAAATTACACAAACAATATCGCCACTCAAACTCGTCGAGACGAGAGAATGCCGATTGATTTATGTGAAACCGTAGCATCCAAGATTAGGACGCATTGTCAGTTAATTTTCGATTAACTATCCCTATATGCCAAAGTCACCTTTGAGGATAGTTTTTCCGAAGAAAAGATAGCTAATTGTATTAACCGCGAACATAAGCTGAGTATACATTACCTCACAAATCCTTAGATTTGCTCGCTCCTCACTGCTCATTGGTTCACAACTGGCTTAACCAGTGCGCTGCATTATACAGATCACACTTTAGGTTGCAAGCGCTGAGTGAAAAATAATCGGGAATATTCCAAACCCCATACATTCCTCTTCGCTTGGTAGCCATTAAAACAAAAAGGACGCCGAAGCGTCCTTTTCTAAACTGTAATCGTAATAGCGGCTGCTATTATTTCTTACCGCTTGATAGTGCACCGAAACGCTTGTTGAAGCGATCAACACGGCCGCCTGTATCAACGATACGTTGCTTACCAGTGTAGAATGGGTGACACTTGTCACATACGTCTAGGTGGATAGACTCTTTACCTAGAGTAGAGTTGAACTCAAAAGAGTTGCCGCAAGAACAAGTCGCTTTTACTGCTTTGTATTCTGGGTGGATACCAGCTTTCATGGGATAACCTCAATAGTAGGCCGTGTCGCTATACGAATCTAAGCCGCACACCACACGCAATTAATAATAAAATGGGATACCGCATCAACTAATTGCCGAAGCCATATCTCAAGGCGCGATATAGTAAAGAATCACATTGCTCGGATCAACACATTTGGCAACTTTTTCGCCACTTTTTTAGCCAGACTAATCATAGAGGCACGATTCACGCTGAATCGCATTGCTTTACTCGAATTTCCATACCGATTTTAATAGACTCTCATTTCCTTTCCCTCTTTTTTAATAGCTAAAAATTTATGCGTCCAACCATTGCTAGAGTGGCATTACCCGTTCCGCTCGACAAACAATTTGATTACGCTATTCCGGGGCACCTGTTTCCGATCATTGGTGGACGCGTTTCCGTACCTTTTGGACGCCAAACGTTAGTTGGCATCGTCACCGCAATGGTTAATCACTCGGACTTTCCCAAAGATCAACTCAAGCCAATCAAAGCAGTTCTTGATTCTCAGCCGATATGGTCTGAAAAGCTTTATTCGTTGCTGACTTGGTGCAGCCAGTTCTACCAATACCCACTTGGAGATACGCTACACAATGCGATGCCAGCAGCTCTACGTAAAGGAAAGCCTGCAGATTTTGCGACGCTACAAGAGTGGCAAATTACCGAATCCGGTAAAGACAAGCTGATGCAAGGGCTTGATCGTCGAGCGGTCAAACAACAGAAGGTCTTGCAAATGTTGGTTAACGGCGCTTTGCCTCACCAGGAATTTGTCGACCAAGAGATAGCCTCAACAGTACTAAAGTCTTTAGAAGAGAAAGGCTGGATTGAACGTATCGAGAAGAAGCCTGTAATCACCCAGTGGGGACAGCACGTTGAATGCGACGTCGAAAAGCCAAAGCTCAACCACGAACAAGCGCTGGCTATTGCGAGTGTAAATAGCCAAACAGGTTTTGCCTCCTATTTATTAGAAGGCGTCACGGGCTCAGGTAAGACAGAAGTGTACCTCAACCTGATCAAGCCGGTCTTAGAGCAAGGGAAACAAGCCTTGGTTTTAGTACCAGAGATTGGCTTAACGCCCCAAACCATCAACCGCTTTAAACGCCGTTTTAATGTGCCAGTTGACGTCATCCACTCCGGGTTAAACGAGACGGAGCGTCTGAATGCGTGGCTTTCTGCACGCGACAAAGCGGCCGGAATCATTATCGGCACACGCTCAGCCCTACTCGCGCCTTTTGCTGATCTCGGGATTATCATTGTGGATGAAGAGCATGACTCCTCTTATAAGCAACAAGACAGCTTGCGTTACCACGCTCGTGATGTTGCTGTAATGCGCGCTCATAAAGAACAAGTTCCGGTTGTTCTGGGCTCAGCCACACCTGCACTGGAGACATTACACAATGCCTTGTCAGGCAAATATCACCATTTAACACTAACCCAACGAGCTGGCTCTGCCGTACCAACCACCAATAAAGTGTTAGATGTAAAAGGTCAGTATTTAGAAAGTGGCTTATCTGCCCAACTGATTGCCGAGATGCGCAAGCATTTAAAAGCGGGCAATCAAGTAATGTTGTTTCTTAACCGTCGAGGCTTTTCGCCCGCTTTGATGTGCCATGAATGCGGTTGGATTGCAGAATGTAAACGCTGTGATGCGTACTATACGTTCCACCATTACAGCAACGAAATACGCTGCCATCACTGCGGCTCACAACAACCGGTGATTCATCAATGTCAGGGGTGTGGTTCAACCCAATTGGTTACCGTCGGCGTAGGAACGGAACAACTCGAACAACAATTGGCTCAGTTATTTCCAGAATACAACGCCATTCGCATCGACAGAGACAGCACACGCCGCAAAGGTAGTTTGGAAGATGCCCTTGAATCGATTCGTAAAGGTGAACATCAAATTCTGATTGGCACCCAAATGCTGGCTAAGGGGCACCATTTTCCAAATGTAACGCTCGTTGCTCTTTTGGATGTTGATGGCTCTCTTTATAGTAGTGACTTCCGCGCTTCCGAGCGACTAGCGCAGTTGTTTATTCAAGTCGCAGGTCGTGCCGGCCGCGCAAGTAAACCTGGCGAGGTTATCCTACAAACCCACCATCCTGAGCACAGCTTGCTGCAGGCCCTACTTCAAAAAGACTATCGCCACTTTGCTATGACTGCTCTGGAAGAACGCAAACTGGCTCAGCTTCCGCCTTATAGTTTCTTGACTCTGTTTAAAGCAGAGGCGAACCAAAGTGAGGTAGTTGAAGACTTCCTGCGTCAGGTTCGCTTTACGTTAGAGTCACACCCTCTGTTCGATGATTCCTGCATGGTGTTAGGCCCAACTCCTTCACCTTTGGCCAAGCGGGCTGGTAAATACCGTTGGCAACTATTACTGCAAACTCAGCATCGTTCATTGATGCAAAAGTTATTAACCAGTGCCAAACCTGCTATTGAGTTGTTGCCAAATGCTAAGAAAGTGCGCTGGAATTTAGACATAGAACCACAAGATCTCAGCTAGCAAACGTTTAACTATGTAATGAATTACCATTTAATGTGACCAGTATCACACCAAGATTACAATTTTTGTTAAACAGACCGTAACTTTCACTTTAGAAATGAATAGACTATCCAAATTAGAAAAGTCTAAAGTGACTTGTTTGCACAGGCTTAGATTAAAACAATGACTATTCCCACAAATTGATATCGCGGTGAAGAATCCATTTTCCCACTCGTTAACACGAACTGAGCGAAGAGCAAACACAGCTCTAACTCGGTTTGATTACTCTGATTTCAAACCGGAATAACGTCATCTTGGCAAAAAATAAATGAGAGGTTAAAAACTATGGCGACAATGAAGGATGTTGCCCAGCTTGCGGGAGTGTCTACGGCTACGGTATCTCGAGCCTTAATGAATCCAGAGAAAGTCTCTTCTTCTACAAGAAAGAGAGTAGAAGATGCCGTACTTGAAGCGGGTTATTCTCCAAACTCATTAGCGCGTAACTTACGTAGAAACGAATCAAAAACCATTGTTACTATCGTTCCCGACATCTGTGATCCTTATTTTTCTGAAATTATTCGCGGTATTGAAGATGCAGCCATGGAACATGGCTATCTAGTCCTGTTGGGTGATAGCGGACAACAGAAGAAACGCGAAAGCTCTTTCGTTAACCTCGTATTTACTAAGCAGGCAGATGGAATGCTACTGCTTGGTACAGATCTACCATTCGATGTCAGTAAGCCAGAGCAAAAGAACTTACCTCCGATGGTAATGGCGTGTGAATTTGCGCCTGAACTCGAGCTTCCGACAGTACATATTGATAACCTGACCTCAGCATTTGAAGCGGTGAATTACCTGACCCAATTAGGTCATAAACGCATTGCTCA
This sequence comes from Vibrio sp. D431a, assembly GCF_030248655.1. Taxonomy (NCBI): domain Bacteria; kingdom Pseudomonadati; phylum Pseudomonadota; class Gammaproteobacteria; order Vibrionales; family Vibrionaceae; genus Vibrio; species Vibrio sp. D431a. The sequence goes on along the minus strand of NZ_JAHGAP010000013.1, from coordinate 166,355 downwards.
AATCTCTGGACCAGATACAGCAATATTGTGTCAATTCCGCCAGCAAGGCTACCAACAAGCCCTGCGCCGTGCCGGCATCAATAAAGATCCGCAATATAGTGTCATTACTGAGTTCTCTTTTGATGGCGGAGCAAAAGCCGTTCGTAAACTGCTCGAATTGCCAGAACCACCAACGGCTATTTTCTGTCACTGTGACACAATGGCCATCGGCGCAATTCAAGAAGCGAAAAAGCTTGGCTTACGAGTACCGCAAGATCTCTCTGTTGTGGGCTTTGATGACATTAACTTCGCTCAGTACTGCGATCCACCGTTGACCACCATCTCTCAACCTCGCTATGAGATTGGTCGACAAGCGATGCTAATGATGCTCGAGATGTTAAAAGGCCACGACGTGCATTCAGGCTCACGTCTGCTTGAAACTAATCTCGTCATTCGTGGAAGTGCAGCGCCACCACAGCGCCCTTAACCTAAAGATTAGGTATTCATCCCCAAAGCGGTGCTAAGGCGCCGCTTTTTTTATTTACCCCTCCTGCTTTTTGTGTATCCCTGAATAAATGTAAGTGAGAACGGAAACACACTCCTACACTCGGGCGTTGTCGCGCTTTAGCTATCAAGATTCTATCAATAGGGTGTTTTCTCAACTCGTTCTGGATTAACATATTTGCAAGAATCCTTGATGACCAGAAATAACCGTGGCAAATAGAGATTATGTAAGACGAGGGCGAGGCGCCCCAAAAAAGTCGACAAAAAAACAGCCGCCGAAAAGAAAAAAACCTTGGCGCAGTGGCCTGCTCGCTATCTTGCTCGTGGGCGGTTTTGGCTATGGTCTTTACCTTTTGAGTAGTGACCCAGAACCTAAACAACCAGTCGTGAAGCAGCCAACAACCACTGTCAGCAAACCAAAGCCGAAAAAAGACTTGCCGCCACCACCAGAAGAAAAATGGGAATATGTTGAGTCACTACCGAAACGTGAAGTTGAAGTTGTGGCCAAAGAAATTGAAGTTTCTAAAATTCCTTACATCATGCAGTGTGGCGCGTACAAAACCCAGGCACAAGCCGAAGAGCGTAAGCTTGCAATCGCGTTCCAAGGGATGTCGAGCAAGATTCGTAAGAAAGAAGGCAGTTCATGGTATCGCGTGGTGCTAGGTCCGTATAAGTTCAAACGTGATGCAGAACGTGACCGTCATAAACTGCAACGCGCGAAAATCGAGCCGTGTGCGATTTGGAAAGAAAATCTTTAAACTCAGGCCCTAGGAGCTAAGATCCTAGGGCCTTTCTTTTTGCCCCCTTGAATCCCCATTTCTCCTCCCCCATATACTGAATTAAATCCAAAGAGAAATAATCAAGAGGTCGACTGTGACTACCATTGTATCTGTACGTCGAAATAATAAAGTCGTCATCGCGGGTGATGGCCAAGTATCTCTAGGCAATACCGTAATGAAAGGTAATGCGCGCAAAGTTCGCCGCCTGTACAACAACCAAGTACTAGCGGGCTTTGCCGGCGGTACTGCGGATGCCTTCACCCTTTTTGAGCGCTTCGAAAGCAAACTGCAAATGCACCAAGGTCACCTAACCAAAGCGGCAGTTGAGCTAGCTAAAGACTGGCGTAGCGATCGTGCTTTGCGCAAGCTCGAAGCCTTACTTGCCGTTGCCGACGAAACCGCATCGTTAATCATTACCGGTAATGGTGATGTCGTACAGCCAGAACATGACCTGATTGCGATTGGCTCTGGTGGTGCTTACGCACAAGCTGCCGCAACCGCCCTACTAGAAAACACAGATCTAGATGCTCGTGAGATCGCGGAAAAAGCTCTCAATATCGCGGGTGATATTTGTGTCTTCACTAACCATCACCACACGGTAGAAGAGCTAGACTCAACAGTAGAGCCTGAAAAACCAACCGCGTAATCGTAACGAAGTAAGGAAAGAATATGTCTGAAATGACGCCTCGCGAAATCGTTCATGAATTGAACCGCCACATTATCGGTCAAGAAAAAGCCAAGCGTTCGGTTGCGATTGCACTTCGTAACCGCTGGCGCCGCATGCAGCTTGAAGAAAGCTTGCGTGCCGAAGTGACGCCAAAAAACATCTTGATGATTGGTCCTACTGGTGTTGGTAAGACTGAAATCGCACGACGCCTCGCAAAACTGGCAAATGCCCCTTTCATCAAAGTTGAAGCGACAAAATTCACCGAAGTGGGTTACGTTGGTAAAGAAGTTGAAACCATCATCCGTGACCTAACAGATGTCGCTGTGAAAATGACGCATCAACAAGCGATGGAGAAAGTGAAATTCCGCGCAGAAGAGCAAGCGGAAGAACGTATTCTTGATGCGCTACTGCCACCAGCACGTGATAGTTGGGGTCAAGCAGAGCAAACGGAAGAGTCTTCTCACACTCGCCAGATCTTCCGTAAGAAACTGCGTGAAGGCCAACTAGACGATAAAGAAATTGAAATCGACGTAGCCGCACCGCAGATGGGCGTAGAGATCATGGCGCCTCCTGGTATGGAAGAGATGACTAACCAGCTGCAAGGCATGTTCCAAAACCTGGCAGGCGACACTAAGAAAAAACGTAAGCTGAAAATCAAAGACGCAATGAAAGCGTTAGCGGAAGAAGAAGCGGCGAAACTGGTAAACCAAGAAGAGCTAAAAGAAGCAGCGATTTTCAACGTTGAAAACAACGGCATCGTATTTATCGATGAGATCGACAAGATCTGTAAACGCGGCGAGAGCTCAGGCCCAGACGTTTCACGCGAAGGTGTTCAGCGCGACCTACTTCCATTGATTGAAGGCAGCACGGTATCAACCAAGCACGGCATGGTAAAAACAGACCACATTCTGTTTGTTGCATCTGGTGCATTCCAAGTGGCAAAACCATCTGACTTGATCCCAGAATTGCAAGGCCGTCTACCAATTCGTGTTGAGCTAGAAGCACTAAGCAGCAACGACTTCAAACGCATTCTGACAGAACCAAAAGCCTCTCTAACAGAGCAGTACGTTGCATTGATGAAAACGGAAGATGTGGACATCGAATTCACAGAAGACGGCATCACGCAAATCGCGGAAGCGGCATGGACGGTCAACGAAAGCACAGAAAACATCGGTGCTCGTCGCTTACACACCGTTATGGAACGCTTAATGGATGAAATCTCTTACGACGCAGCGGAGCAATCTGGCGCTAAATTCGTTATTAATTCCGCTTATGTGAAAGAGCGCCTAGGCGACACGATTGAAGATGAAGATCTAAGCCGCTTTATTCTTTAACCGCAATCTATCCCACCAAAGCCCAGAACCTTGTTTCTGGGCTTTTTGTATAGAATGACGACCACTGTGACAACACCTAAATCAAAAGATCTCGTCATTCTAGCGAGCTCAAGCGAGGCTAAGAATCTGCTAACAGCAGACGCCTATTCTTTCTCTCTCACCTTAACCACTGCACAATCGGATGATGGATTCTGAATCACACTCGTTCCTCGCTGTTCAGAATGACGGTCACTTAGACGACATCTAAATCAAAAGGTCTGGTCATTCTAGCGAGACTAAGAACCTGGTAACAACAGACGCCTATTTTTCCTCTCTCACCTTAATCACCGCACAATCGGACGATAGATTCTGAATCACACTCGTTCCTCGCTGTTCAGAATGACGGTTACTGTGACAACACCTAAATCAAAAAGATCTCGTCATTCTAGCGAGCTTAAGCGAGACTAAGAATCTGCTAACAGCAAACGCCTATTCTTTCTCTCTCACCACAACACTTCACAATCGGATGATAGATTCTGAATCACACTCGTTCCTCGCTGTTCAGAATGACGGTGACTTAGACAACATCTAGATCAAAAGCTCTCGTCATTCTAGCGAGCTTAAGCGAGACTAAGAATCTGCTAACAGCAGACGCCTTTCTTTCCCACTCACCTTCACCACTGCACAACCGGATGATAGATTCTGAATCACCCTTTGACTTCTAGTTGAGTTGTTTTAGGTCAATAGCGTATCTGCCTCTTTGTGCTTATACTGGGCACATTGGTTACTAGCACGAAATTTCCATGAAACAATCTCTACAGATCTGGCTTGAAGCCGCTCGTCCAAAAACATTACCTCTGGCATTAGTCTCTATCTTAACAGGTAGTGTACTCGCCTACTCGGCGGGTCATTTCTCACTGACGATTGCCATCATGGCTTTCGTAACCGCGACATTGCTGCAAATTCTGTCCAACCTGGCAAACGACTATGGCGATGCCGTTCAAGGTACAGATAACGACAAACGCCTCGGCCCATTACGAGCGATGCAGTCAGGCGCGGTAAGTGCGAAACAGATGAAACAGGCGATTATCTTTAACATCGCTCTGACCGCCATTTCAGGCTTGGTGTTAGTTTTCTATTCACTAAGTTCACTGGAAAGTATTGTTACTTTTATCGGGCTGGGAATTCTGGCCATTCTCGCAGCCATTGCTTATACCATGGGTAGCAAACCATACGGTTACGTGGGGCTTGGCGATATTTCAGTTTTCTTGTTTTTTGGTTTACTCGGCGTATCCGGTACTTATTTCTTGCATACTGGTCACGTAGATACCACGCTATTCTTACCTGCTCTAGGCTGCGGTTTACTCGCCGTTGCAGTACTCAACATCAACAATATGCGTGATATCGAGAACGACCGAGAGTGTGGTAAACGCACAGTCGCAGTGCGATTGGGTCAACGCAACGCCAAGCAGTACCACTTTGTTTTACTTGGCGGTGCTATTCTTGCCTTTGCGGCTTACTTGTTAATTCAAGACAAACCCGTTTGGATTAGCTTGCCATTTTTACTTAGTATTTATTTCGTGGCCGATCATGGTAAAGCGGTTTGGCATACACAAAAGCCCGCTCAGATAGCACCAATGATGCCAGTCATCGTGAAATGCTCTTTAGTCACCAACGTTTTGTTTGCAACAATTGTGGTAGCTCAAACTCTAGTAAGTTAAAAAAGGATTGTCATTGCATTGACTTAATGCCTAGATATACTCAAAGACAACCAATTTCTGTTTAGAAAGGTACGCTATGGAATACAATACCTCAGCACTCTGTGATATCTACCTCGATCAGGTAGATGTGGTTGAACCAATGTTCAGTAACTTTGGCGGTCGCGCTTCATTTGCCGGGCAAATCACCACCATCAAGTGTTTTGAAGATAATTCGTTGATCCGCGAGACATTAGAGCAAGATGGACTTGGTCGCGTTTTGTTAATTGACGGTGGCGGTTCCCTACGTAAAGCCCTTATCGATGCAGAAATCGCAACCATTGCGGAAGAAAACGAGTGGGAAGGCATTGTCGTTTACGGTTGTGTTCGTGAAGTCGATGAACTTGAAGATATGAATTTAGGCATTCAAGCCCTCGCTTCTATTCCTGTTGGAGCGACCAGCCAGGGTATTGGTGAATTGGATGTACCAGTCAACTTTGGCGGCGTCAGCTTCTTACCTGAAGATTATATTTATGCTGATAGCACCGGAATTATCCTGTCGCCTGAACCATTGAATATTGATTTAGAGTTGGATGAAGAAGCATAACGAGTCTTAGGCGCCTAAGTTATAGGGTCTTCTCTTGGCTCTTAGCGCCTAGCCTTGTCTTAACATTTTCTACTTCCCTAAAACACAAACACCCGCTTAACGCGGGTGTTTTTAATTTGGAATGAAGAAGCCGAATTATTCCACTTCGTCCATTTTGCCAAGTAGTGCACGAATGCGCTCTTGCCATTGTGCGTGCTCTTGCTGTGCCTGTTGTGCTTTTTGCTCTAGCTCTTCACGTTGAGAGCGAAGCTCGTTCGCTTCTTCCGCAAGTTTAGCTTTATCTTCTTTCAGCTCTTCGACTTCCATCTGAAGAAGAGTGATTGTGTCAACTGCAGTTTGAATTTTAGATTCTAGTTGTTCTAGTACTTCAAAAGACATCTTGGCCTACCTATGTTATTCCGTTGGGACGATGTGCGAGATTGATGCACACCTAACCTATATAAGGTTCATTCTACTCAGCGTCGCGATGAGAAACACTCACTATATTCGATATTTTGCATCATTCGGTCAAAAAATCAGCGCAATCTCACTAAACGCTGACTTTTCTTGTCGCCGAAGCATTTTTGAGCAAGGATTTTGCGTCTCGCTACGCTGAAAATCGCCCTAAGTATTGATCAAATTCAAGTTAGATAAAGTAAAAGCCTCGCAAAAAGGCAAACGTTTACTCGACCTTGTGATAGAATCGCCGCGCAAATTCTTCTTCCCTCTTGCTTACTTGGAGACATCATGAAACGCGATTTAGCAATGGCATTTTCCCGTGTGACTGAAGGTGCAGCTCTGGCTGGTTACAAATGGCTTGGCCGTGGCGATAAAAACGCAGCCGATGGCGCTGCTGTTGAAGTTATGCGCACGCTACTGAACAAAACAGATATCAGTGGTGAAATTGTCATTGGTGAGGGTGAAATCGATGATGCGCCAATGCTGTACATTGGTGAGCAAGTGGGTATTGGTGGTGATGAAGTAGATATTGCAGTCGACCCGATTGAAGGAACGCGTATGACGGCAATGGGACAATCGAACGCACTAGCCGTACTTGCCGCAGGTGAGAAAGGCAGCTTTCTTAAAGCGCCAGATATGTACATGGAAAAACTGGTTGTTGGCCCTGGTGCAAAAGGCGTAATTGACTTAGAAAAGCCGTTAAAAGAAAACCTAGAGAACGTAGCAAAGGCCCTGAACAAGCCACTTGATACCCTAGTCGTTATTACCCTTGCGAAACCTCGCCACGATAACGTTATTGCAGAAATGCAAGCAATGGGCGTGCGTGTCTTTGCGGTGCCTGATGGTGACGTGGCTGCCTCTATTCTGACTTGTATGCCAGACAGTGAAGTGGACATGATGTACTGTATTGGCGGCGCGCCAGAAGGGGTTGTATCAGCAGCGGTAATTCGAGCGCTAGACGGTGACATGCACGGTCGTCTGCTTCCTCGTCACGAAGTAAAAGGCGATACTGAAGAAAACCGCATTTACGGCGCAGATGAACTAAAACGCTGCGATGAAATGGGCGTAAAAGCGAATGTTGTCCTCAAAATGGAAGACATGGCTCGTAGCGACAATGTGGTATTTTCAGCTACAGGCATCACTAAAGGTGACTTGCTGGAAGGTATCTCTCGTCAAGGCAATATGGCGACCACAGAAACGCTGCTCGTGCGCGGTAGATGCCGAACTATTCGCCGCATCAAATCGACTCACTACTTAGATCGTAAAGATCCAGAAGTGCGTGATATTATTCTTTAAGCATTTCTCGAGGCTCTCGCTCAGTCTGAGTTTGAGCCTTTCTTTCCGCACAACGGGCAATAGATTCTGAATCACACTCGTTCCTCGTTGTTCAGAATGACGGTGACTTTAATAAGCTCTAAATCGAAAGAACTCGTCATTCTAGCGAGCCCCAGCGAGACTAAGAATCTGGTAACAGCAAACTCCTATTCTGTCCTGCTCGCCTTAACCGCTGCTCAACCAAAAGATAGATTCTGAATCACCTTATTCCTCGCCGTTCAGAATGACGACATATATTGGCTCATATGAACATAGCCCCTACAAATCCACACTCAAATTAAGTCAACACTTTTCTTTACTAACCCTATCGCGCATAATATGTACTGACGTATAAATGGTGGGTATATGAAGACCGTAGATAGGATATTGCAAATCGTTAAGCGTGATGGCTCCGTCACTGCAAAACAACTCTCTTCTGAGCTAGGTATGACAACCATGGGGGCTCGTCAGCACCTACAAAGTTTAGAAGATGATGGCATTCTTTCTATCCATGACGTAAAAGTGAAAGTTGGTCGCCCTGCTCGTCATTGGTCTCTCACTCAAAAAGGTCATGAGCAATTTGCTGACCGTCACGGTGAGTTGACCATTCAGTTTATAGAAGCTGTCGAACATATCTTTGGCAAAGATGGACTGGAAAAAGTCACATCAGAAAGGGAAAAACTCACGTTACAAAGTTATCGTCAGCATCTTGAGCAATGCGACTCTCTGCAAAGCAAACTAGAAACACTTGTCACATTAAGAGAGCAAGAAGGCTATATGGCCGAGCTCGAGAAAGATGAGAACGGATTCATCTTGATCGAAAATCACTGTCCGATTTGTAAAGCCGCAACTCGCTGCCCAAGCTTGTGCCAGTCAGAATTAAGTGTCTTTCAGTCTTTACTTGGACGTGACACCAAAGTAGAACGTACCGAACACATCATTAGCGGCCAAAGACGCTGCGTTTACCGCATCCAACAACTACAGTAACCACCACAACCAAACATCGACATGCCGCACTTATTCAATCTCAAGCTTGAAAGCTTCTCTTATAAGTGAGACGGCTGAAGAATTCATCCTCTCTCCTCTTTCTAGTGGTATAGGCTTTTAGTAACTAAAGGCAATTTCCATAAGGATTTGGAGAGCATCGATGTCTAATCTACGTCATATCCCGTCCCAAACGCTTCCTCCATTCGATGAAATGGTTCGAATGGCAGAGCGAGACCCAGAAGCTTTTGAGCAATTTCGTCATGAGATGGCGAAAGAGATGATCGAAAGCGCATCAGAAAATATGAAAGAAAGATTGTGGGCTCAACAAAGCCACATTGATAGAGTCATCAGCACGTGTAAAAACCCTCATCACACCAATGTGGTATTGATGAACGAGTTGCAAAAACAGGTCGTAAAGTTCAAAGCAGCGCTAGAAGGGGAAGCGGCACCGACACAAAAAGCGGATGTGGTTAGCTTAAATGCGTTTAAAGATAGGGATGATTTTTACTGATACTCAGTAGATAGATCGAGAAAGTTAGGGTTCGTTTCTCTTACCAAGGCTAACTTCCACTCACGCTTCCACTGCTTGAGCTGCTTTTCTCGGTTTATAGCATTAGCCATATCGTCGAATAACTCAAAGTAAACGAGCTTATGAACGTTGTATTTCTTAGTAAATCCTTCCACTACTCCATTTTTATGTTGCCATATTCTTTGGGGCAGCTGACTGGTAACACCTATGTAGAGAACGGCGTTGTTATTTGACGTTAGGATATAAACGCAAGGTGTCTTATCGATGATTCATTCTCCTTCATTATTCGCTGTTACTTTTCCATTGTAATTCGCAAGCTCAGTCAGTTTATTTCGAACTCGGAGCGCTCTATGCGTAGATTCTGAATCACACTCGTTCCTCGTTGTTCAGAATGACGGTGACTTTAATAAGCTCTATGTCAAAAGCGTTCGTCATGCTAGCGAGCCTTAGCGAGACTAAGAATCGCGTAACAACAAGGCTCCTATTCTTTTGCTCTCACCTTAGCCACTGCTCAACCGGATGATAGATTCTGAACCACACTCGCACCTCTCTGTTCAGAATGACGATGGCTTTCACAACCTCTAAATCAAAAGAATTCGTCATTCTAACGAGTCTCGGCAAGGCTAAGAACCTGCCAACAGTAAACTCCTATTCTTTCCCGCTCAGCTTAACCACTGCTCAACCGGACGATAGATTCTGAATCACGCTCGTCCCTCGCAGTTCAGAATGACGATGGCTTTAACAGTTTCTCAATCAAAGAGTTCGTCATTCTAGCGAGCCTTAGCGAAACTAAGAATCTGGTAACAGCAAGCTCCTATTCTTTCCCGCTCAGCTTAACCACTGCTCAACCGGACGATAGATTCTGAATCACGCTCGTCCCTCGTAGTTCAGAATGACGGTGAGTTTGACAGCCTCTAAATCAAAAGAGTTCGTCATTCTAGCGAGCCTTAGCGAGACTAAGGATCTGGTAACAGCAAACTCCTACTCTTTCACACTCAGCTTAGCCACTGCTCAACCGGATGATAGATTCTGAATCACCTCGTTCCTCGCTGTTCAGAATGACGGTGGCTTTAACAGCCTCTACATCAAAAGAGTTCGTCATGCTAGCGAGCCTCAGCGAAACTAAGAATCTGGTATCAGCAAGCTCCTACTCTTTCACACTCAGCTTAACCACTGCTCAACCGGACGATAGATTCTGGATCACGCTCATTCCTCGCTGCTCAGAATGATGATGGCTTTAACAGTCTCTATATCAAAAGAGTTTGTCATTCTAGCTAGCCTTAACGAGACTAAGAATCTAGTAACAGCAAGCTCCTATTCTTTCCCGCTCACCTAAACCACCGTACAATCGGATGATAGATTCTGAATCACACTCGTTCCTCGCTGTTCAGAATGACAGTGGCTTTAACAGTCTCTAAATCAAAAGAGTTTGTCATTCTAGCGAGCCTTAGCGCGACTAAGAATCTACTTTCAGCACGCACGATACTTGAAGCAATTACTCCGGCTCAGGGCCATATTGGTTTGGTCCTGATGTTCCCTTTAAGAAACCACATTCAATTAGAATCCATAAACCACAAATCAGAGAAATGGAAGCAACGAACATCTGTGGGGTCGACGGCTCTTGCGCGGCAGGGCTGGTCATTGGCGTGGCAATTCGTCCGATAATCAACGGAATATTCAGAGCTAGCCAATAGATCGATTTGTTGCGGTCGTGCCAACGCTTGGTGGTGATCGCCAAATCAGGGATCAACAGAACCACCAAGAAAATAGGAAGAAGCACATAGGAGAGAGTAGGAAGCTGTTGGCTGATACCGGCACCAAAGCCTAGAATGGACACATAGTAAATAACGTTCCAAATCCAGTAGGTTTTACGGTTTATACGTCCTTGAAAAGAAAACAGTAACTCTTTAGTCGACATCAAATTTTACCCCAAAGTAGAAAGGTTATAGATTAGCCGAGTCGATATAGTTTGGAAAGGACACCGATAGCTTGGGTGCCCACAACGACCTTACAACAAGCAGAGCCGGGCTGAGAATTCGTAACAATAACCCCTCGCTATTCTCGGGCAATTCAGCGCAACCTAGTTCACTACCTTTTGGAAGCTATCTATATCCATATCTCGGATATTGACCGTTAAACTGTGCACGTGACTAGCTTGCTCTTGAAGTGTCGCCATCAAGGCTCGTGACAGTTCTCGCTTTTGTTCTTGGGAGCGACCAGATAACAAATCAAAGTTGATATGGATAAAGTCGAGGCTATCACCCTCCTCTCCTATTAACCAATTGTGGCACCGGAGCGTTCTAGATTTCACTGACGCGAGTTCAAAAAGGCCACTTTCTAACGCCGTTTTATGTAAATCCTCCAGCAACCCCTGAACATTGACGCGTTCTTCCACCGAGTTTGAATACTCTAAAACGAGATTTGGCATTTTGATTCCTTTCTACAACAATTAATTCCAGCGCGTAGTAATACCAATCTCAGCAGCAATTTCCGAGGAATGAACTATCATTCTGTCTACGCGATCACCAATCGGTTGCTTTTGACAAAAATAACAGGATCGATGCTTGGTCGAATCAACAAAGAAAGCCGGACAAGACATGACGCCAATCATGATCTGTTCACATTATTCTGTTATATTCCTACGTAGATTTTTTACATTAATTGACTATTTACATTAAAGATAAGGGAGATATTCCTATGCGTCGTCCTGTAGTGATGGGTAACTGGAAACTAAACGGCAGCAAAGCAATGGTAACTGAGCTGCTAACTGGTCTTAACGCTGAACTTGAAGGCGTTGAAGGTGTTGACGTAGCAGTCGCTCCACCAGCACTTTACATCGACCTAGCAGAGCGCGTAATCGCTGAAGGCGGTAACAAGATCATCCTGGGTGCTCAAAACACTGACCTAAACAACAGCGGTGCGTTCACTGGCGATATGTCTCCAGAAATGCTGAAAGATTTCGGTGCTACTCACATCATCATCGGTCACTCAGAGCGTCGTGAATACCACAACGAATCTGACGAGTTCATCGCTAAGAAATTCAATTTCCTAAAAGAAAACGGTCTAACACCTGTTTTCTGTATCGGTGAATCTGAAGCGCAAAACGAAGCTGGCGAAACTGAAGCAGTATGTGCACGTCAAATCAACGCAGTTATCGACACTTACGGTGTTGAAGCTCTAAACGGCGCAATCATCGCTTACGAACCAATCTGGGCTATCGGTACTGGTAAAGCAGCAACTGCTGAAGATGCACAACGCATCCACGCTTCTATCCGCGCACTAATCGCAGCGAAAGACGAAGCAGTTGCAGCACAAGTAATCATCCAATACGGTGGCTCTGTTAAACCAGAAAACGCTGAAGCTTACTTCTCACAACCAGACATCGACGGCGCTCTAGTTGGCGGTGCTTCTCTAGACGCGAAAAGCTTCGCAGCAATCGCTAAAGCAGCGGCTAAAGCAAAAGCTTAATCTCGTTTTTACTGAGAGTAAAAATAACAAAGGGATGCATCATGCATCCCTTTTTGTTTGTGTATTAGATTACACACGATCATCTTAACTAAAGTCTAATCACTACCAAATAGGTCTCGCGTGTACACCTTATCAGCCACATCAGTAAGTTCTTCAACCATACGGTTAGAGACAATCACATCGGCGCTTTGTTTAAACTCATTCAGGTCGTTGATTACACGTGAGTTAAAGAACTCGTCTTCCTGAAGTACTGGTTCATACACCACCACTTCAATACCCTTTGCCTTGATACGCTTCATAATACCTTGAATAGACGAAGCGCGGAAATTATCTGAGCCAGCTTTCATTATCAAACGGTATATCCCAACCACTTTAGGTTCTCGTTTGAGAATAGACTCAGCAATAAAGTCTTTACGAGTTCGATTGGCTTCCACTATGGCCCCAATAATACTGTTTGGGACATCTTGATAGTTTGCACGAAGTTGCTTGGTATCTTTTGGTAAACAATAACCACCATATCCAAATGAAGGATTGTTGTAGTGGTTACCAATACGGGGGTCCAAACCAACACCTTCGATAATTTGGCGAGAATCAAGATTATGCGTCTCAGCGTAAGAATCTAACTCATTGAAATAAGCTACGCGCATTGCAAGGTAAGTATTTGAGAACAACTTAACCGCTTCAGCTTCTGTAGAATCAGTAAACAAAACTGGGATGTCTTCTTTTACCGCCCCTTCAACTAGAAGATTGGCGAATGTCTCAGCACGTGAACTGCGCTCACCAACAATGATGCGAGATGGGTGGAGGTTATCGTAAAGTGCTTTGCCTTCGCGAAGAAACTCTGGCGAGAAAACAATATTTTCACAACCTAACTCTTGCTTAATGCGTGCAGTATAACCCACAGGCACTGTAGACTTAATTACCATTACAGCATTTGGATTAATCGCCATTACATCTTTTATCACCGCTTCGACGGAAGCCGTATTAAAGTAATTGGTTTGTGGGTCATAATCCGTTGGCGTTGCTATAACAACAAAATCAGCACCTTTATAGGCGAGCTCTTTGTCCGTGGTAGCAGTAAAGTCTAGTTCTCGATTAGACAGAAAATCTTCAATTTCTTTATCCACAATGGGTGAACACTTGTTGTTAAGCAACTCAACTTTTTTTTCTACAATATCAAGTGCAACAACTTGGTGGTTTTGGGCTAACAACATCGCATTAGAGAGCCCGACATACCCCGTACCGGCAACCGCTATTTTCATTCCAATACCCTAATCTTTAGTTCTTATATCAGAATATCAATAGTTTTAATTTTTGGATAGTGAAACAATATTGTGCAACCTAAGCTTCATACATTAGAAAATAAAAAAGCGGCACATTGGCCGCTTTTATACATTGTACTGTTCTATGGGTTTAGTCTAACTGAGTTGATAAGTAACGCAGGTAGGCGTTACGTAAGCGAATCTTATTCTCTTCAAAGTAATCGCTACCATAACGACCACGGTTGAAGTAACGACGTAGCATGCTGTTGTCCATGATAAGCTCATCACCTTGTCCATCACTTAAGAAATTGACGTCATTGCCTACTCGCGTCATCACATTAAAGTCATAAGCTTCGTTACCTCGAACCTGCAATAAGCTAGGAGACATATCACGCCAAGGTGTTAGTGGTAGCTTGACTGACACAGCGACAAACTGCTCTTCATCAGTATCTTTGTACTTAGTAACCTGATAAGTAGCAGAAACCTCAATATCCTCAAACCAATGCGATGTTGTTAGCTTAGCACCAACATCCCCCCGCCAAAACTCACCCGCTGTCGCGTTAAACTGCCAATCCCATTCGGGCATTGAAAAAGTATAGCGAGCTAGCGAAGTTTGACGATCGAGAGTTTCATAGCCATTTTCATCTTTCTCATCGACGTGCTGGAAGTAGCTCATTTCCAAACTCAAAGCGTGCGCACCAGACTGAGAAAACCATGTAGACTCACTTCTCGCGCCAATATAATCTGTTTTCGCCAGACCGACGGATACTTGGTTCGCAATATCGACATAAGGTAAACGGAAGAATTGGTGCAACATTGCGCGTTCGATATCATTTTCGTAAGCACTATCCTCAAAGTATCCCCATTTTTCATAATCGTCAGTTTCCGCTAACGGCAAAATATGGCGAACATCGACAGCCGCGCCAGACCAAAGGTAGGTATATAAGTTACTCGACATCGCAAAAGAGTAGTCATAAACACCAAACTCGGTCGCAACGGCATGACGAACCATTGGTGAAAAGACAAGTTGAGAGTCTAGTGCGCCGCTATTTACGCGCTCTGTTTTCCAGTTAACCAACTCAAGTTTTTCGGCTAAATCTCGTGTCGTGAACTTAATATCCTCGCACGCAGCAGAACCATTGATAAAACTCTGATAGCACGTTGAATTCGCTTGCACACTAACAACGGGCTTTTGGTTTGCGAGCATAAATAGCTCAATACGCTCTGAATCACCACCCACTTCTGATACCGCGTTTTGACCGAGGTGGCTAGAGATGATCCCCATAGCAACACCTAAACCATCTACTTGGTTATGGTTATAACGACGGTTTTCTAGCGCCACTACTGTTGTTTGATTCAGCAAACCGATTTGAATATTCACAAAGCCTTCATTACGAAGCGCGCTCACTAAAGCAGAGATAGAAGCCTCTTTAGCTTTATTCTGCTCCAAAGACAGCTTTTCCATTAACGTGAGATTATTGCGCGAGTAATCGCGAGAACGTGTATACCCAGTAACTAGAGGTACTGAAAGTGCCGCGTTCCAAATATTTTGTTCATCAGTATTGTGGCCAGAGTAGAGCTGATAACTGAGCGAGGCTGTCACATCATAAGGCAATGTGCCTTGTGGGGTAAAAAGCTTAACCGAAGAGTTAAACTCCACAGCATCGTATTCTCCGCTAACCTGCAAAAAGCTCAATGGTTGATATTCAATACCACCGAATGGGCCATCCATCACACCTAATTCGATATCAGAAAGCCCATAACCTGCAGAAACGCGAACCGGAGCAAAGTCGAACGAGTAATCTGCAACCGCATATTTCGTACTGAACTGATTGGCTGAGCCACCTAAGTCCTGAATACCTAGAGCAAAGTCGAGATTCTCCGATCCCCAAAAGTTAGGGACCTGATACTTGAAAGACATAGATAAATCACGGGTATCACCACAATCGTAAAAACAATTTGAAGTATAGTCATCCGTTACAATTCTTCCGTGAGCTTCCAAGCCATCAAACATACCGAACGAGAATTTTAGAGAATCTAAATCTTGAACTGCCGTCCTAAATGGTAAGCCTTGAGCGTACGTAAAAGAAAAATCGCCGTAATTTAAAGACTGTGCATTGGGCGTAAAAGTCAATCCGGTAAAGCTTTGGTTCGAAGGTAGCGTCGCCAACTCCTGAGCGGTAAGAGAAGTACTTACCAATAGCGGCAGCGATAATGCTGCTATCCCTGTTTTTATCGTTTTCTGTGCCATCAGTTTTAGCCACTGTTAATGTATTGAATACAGAAAAAGGCACTCAGAAGTGCCTTTTTGAGATTACGACATGTTCACGTTACGCTCGTAGTAAACAAACCACCACTGCGAGCACCAAGACAACATATCTTATTAATTTTTCTATTATTTACCAACCAGACAAAAGCATCAAGTTTCACTTGCATTACTTTGCTTTGGTTCAAAAGTATATAACTCCGCAGTGCGAGTATTTTGCTTCCATACGAGATCTTCAATGCCGTCCACCGGATTAAAGCCTGTAGGAGCATCGAGTAACAAGCGACGAATCACTTCGTGTTGGAAGTTGTGACAGGCGACATCGAGCTTGTCGATTAAGATTTCATACTCTTTTAGTGGTAGGTAACTTTCTTGCGCTGTCATAATACGTGCGTGTGCCGTTTCGGAAACATTGTCATCTCCAATCAACAGCTCTTCATATAACTTCTCTCCCGGTCTCAAACCTGTGAAGAGAATCTCTATATCGCCATGAGGATTGTTTTCATCTTTAACTTCAAGCCCTGACAGGTAAACCAAGTTCTTCGCTAGATCGACAATCTTAACGGGCTCCCCCATATCGAGAACAAATACATCGCCACCTTTACCCATCGCCCCAGCTTGAATAACCAACTGGGCCGCTTCTGGAATTGTCATAAAGTATCGAGTAATGTCTTTGTGGGTGACCGTAATAGGTTCTCGCTTCTCAATCTGTTTTTTGAATACAGGAATTACCGAGCCAGACGAACCCAAAACATTACCAAAGCGCACCATACAGAAACGCGTACCCAGATTAGGGTTGCTCTCACGAATTCGGTTTTGTTGCTCCGCCAACGCCTGTAGGCCTAACTCAGCCATACGTTTAGTCGCACCCATCACGTTCGTTGGTCTAACAGCCTTATCAGTAGAAATAAGAACAAAATTCTTCACACCTGCATCAATCGCCGCTTGCGCTGTATAGTAAGTACCAAACACATTGTTTCTTACACCTTCAACAACGTTGTACTCCACCAGCGGAACATGTTTGTACGCCGCAGCATGGTAAACCGTGTCCACTTCAAAGGCTTTCATGGTAGTTTCTAAGCGATTTTGTCTCTGCACAGAGCCAACCAATGGAACGACGACAATGCTCAGATTGTTAGCTTTAATGATTTGACTCAATTCACTGTGCACCTGATACAACGCAAATTCAGACAGTTCAAATAAGATCAATGATTTTGGCGAGTAGTTTAAAATCTGACGACATAACTCAGAGCCAATTGAACCACCAGCTCCCGTCACCATCACTACTTGATTCTTGATGTTCGCTTCCATTAATACTTGTTGCGGCTGAACAGGGTCTCGACCTAACAAATCACCAATCGGAACCTCTTTCAGTTCATCAATTTTCGCCTTACCCGTAAGGATATCTTTCATATCTGGAACGGTTTGGATTTCAACGGGCAGTTTAGAAATTCTATCTAAGACTTCCTTACGGCGTTTGTTTGAAGCGCTAGGAATAGCAAGTAAGATTTTTTTTACTTCATACTTTCTAATCGCCTTCATCGCGTTATCCGCTGTATAGACTCGGTAACCCATTAGCATTGTGTTTTGAAGCGTTTTGTCTTCGTCGACAAAGCCAATAACTCGGTAGGTTTCTGATTGTCGCAGCGCAAACGCAAGCTCACGACCGGCACTACCCGCACCATAAATAAGAACTGGCGCTCCAGCTTTGTGTACCGATTGAGCAACCAAGCTCCTTACCAGCAGACGGCTAGTCCCTACCCCGATCGCAAGAAAAGCGGCATAAATAAAAGGAATCGAGCGTGGTAGTTGGGCATCAAATGCAAAAGCAAAACTGGCCACACAAAGCGCAGATAGAATCGTACCCAACCCGACGACTGCCAGAACATGAAAGCCTAAATAGCGTAGCACCGCTCGGTAGAGGCCAAACGAGACAAAAACAGCAAGCGTACACACAATGGTTGCCAACAGTACATAGTTACTGCTTGTATCTGGAAGTGGGCGGAATTCACCAATGCGAGACCAATAAGCAAACATAAAAGCAGCAGAGATAATAAAGAAATCCACTCCGATACTAATAAGGCGCTTTTGATATCTCGGTAAAGACCAAATGACGTTAAGTTTGGAATTATTTTCAATCATGACAGTATGTAAGCCTCATTACCCCAAGTTTATTTTTAGAGTTTGGTGGTAATGCTAGTTAATATTATGAGATAGCCTGAGCAAAGATTATACAACCTGATGATTATGTATAGAACCATTAATTGCATATTCTCTCACTGCATCGCATCTTTTAAGCAATCTGCGTAGCAGACATTTTACATTTTCATCAAGTGGTGGGACGCTGTTACAGGAAAACATAAATAACGACATATTAAAGCACTATTATTTATGCGTCCCACTTAGACTGAACTGGTTTACTTCTGCGCTTCTAACAACACTTCACGGATCACACCGCACGTTTTAGCGACTTCTTCTGACGATAATGTTGGATGAACCAAAAACATTAAACTGGTTTCACCTAACAGCACTGCATTCGGCAAACGTTTTTCTGGTCGCCATGGCGTATTATCAAATGCTTTTTCTAAATACACCTCAGAGCAGCTACCTTGATAAGCCGGAACACCACGTTCCACAATGGCTTCCACAATGCGATCTCTCGTCCAGCCCTCTGCCAAATGTTTAGGCTCAACAAAAAGGTAATGTTTGTATTCAGCGTGCTGCGAATGCTCAGGCACGTGAACGCGTCGAACGATATTGAGATCTGCAACAGCCTCATCGATTTGTGCCGCATTGGCTTGGCGTTTTGCCGTCCACTCTGACATGCGAGTCAATTGAATACGACCAACCACAGCTTGTAGCTCAGTCATACGCCAGTTGGTTCCAAAGCTGTCGTGCAACCAGCGAAAGCCTGGTGGATGCTGACGGTTATAAATCGCGTCATAGTTTTTACCATGATCTTTGTAAGACCACATTTTTGACCACAAATCTTTATCATTCGTGGTCACCATGCCGCCTTCACCGCCTGTCGTCATGATCTTATCTTGACAGAATGACCAAGCACCAATGTGACCAATTGTGCCGACACTGCGGCCTTTATATTTCGCGCCATGTGCTTGAGCACAATCTTCAATAACATAAAAACCATGTCTTTCTGCAAGCGCCATGATGGCATCCATTTCTGCCGGCATACCAGCCAAATGAACAACGATGACCGCTTTAGTCTTAGGAGTTAGGACCGCTTCAATCGACGCTGCCGTAATGGCTTGGCTATTGAGCTCCACATCCGCGAACACAGGGTTGGCGCCAGCCGTAACAATAGAAGACGCAGAAGCCAGAAACGTTCTAGGCGTCGTAATAACCTCGTCCCCTTCACCAATCGCTAACGCTTTAAGCGCGACATCAAGTGCAAGGGTACCATTGCTTAGTGCAACAGCATGATCACATCCAACCCAAGCTGCGAATTCTTTTTCGAACTCACGGCACTCACTACCTGTCCAGTAGTTTACTTTGTTTGACAGTAGTACACGACTAACTGCGTCGGCTTCTTCTTGAGTAAAAGAAGGCCATGGAGAAAATGGAGTATTAAGCACGATGTCACCTAAATAAAAATTATTCTGAGAATGTTATTTTGAGTTTACGAGCTGTGCAGGCGTACCCACAACAGTTTGTAAGTCTGGTACATGGTTCAGGACAGTCGCGCCGGCTCCTACCATTACGCCCGTACCAATGGAAATAAGTTGTTTAACTTGGCTTCCGATACCGAGCCAGCTACCCTCACCGATGGTCACTCCACCAGCAATATTGCAACCAGGACTAACGTGCACACCATCAGCCAAACTGCAATCATGGTCTATAGTTGCAGCCGTGTTAATAATGCATGCTTTACCAACTTTGACAAAAGGATTGATGACAGCACCAGCCATGACCACCGTACCTTTATCAAGCTGACTATGCCGACTAATTGTGGCCCTAGGGTGCTCTAGTACAGAGAACTTAGCGCCAGCTGTACTGAGCTGATTCTGCTTTTCTAACCTGATTTTATTATTGCCGATTGCTATCACCGTTAGATCAAACTGCGCCGCTATCTTTAACAAGGTTTCGGAATTCCCTTTGACTGGCCAATGCTCCACATTTTGCAACCCTGGCCAGCGATCATCAAAAAACTCAATGTTTGTATAACCATTTAGCTCCGCAATTTCAGCAACGACTTTCCCGTGACCACTAGCGCCTAAAATTGCGCAAGTTCTATTCATGGACTTCGCTCTGCTTTGATTGACCAGTAAAAGGTTCTATCGTGACATGGCCATCTGCCGATATTCCTTCCTTCACAAACACTTTTTTAACGGTTAGGAACAGAATTTTGATATCTAGCCATAGGTTACGATTATCGACATACCAGACATCGAGCTTAAACTTATCTTCCCAACTAATCGCATTACGCCCATTAATTTGAGCCCAGCCCGTTACGCCAGGCCTGACTTCGTGACGTCTTGCTTGCTCTTTACTATAAAGCGGTAAGTACTGCATTAATAAAGGACGTGGCCCCACTAAGCTCATCTCACCCTTTAACACGTTCCACAATTCTGGAAGTTCATCGAGACTTGAATTTCTCAATTTGTCTCCGAACGGAGTCATTCGCTCGGAATCAGGAAGTGGATTTCCTTGTGAATCGACTGCATCTTTCATGGTACGGAACTTAACCATTTCAAATGGTTTGCCATGCAAACCAGGACGTGTTTGACGAAACAACACGGGCGAGCCTAAGTTCTTGCGTATTTTCCAAGCTACGAGCGCGATAATTGGTGAAAGTAAAATAAGGGCAAATAAAGAAGCCGTGAAATCAAATGATCTTTTCATTATTTACCTCTGCAGATTTCACATCTGATTGAGCCGTTCCTACTACCCACTGAACCCATTTATCAGCTAACAACTGACGGTCAAACTGACTTTCAGCAAGCTGTCGAGCGGATGCCCCCATGTTAACAAGCGCCTCTCGATTATCTGCCGCCTGCTCTAAGGCATTTGCAAACGCCTGCGGATTTTCCGGAGCCACAGTAAAGCCACACTGAGATTCTTCTATCATCCCTGCTAGCCAACCTGGGTAGTTATTAATCACAGGGAGGCCCGCAGAAATATAATCGAAAAATTTATTCGGAGATGTTCCGTAATAAAAAGCAGGGATATTTGCCAACACTTGCATTCCAACATCAGCGCTTGCCATCAAACCCGCCAACTTCTGCTTATTTACAGGAGGGTGAAATACAACGTTATTCAGCTGCATCTCTTTAGCTTTCGCCTCCAATTGTGGTTTTAGCTTACCTTGCCCCACCAAAACTAACTTAATATCGTTTCGGCCACGGCTTTGTAACTCTGTCGCTGCATCTAAGACAGCATCCAAACCGTTCGCCATACCATGAGTGCCAGTGAAAACCGCCATCAAATCTTCTTGCGCGACACCTTCTGGTCGCCATGGCTCGCTTGGTTGAGTAAAGATGGAGAGATCACAGCCATTGGGCACCATCGCGATTTTGTCTTTAGGTACTCCACGCTTCTTGATTCCCTCGACAATGCCAGGAGAAAGGCCAATACAGCGATTCGCACTGCGATAAGACGCCCATTCTAATAGAGACATCAAACCCAAAATGATAGGGTTTGTAATTACCCCCATTTCTTTTGGTAGTTCAGGCCACAAATCCCTTACTTCAAAAACAAAAGGCTTTCCACGTAACCAACGTGCAAAAATACCTGGAATACCCGCTGTTAATGGTGTTGTTGTCGCAAACAATACATCGTATTTCTCTGTAAAAGCTAAGCCGATACTTTTTAGGGCAAACTTAACAAAAGTCATGCTTCTTTTAAGAAAGCCATCTGAGTTGGAATACGCCAAATCAAACTCAATGATGCGGATACCATCGACGACGCCCTCACGTTTGCCACCAATAAACTCTGACTCTAACCCTGTCTCTCCTCCACCATATGTGCCACATACCATAGTGACATTATGCCCATGGTGAATTAGGCGCTTTGACATCTCGTAGGAACGTATTCCTGTGGAACCTTTAGGTGTTGAAAAGTGCTGGTGAAAATAAAGAATATTCATATATAAACTCAAAAACAAATAACCTCTAAACGTTATAAAGGTGGTTAATAATAAAAACAGAGCACACCAGAATCACTGAGATGAAATTAAATCGAGTCTAGCTAATAAAAATGGTGTAAAGAAAATCATTCTATTATCATAGGCATCACCAGAGATCATCGAATTCAAAAAAACAATCAAAAATAAGACCACGAAAATAAACTTCATTCTAAGCAATGAAAAGAGACTTATACAGATGAAAAAAAACACAATTAAAAGAGACAACCATCCACTCTCAAGCAGAAGTTCAACAAAAAGATTGTGCGGATAGTCAAACTTAACCTCACCGGAAGAAAGATACCCATAAGTTCCCCATCCTGAACCCATATAGGCATAACTTCCGGCCAACTCAATTGCCTTTTCAATATATGTAAACCTTGCACTTACACTCTCTCCACCGCCATCATCTGATAGAACTAAAAGTCTATAGTAAATATTGCTGCTAAGAAAAAAATCAATCATATAAAGGGATAAAAAAAACAGCAAAATATAAGTTATAAACTTATTTTTCCCTTTGTACACAAATATCAAATAGTATATTAAAAATAAAATATATAGAATTAACGTTGCTCGAGTAGAAGTTGCAATCAAACCCGATCCAACCATACAAAACAATAGCACGTGTTTTAAATAACTCACACTTTTAGATATCGTGGTATCAATAATTATATATAAAATCAAAGAATAAAGGAAAACTCTTGCCGTTGTTATTGAACCTGCACCTGCGATTCCGACACGTTTTCCACTAGAAAATAAAAAATAACAAAAAGCTAGAAATCCCAAAGCATAAAAGACATAGCTCAAAATAACAAACTCTCGTCTGGACATTAATTGTATGCAGAAAATAAACACAATTATAGAGAATAACTTCAAAGTCTTATCTAAATATACAAGTTGAAAGTCAAGATAAAAATAACCGGGAATTCCCAACAAAAAAACAATAAAAAACAACGCCAATAAGAACAAAAACGTAGGCTCTATTTTTATTTCCCTAACGCTTCTATCTATCATTTTAGTCAAGATTAATGACAAGGAAAAGAAAATAACAAAAATCGAATCAAAGAAAGAGTAATCGGCATGATGTAAATTCAACACGCCCTTACGTCCTAAAAACAAGAAGTTAACCACTAGGACGACAAGAGAAATAGAAAAAAATAAGCTAAATGATTTTTGGTTGTAACTTTTCATTAGCACCAGCCAGTAGAATAAAAATAATTAATTTAAAATATGCCGAAATTATTGCTCCTACTAAGCCAAATTCACTAATAAGACACATTGATACTGGTATACCAAAAGCAATACATAAAACAATAACAATCACATTAGTTCTATCTCTAACCTCTCTCTTAAACAAGTCCACAAAAAAATTATTAACAGCCTTCAAAAGTATCATAGGACTACACAAAAGAGAGATTAAGATAACATTTTTTGCATTCGGATAACTCAAACCCAGAGATGAAAAATGAACTATAGCAAGAGATAAAACTAGAACACTAGCCATCCCAAAAAACAAAACGATTGGTATCTTTGCATAATTTAATATATTCAACTTACTTTCAGTTTTAAAGCTCGATATAAGATTATACTGAGATTGAAAACTCAAAAAAACAAAGAAAACATCTAAAATTCTCATTGAGAGGAAGTAGTTAGAAAAATCCGAACTGGAGTAACTTGCAAATATATACTGTTCTAACCTTGCATATATTCCAATCAGAACTACTTGAATTGAAAGTAAAAAACTTGACCTATAGAAAGTGAACAATTCATTAACTGATACATTTACATTATTGATCATGCCAGAGAAAATATAAAGTGAAGAAATAAAAGCCACACCAGAGCAATAGCACAGCATTTCCTCAATAGAAATCAAACCAAAATAGCATAAAACAATAAATAAAAAACTAGAAAAAGCAATAAATAAAGAAAATATAGCCAATCTATTTTTTTTGCTTTTATATAGCATCACGCGCTCAGCACAAATAACCAGGGAGTAAGTATAATTAAATACTAACACTACTATATACAGCCTTAGGAATTCACTCCCCAAAAAAGCAAGAAAAAAAAGTAACAAAGAAAAGTTTACGGTTATTGCTATAACTGAACATTTAATGTTTCCTATCAAACCTGCTTTATCTGTCCTAATTAACTCATCATGAAAACCGCACGAAATCAAAGTCAAATACAAATAACCGGCAGTCCAAGCCATCAAGAAAGCGTCATGATAGTCACTACTATACGACTCACCGAGAGTATAAGTAACTAATGGTATTACTAGTCGCACGCTTACTGAAAAAACCTTTATTGCTAGATAAATATTACGCTCACTTAAAAAATCAACTCCAGCTCTATTTACAATCATAAACAGCCTTTAAATGAGAAAAGTAATTATCATCAGACAAATGTAAACTTAAGTTAAGTAGAACTTTATTCCATTCTACTTCATTATATTCACTAAATGATTTTTCGATCGCCCTATGCAAATCCTGGCTTGATGAACAGTCAAAGACATTACCAACCCCGGCTTTATCTACAATTTCATGTAGAGCACCTCGATTTGAAACTACTGGAATACAAAAATTAAATATTGCCTCAGCTACTACCAGTCCAAATGTTTCATCCCATATCGAGGGTACAACAATAACATTTGAATTTAACAATATTCTTTTCACTCTACCCTTATCGCAAAACCCAAAGTCAGTAAAGTCAATCCCATGCTCCTCAAGCATAGATATTATTGAATTTTTTTCAGGTCCATCTCCGATAAGATTAACTTTCACATTCTTGTAGTAATTTTTATTGCTTATAATCTCGTCACAAAAATCATAAACTCCTTTTTCTTCAACAAATCTACCAAGAAATACAATTTCATTTTTTAAAAATTCTATACTTTGTGGGTTGACCTGTGACTTCTCATTAGAAAAATTAACCGGATTATTTGCTACCACAATATTTTCAATATTGTTACTTTTAAAAACATTAGCAGAGAAAGTACTTGGTGTTAACACACTAACCATGTCACCAAGTAAAGCCAATCTCAAATTAACACTATACATCCATTTTACAAGCTTAATTCCTATTTTCTTCTCTTCGCATCCAGATGAGAAATAGGACATATTTAGACTAGAGAAACTACAGCGATCGCATGGTTTTCTAGCCTTATAGTGATATCTTTTCTGGCTTGGACAGATCATTGCATAGTTATGAGCAGTAAATACTACTCTTATATTTTTCTGTAACCAACCTATTAAGAGTAAAAAAGGAAATAAAATACCAAGAGTTAAACCACCATGAAAGTGAAAAATATCAACTTGATTTTTTTTAATGTATATAAAAGTTCGTATTATATTAGATATACCAAAGATAGACCTTTTCAAAACCAAATCAGAATCAACGTCTAGCGATCCATTTAGAGAAATAAAGTCTCCTTTTTCTTTTAGCAGTTCACAAGTATTCTTAAATACACTTTGAGCGCCGCCTCCAAATTTTGAGGGGTAAACATTTAGAACTGTCTTCTTTCCTGAATTCTGCATCTTATTAGCCAAAACCTAACTTTGTTGTGCCCGTATATCATAAACTCTGACCACACAAGGACTAGCGAAAAATAACAGGGATTCCTATAGCTTTTCGCTGCTTCCTTTCTAAACCTTCTCTGCAGGCTTTTAATTAGTTAACATATTTATTGCATTGAAAAACCATCCAAACACCACACTCAACATTCAGAGGATGCCGGTATGCAGCTTCCGAGATTACACGACAGCCTCTTCATATTAAGCTCAACTAACTTAAGAGATCCCCCGACACATTCATGGCTTTTCCTAGCTTTAATATAGCTAACTGATTAAGAGTGTTGATGATCGTCAGCTTGTCTGTTTATCTTTGATATTATTAATATTTACCATATACCTTTCGTATCAATAACAATACTCGTTCTCACAATGTTATGTTTAAATTCTTTATGATCAACCAACAAAACTTGAATATCCGCTTCTTTCGGTGCGACTTCAAAGTCCATTAGTTCAACATGTTTAAGTTTTTCCGGAATTGCATCAATGTTTGGTTCTACTGCAATAACACGACCTGCATGCATTTCGGCAATTTTTTGTGTGATAGCCATTGCAGGGCTTTCACGCAAATCATCAATATCAGGTTTAAAGGCCAAACCGTAACAAGCAACCGTCACCTCGCGGGCTGTTTTATCTGGGTTTGCTTGTAAAAACTCGGCAATTGCCAGTTTTACTTTATTAATTACCCACTCCGGTTTGCCGTCATTCACTTTACGTGCCGTGTGGATAATTTGTGCTTCTTCTGGTGTTTTTGACACAATGAACCAAGGATCAACCGCAATACAGTGGCCACCTACACCAGGTCCTGGCTGAAGGATGTTTACGCGAGGGTGGCGGTTCGCCAATGCGATCAATTCCCATACATTGATGTCTAGCTTGTCGCAAATGATTGAAAGTTCGTTAGCAAAAGCGATTTGAACATCACGCGAGCTGTTTTCTGTCAGTTTTGCCATTTCCGCTGTGCGCGCATTTGTCACGACACAATCACCTTGCACAAAAGTACGGTATAACTCCACTGAGCGCTCAGAGCAGCGAGTAGACATACCACCAATAACGCGGTCATTTTCTACCAACTCACGAACAACGTGGCCAGGCAATACACGCTCCGGACAGTGAGCGATATTAACATCCGCTTGTTCACCATGCGTTTGTGGGAAAGTCAGATCACCACGAGCTTCAGCTAGCCAAGCGGCCATTTGCTCTGTGGCCCCCACTGGTGACGTAGATTCAAGAATAACGAGGTCACCTTTTTTAAGAACTGGTGCAATGGCTTTACTTGCCGCCTCAATGTAAGACAAATCAGGCGCTGGTACTTCACCTTCTTTACATGGCAAAAATGGCGTTGGAACCGCAATTAAGAATGCATCTGCCGGCTCTGGCGCTGTGGTTGCTTTCAAGTAACCTTCAGACACGGCTGCATTTACGATCATATCGAGATCCGGTTCAACAATATGGATTTTTCCTTGGTTGATGGTATCAACTGCGTGCTGGTTTACATCAACACCTACTACCTTTTTCTTACGTGATGCAAACATGGCTGCGGTTGGCAAGCCGATGTAACCTAAGCCAATAACTGAAATTGTTTCAAAAGACATAATTTTTCCTAACTAAATGATTATTTTGCTAATTCTTCTAAAATACGCTGACACGCTAGACCATCACCATAAGGGTTGTGTGCAAAGCTCATCGCTTGGTAAGCCTCTTTGTCATTCAGTAATACATCTAAACCAGTGACAATCTTATCTACATCTGTACCCACTAGCTTTACTGTGCCCGCGGCAACGGCTTCTGGTCTTTCTGTTGTGTCACGCATAACTAATACAGGTTTGCCTAGGGAAGGAGCTTCTTCTTGGATGCCGCCAGAGTCGGTAAGAATGATATGTGCTCGACTCATTAGGTAGATAAATGGCAGATATTGTTGAGGCTCGATAAGATGCACATTATCGACGTTTGACAGAATGCGATTTACTGGTTCTCTTACATTCGGGTTTAGGTGTACTGGGTATAAGATCTGTGCTTCAGGATGGTCTTGCGCGGTTTTAGCTAAAGCTTCACAAATGCGTTCAAAACCGCCACCAAAACTTTCGCGACGGTGACCAGTAACCAAAATCAGTTTTTTGTTTTCATCAAGCATTGGAAACTGGCTTGCCAATTGTTGGTTAAGCGCGCTGTCGTTATCAATTTTGTCTTTAACCATCAATAGAGCATCGATAACGGTATTACCTGTGATGCTGATATTGTCTGAATTGATGTTTTCTTGTAGCAGATTGTGTTGCGAGGTTTCTGTAGGAGCAAAGTGATAGGTAGTTAACGCACCAGTTAGTTTTCGGTTTGCCTCTTCTGGCCATGGCGAGTAAATATTGCCAGTGCGCAGACCTGCCTCTACATGGCCCACAGCAATTTGCTCATAGTAAGCTGCAAGGCTTGCAGCAAAGGTAGTTGCAGTATCACCGTGTACAAGCACTACATCTGGCTTAAATTCCTGAAGTACTGGTTTAAGTTCCAGTAAGATACGTGCGGTTACATCATTGAGAGATTGACCCACTTTCATCAGGTTAAGATCGTAATCAGGCTTAATTTCAAATAACTCTAAAACCTGATCCAGCATTTCTCGATGTTGAGCGGTAACGCAGCACTTCGCGTCAAATCGCTCATCATTTGCAAGCGCATGAACTAGAGGAGCCATTTTTATGGCTTCTGGACGTGTACCGAATACGGTGAGAATTTTCTTTTTAGACATTGTAAATAACCTAGGCCAAAGAATAGGACGTTGATGTGAATAATCGCGAGTGATGGATACAACACTTCTTCTTACATTAAAAAGCAAAAAAGCATTGTTTCCGGACAGCACAATAACCCCAGAGGAAAAGACACGAACGAATGCGCCACAAGTGCGCAAGCGATACCTTTGGGAAACATAAATCTAGGTAGATAATTTAGGCGGGTCAGTCATTTTCGCAAAGAAGAAGCTCTTGTGAAGACTGTGGTTGATAGGTATTGGTTGATAAACCTGATGCCTAGCTATTATCTTTTTAAAACAGTGTTCATTACTGTTTTGTCCTCCTCTGACGTAACAGGAGGTGCTTTAAGTGTTTGTTTGAAGTCTCTATTTTACTTATAGAGCCTTGCCAGAAATGCAACAGTGTGCTTAATTGTATTTATTGTCTGGCGACATTTTTATGTCACTCGGAGAACTTTTTTTGCTTTTTGGCACGCTACCGCCCTTAGGTCTGGCTCCTAAAGGCAATGCATTTGTTTTTTTATCATTTGTGCTCAAGGCAAAGGATTGTATAGCAAACAGGTTGCAACGAAAAGCACAACGCTGACAAAAAAATGGCTTTCTTATGACAACTGGCCAAAATGCAAACTGTCAGTTTGACAAGAAGATCGTAAATTCTGCCTACCTAAAACGCGTTTTATAATACGCATTTATTCATTTTTATTTATTACAAAATGCAAAAAGTTGACTATGTGGAATATGCATCACAATTTAGTGCAACTAAAAATACCATTTGACACTCTCCTAGCATTTTGACTCCTACTTTTGTGTTTATCTGGCTGGTTGCCTCTCCCTCTTCTTTCTTGAATTCATTACATTGATGCTCATGAAAAGGAGATCGTTATGAAAGTACTTCATCATGGTGGGAAGAATACGGTGACAGGCTCTTGTCATGAACTGCAACTCGAGCACGGGAGCATTTTGATCGACTGCGGGTTATTTCAGGGTAAGGATGCATTGGTAGGCCGTCATGACCGTTCGATGGCGATAGAATTTTCCTTAGCCAAGGTAAAAGCACTGGTGCTGACCCATGCTCATATTGACCACATAGGCCGATTACCGTGGTTACTCGCTACGGGTTTTAAAGGTAAAATCTACTGCACACAAGCTACTGCTGAGTTGGTCCCTCTTATGCTAGAGGATGGATTAAAGCTACAACTGGGTTTAGGCAAGCATCAAAGACAGCACATCTTAAATCTAATTAAGCAGCGATTGGTGCCGTGCCAGTACAACACATGGCTTCCTCTTAAGGGGTTGGCTTATTTACGCTTTCAACCTGCGGGCCATATTTTAGGCTCTGCTTATTTGGAATTTAAACTCTCAAATAATGACGTAATTGTATTCTCTGGCGATCTCGGCCCAAGTGATACGCCTTTACTCCCTGATCCTAAGCCGCCAGAAAAAGCGGACTATTTGTTTATTGAATCGACCTATGGTGATAAGCATCATGAAAGTGTGAAAAGTAGAAGTGCTCGGCTGCTTTCTATTGTCGAACATGCACTGGAAGATGGTGGTGTGATTGTTATTCCTGCTTTTAGTGTAGGTAGAACACAAGAACTGTTATTCGATATTGAACAGCTTTTGTACCAGGAGTCTTTACATGGAGCCCTACCGATTATTCTTGATTCGCCTTTAGCACGGAAGGTGACAAAAACTTATCGGCGCTTTAAAAAGCTTTGGGGTAAAGAAGCGAAGCAGCGTTTGGAGCAGCAACGTCACCCTTTAGCGTTTGAACAATGTATTACGATTGAGACTCATGCTGAACATATGAGATTGGTGAATCGTCTGGCGAGCACGTCTGAACCAGCTATTGTGGTTGCGGCTTCTGGGATGTGCGAAGGTGGTCGAGTGGTAAATTATCTTAATGCGTTGTTACCCGATAGCCGTAATGATGTGCTGTTTGCTGGTTATCAAGCTGAGGGAACGCTAGGGAGAGAAATTCAAGAAGGGGCGAGTGAAGTTGATATCGAAGGAAAGAAAATTAAAGTGAAAGCTCAAATACATACGATGTCTGGCTATTCTGCTCATGCAGATCAATCTGATCTAATTCGATTTGTAGAAGGAATTAATCCGCCGCCAAAAGAAGTGCATTTGATTCATGGTGAAAGAATGGCAAAAGCGGAGCTGTATCAACATTTTGCCAGGAAAAAAACGAACATTGTGCTTTAATTTACTGATAAGTAAATCAGGAGAAATAGTGTAAAAGTAACGTTTTGCTACCATTTCGTTGCTTATTTTCTCCTTGAGATAGTTACCTTGTCGGTTAAAATAGCCGTCGAATAATTACAATGGCAGTTGGCACTATTATGTTTCTGGAACTTCTATTTATCTTCTTTTCTTCGTTTGCCACTTTGTTTCTCATGCGTAAGGTTGCTAAGTCGGTTGGCTTAGTCGATAAACCAAACGAAAGGAAGTTACATGAAGGTGCTGTTCCACTTATCGGTGGGATTTCTATCTGCATTGTTCTTATCCAGTTTCTCACCTTTAAACCACAAGTTATCGAATACAGTTGGCTGTATGTATGTTCTATCGCACTCTTAACGCTTATCGGAGCCATCGACGACAAGGTCGACTTGAGTTTCAAGATACGCATGGGGGTTCAGGCTGGCTTGTCTTTAGTGATGATTCATATTGCCGGTATTGAACTGCACAGTTTAGGAAACATGTTCGGTTTTGGTGAAATCAACTTAGGTTGGACTGGCATTGTGATTACAGTGTTAGCGGTGATAGGTGCAATCAATGCTTTTAATATGGTAGACGGCATTGATGGTCTTCTGGGTGGGCTTTCTATTGTAACCTTTGGCGCTCTTGCCTATTTATTGAGGGTAGACGCCCAACACGGCTTAGCTTACCTCTGTGTGGTAATTATTGTTGCCATGCTGCCGTATATTTTCATGAACTTGGGTATTTTAGGGCGCGCTCGAAAAGTATTTATGGGTGACGCAGGCAGCATGATGATTGGCTTTACAGTTATTTGGCTGTTGCTCGGTGTCAGCCAAGCAGAAAGCAAACCTTTGATGCGTCCAGTAACAGCATTGTGGTTAATTGCGGTTCCGTTGATGGACATGGCGGCCATCATGATTCGCCGCGTTCGCCGCGGGGATTCGCCATTCAAACCTGACAGAGAACACTTGCATCATATTTTCCAACGTATGGGTTTAAGCTCGAAACAAACTCTTGTTGTGATTTGCCTGATTGCATCTGCATATGCGGCATTTGGTATCTATGGTGAATTGACCGGTCTATCTGAAGCTATCATGTTCTATACCTTCATCGCCTGTTTTGTGGCTTATTGCTTTATTCTGTCTTACGTTTGGCGCATCACCAGTTATGTGCGTAGCAAGCTGGGAAAGCCTGAAACAGTTACGGTTTCAAATAGCTAACTCTTTGTAATATAATTTGAAATCAAAAAAATGCCCGCAACACCGTGGGCATTTTTCTATTTATACAAGAAAGTAAAATTAAGCTTTCTTTGTCACCACTAGAGACAAGTATTTAACAAGCTTAATTTGACGTGTAATTCTTGTCGGTTGGCATATTAAACGGTAAAACCACTCAAGGTTGTACTTCTGAGCCCATTGAGGAGCACGTTTCACTCGATCCGTGAACACATCGTAAGTACCGCCTACCCCCATGTAGAAGGCATCTGGATAAACTTCACGACATTTGTTAATAAAATTCTCTTGTCTAGGAGAGCCAAGTGCCACCGTTATGACTTTCGCTTTGCTTTCCTTAATTCTGTTTATAAGCTCCGCTTCATCTTTAAAATAGCCATCGCAAGCATCAACGACATTAACATTAAGTTCTTGTTTTAACTTATCAACGGTCTGTTGGTTAACCTCTGGTTTAGCGCCAACGATAAATACTGGCACACTCAGCGGTGCAGACCCTTTCATTAGCTCCAACCATAAGTCACAACCAGGAATTCTCGCACTTGGGCAGCCGCGCCTGGACATGACCAAAGAAACCCCAGCCCCATCTGGATAACGAATGCTCGCAGACTCTAGGATTCTCTTTACATCAGCCTGTTCATAGCTTGATACGATTTTTTCAGCATTCACGGCAACAGCAAAGCCACTAACAACATTTCCCTGATGTAAGATAGAGTCAACAGCGTGATCCATACTGTCGAATGCAGAGATATCTAGCCCACCAATTTTGCATGTTTTATTCATTTTCGCACTTCTTTTCTGTTTCTTGGGCACTTCTATATTTAATTACTTTTGCTGGTACACCACCAACAATTGCATAACTTGGGACGTCTTTTGTCACCAGCGAGCACGCACCAACAATTGCACCCTTCCCAATAGTAATGCCATGCTTTATAACAACATTTCTACCGATCCAAACATCATCCTCAATAACTGGCGGAAGGCCAAACACATCTTCTTGATCAACCATCGGAATATCTAATCTTTCATAACTATGCGTGCTGGAAAGAATTGCTACGTTTGGCGCAATCATTACATTGTTGCCTATTGTGGCACTTTGAATGAAGACATTCTCGTTGATGCGGACGTTATGACCGATTTTTAACTCAGAAGCGTTAGAGATGTAAATTCTATTCTCTAATCGGTTTTTTGGATGTGCCGTTACAACTTTTAATACTCGAGTCAAGTACCAGCAACGAAGTTTACTAAACAGTGGCAAGTATCTTGAGTTAGGTAAGTTGTAGAAAAATAAATAATAAATTACGAGCTTTAACTTTTTCATAGAAGTACTTTGGCACTATATGTCCATAATTTGGGATGCTTTAGTAATGAAGATTATATTTTCGTCCTCACCACCTTCTTTCATTAAGTTGTTTTCCACGACATCAAGTACGTAAGTTCTCCCAAGAAGCTCTAAAGCTTCAAAGTGACAAGAGGAGAATATTGAGAAGTGAGCTTTAGATGCACCAATTAAAGTAAGCGTATCTTGGTAGGCATCTCGGTCGATTACTTTGAATTTTTCGTTTTGTACTAGCGCAGAGAGTTGAGTATGGTTTTGATGCTCACGCGGATGAGGTCGATAAACTACGGTATAGTTTGGGAATTGTTCGATTAAACTTGCAACAAAGTCAGCAACTTCCGTATAGCAAATGCCTTGTCCTGTAAAAATGAAGAACTTGTCATTCCCTACTTGGTTGAACACCTCTTTCTTCACTTCGTCACAAGCTTGGGGTAACGCCCCCTCGACTTCTATTCCATGTTCAGGAACGAAGTTAGCTTGGCGCATTTTCATTTGCCAATAACTTGAATAAAGCTTCAGACGGGTTGGCAACATGCTACTGCGCCAAAGTTCTTCACCAACATAGTGATACGAAGGGTGGTAAGGCGCTAGTAAGCCGTGTTGGTATTCTAGGGTCTTAATGCCGAGTCCGTTTGCTGCACTCACAATGGCTGGTTTTGTATATGCAGAGACGATTTCTACGTTTTGAACGCCTAACCATTTTAAGAGCTTCGTATACGCAGCTTTCTTACTTTCGTAATCTAGTAAAAAGGCTTCTACTGTCTGTTTGGAAACGCCATATTCTTGATTCAATAAGGCGAAGAATTCCTCTGAGAGCTCAGGAGTTCGTGCACGCCCACCAAAACGTTTAATGAACACGACTAGCAGTTTTATGATCAGGTTTTCAAAGATGACACCACGCTTGAAGCACGTCAGGAGCTTTACACCTTCAAAATTTGAGCAATGATACAAAGTACAAAGTTTTTTCTGCTTTTCAGGTGAAACAAATTCATCATAAATCACGCCCTCATTTATTGAAACTCGGGAGAATGCACCAAAGTAAGCCGTGGCCTTTTTATTGAATCTCGCCCTAAATAAGTTGCAGAAGCTAAAAATCAGAGAAAGCAGCAATGAGATATATGACTTTGATTTAAACTCCATATCCTCCACCCCTTTAGACAGAGTGATATGGCGAGTCATTTGGTATTTGAGTAGAGGCCAAACCTCAGCTTCGTTGCTAAGGTTGTTTTCAAGAATATGTGTTTCTACGACTTTATGCATTTGTTCGCTTCCGACTATGAACAAAGATAGCGTTGTTCGACGTCAATATCCCTAGTAAAAAGAAAAGCAATAATCCTATCATATTCCCCATAATGGGTACCATCGAGCCAATCCCAACAAGCATCAAAAATCCATTAATACGAATCAACCTAACATGGACAACCTGGTCAACATAGCCATCTTTTTCAGCAAAAAAAGGCTGAAAGATAAACCACATAACAAATATTATTCCAAGGCCATACTCAGCAATCAGTGAAACAAAGAACAGATCAAAAATCGGCCCTTCGATCTGACTTCCATAACCAATAATTGCCCTATCTACGTTAAAAAAGGTATACACATCTGTGTACATCTTGGACATGACGGTTCCATATGTCCCCGGGCCAGCACCAAATGGGAAGTTATACTCGAATATCTCCATCGCATAATAAAAGATCTTATAACGGACATAGTTTTCGTTGAAGTTCTCAAGAACAGAGTCACCAATTAATACCCAAAGTCCTCCTAAGATTATTGGAGTAGAAAGAACGAGAAATATCGAACCTATCAATCTTATTATCCCCTTATTTTTGTACATTACGGTAATGCCATATGCAACTAAGAGAATTAAAAGCTCTTTCCTAGAAAATGTTAGAAATAATAAAAAAAAGGAAAAAAAGAGTAGAGACCAGTAAAGCTTAGGTTTATAAATAAAATATCTTTTTGAATCATCATTGTATTTAAATGACAATAACAAAATACTGTATAAGAGAAGAAACCCAGAGTATAAAACACGAGATCCGAAAAAAGATCCCGGTGTAATCCCCATAATCCCACGACCATCTTTTGCCAATGTATATAATATATTAGGAACTAAATAATCAGAAACAACAAACAAAGAAGAGAACAATAAAATATACGTAAGTGCTTTCGTAAACTTAGCCAATAACATTGGTCTATCTGTATTTAAAGCATAAGCCATAACAAAGAAAACAAATACAAACTTCAAAGTCAAGAACGTTTGTAAAATATTTATTACAGGAATACCACTTCTAAAAACCATGAAAGCCGAATACGTAAAAAGTATAAATGAGAGAAAAAGAAAGCTCTTCTTAACTGGTTTATATATAATACAGATAAAGAATGCGACAATACAAATCAGTATGTATATATGATTAAAGTATGCTAAAGCTCCTAAGTTTAATATATTTTGTCGAGATATAAAAAACAAAATCATCGTCGCCAATAATAGGTATAGATAACCTTTAGATGTAAATATCATATTGATACCAAATATAAAACCTGACTATCTCTGGACGTAATATTACTACCAAAGCTTGACCATTTAGTTACTAGAATAACGACGACTTACACGCTTAGAAACACCCGTTAGAAGCTCATAAGGAATAACTCCAGCACATTTCGCAATGTGTTCTATTGGTAGAGAGTCACCCCATAGGGTCACTTCATCTCCCACTTTGACGGCAGAATTATTCCCAATATCGACACTGATTAAGTCCATAGAAACCCGCCCAACAAGGGGGTATTCAACCCCATTGATCAGCACTGGCGTTCCATTTTTTGCACTTCTAGGGTAACCATCCGCATACCCAACCCCAATCACCGCTAAATTGGTGTCTCGCTCAGAAACCCAAACACCATCATAACCTACAGGTTCACCTTTAGAATGGCGACGCACCGAGGTAACATAGGCCTTTAAAGATTGAGATGTGCGCAGCCCTAAGTCTGGACCTATTTTATCGCACAAAGGGGATAGGCCATATAGTGAAAGACCGACTCTAGCATAGCTTTGACCATTGAAGTAACCTTGTAAAAGCCCTGCAGAGTTTGTAATTGAGGTTCTCACATTTAGGTTAGACGTAGTACTTTCAAAACTGTCTAACTGGAAAAGACTTCGCTCAGAATCATTGTCAGCAGAAGAGTAATGACTCAAGATCCCTTTTACCGTGATATTTGGCATAGATTTTAGAGCTTCAAGAGTACGATCAAGCTCATCAGCATGTAGCCCCAAACGATGCATACCGCTGTCAAACTTAATCCAACATTGCAACTCGGTTTCTGTAGAAAGCGTTCTCAAAATATCAAGTTGACTCTCGGAGTGGACTACAACTATAAGCTCATGCTCAATAGCCTGCATTAGATCATCGTATGTATTAACACCAGAGAAAACTAAAATATTTTTTTTTACACCTGAGCTCTTTAAAGCTAGCCCCTCAGATAGGCGAGCGACAGCAAAAGTGCTAATAGAGTCAATAGCTTGACAAACTTCTAATGCACCATGTCCATAAGCATCTGCTTTTATTACACCAATAAGCTCACATTTAGCATCTGTTTTTGCACTTAGAACTTTCGCGTTATGTTTAA
This sequence comes from Vibrio sp. D431a, assembly GCF_030248655.1. NCBI lineage: Bacteria > Pseudomonadati > Pseudomonadota > Gammaproteobacteria > Vibrionales > Vibrionaceae > Vibrio > Vibrio sp. D431a. The sequence continues at coordinate 129,706 of NZ_JAHGAP010000013.1, read as the reverse complement.
TCGATTCTAAATCAATTAATAGGTAGGGCTCAGCCACTATTATTTACCTTCTTCCTTACTAAAATATTGCTAGATGCGTGTTTAGGTACACCACAATCGCAGCCGTCATGCATGCACTAAGAAGAAAAGCAATGCTTTCTTTTAAAAGGTAGTGCTGTTTTACTTTAGTATTAACCAGAGCATAAAGTATAAACGCGGCAAAAATACAGCTTAACATTGTCGACGATGCGGAACCTAAAATACCATATCTTAGTGTTAAAAAATAACTTAATGGAATATTTACTAACGTAGCAAATAGAAAACCAAACATTTTGTATTTTGCAGTTTTTTCTTCCAGAGAAAGAACATTAGTATAAAGTATATACAATGTATTAAACAAAAAGCTTAAGCTAAGAACTACAAATACATCATAACTAAATTCTATTTTATCACTATATATAATTTTAAAAATAAACGGCAATAAAAAAATACAAGACAAAAAAACCAAATAGTTAGTTATCAAGAGACTCTTTGTATTTTTACTCATTTTTTCTAAAGAAAGGTATCCATATTGTGAGTATAATTTTAATAACTTAGGCATATATGCTTTGTTCATCGCAAGTATCACAATTTGAATTGCACCCGCTAGTAAAAATATAGACGTATAATTTGCCAACTCTTTTACTGCTAATAAGGAAGTAATATATGCTTTATCCACCATGGAGTTAACAACAGAAAAAACACTCACAGGTAAAATTATTGCAGAGTACTTTACTATTCTAAAATAAGACTTTTTATCAAAGGAAAGTACTTCTTTAAAGAATTCAGTTAACTTAAAAAACCTAGAAACAATAATAAATACAAACACTATATTTAGAACTAGTATAGAGTTTAAATATGAATCAGAACTTTTAAAAACATATATCGATGTAAGACCAACAATAAACTTCATTGCAAAGTAAAAGATAAACCAGAAGAAATATTTGGTCTTATCAAAACTTAAGCGACAAGATAATAAATACAAGTTAACAAAATATTCTAAGAATACTATCCAGAACATTTTTGTCATTTGATACTTTAAAGAAACTATATTGAATAAGAGATAATCATCAATGAATGATAATAATATAGTAACTAAAGTAAATAAAACAAATCCCGTACCCGCAACATGAATACTATTTATAAACAATCTTTTTTTATTTTTTCCTAATTCTTGATTGTAGAAAATAGAATAAGCAGATTCGCTTGATAGGCTTACCATAGGTACTAAAGCGGTAAGTAAAGCTAAGAAAAGTGTTAATTTACCATACTCTTGAATACTCAACAAATGAGATGCAGAGGGCATTAACAAAAACTGCATGCCTTTTACTAAAATATCAGCCAATAGATAGATTACTACTGGCTTCAACAATAGTAATTTAATACTATTAAAATTCATAACATTATATCTTTGACAAAATATTTTGCATTTTTAAGATATTTTGTTGAAGTGCAGGATGAACCCTATGATCTCCATAATCGAAACTCAAACCTAATTCAGTTTGAATCGATTTAGTATCACTATCCAACCGAGTCTTCAATTGTTTAAACTCATTAGATTTAACCCAATTTTCATAATTCATTACACCGCTTCCCCTAATAACGAAGTTACCCATCGCTAATAGTTTTCTTGAAACCGTCGTTATTGGGTTCGGTTTACCAGATAGAGTAGGCTTGAAGTCTTGACCTTGAATTGCAGACAACTCTGGTAATCTTTTAGCAATAAACTCTTGGAATAGTTGTCTATTGAGCAATTCGTCTTCATTAAATTGCTGGACAGTATCTAAGAAGAATGGAGTATAAATACTGTAAGAGTCTTTTTGGCCTAAAAAGCTTTCAAAAGCACCTTTGGCATTATTTCTTCCAAGGCCAAAAATCGCATAGTTCATCAACTTCTCTGAGTTAGAGAGAGTATCAAGTTTAGCATAAAATGCTTCTATATCAGCAACACACTCGTCTAACTCACTCTTTGTAAAGAAATCACCAAACCCAGACATATTCAGTTTTGGTTTAAAGTTTAAAGACAAACCTGTAAACGAGTTAATTGCTTTCTTTACTTTGGCTGCTTTTGGCTTTGTACTTAGCAAAGATTGGTACAATAATGTGTGGTCAAGAAGCGTGCTGTGTTTAATTGAACTGTAAAGTGGAGATGCACCAATGACAAAGCCGCTAGCACCAGTAATTAAAACATTTGATTTTAACTCGCGAACATCAACAATCTTAAAAATTTGAGAACCAACTTCAGGAGCAAGGTTTGATTCCATATCTAGCTGTGTTTTAAGAGGTATCGAGTTATATTCTAATGTACGTCGCTCCAATCCAAAATGTTCTGCAATTTTATTTGCGCTGTTAAAATCATTAGATAGAAACAACTTTCTTGGTCTTTCCAAACCGATAGTAAAGCCTTCTATCTGCATTTCATTTTTTTGGGCGTAATAAGGAATTATACGAGAATCAAGTCCACCACTAATACCTACAGCAAAACTCGCTTCATTAGGATTAAGTGCTTTAACTGTACCAAGTGCGTTGGTAAAAGTTTCATCAATTAAATCAAGCTTGTCATCATATGACAGTTGGTTATCAAGATAACTAAACCGCCAGTATCGTTCCGATAATACAGATTCCTTTTCCAATTCTATTTTTAGGATAGTAGCTGCAGGTACGGTCTTTACACCCTTGATAATAGTACGCTCATTCAAACCAGTAAAAAACACGACTTGTTGTTTAATTGCTGTGACATCAAGATCATCTACGCCAAACGATAAGGCTTCTTTTATCTCCCAGAAATCATCTGAAATTGTAAGTAAACCTTTACTTATATGGTAAAATATATTTTGTTTACCCGGACGATCAGAGACAATTCTTATTTGTCCGGTGGTAGGGTCTAGAACAACAATAGTAAAGTTGCCAATTAATTTCGCCAAATAACTTCTATTGTTATCAAGTATAGCCTTAATGACTTCATTTTCATTTTCTAAGTATAAGCTACCAAATACGTGATAATAAAATAATTTATTATCAAACTGAATGTCTTTGTTCAGACCAGTCTGCGAAGTTTTGTTTATTTTTATTAGCATTTAAATTTCCAACTAATCAACTACGAATAACTTTATAGTTGATTCTATTCCCATGTATTAATTCAAAAATATTTAATTTAATTTATCCATATTCTCGAGCATAACCTCTGCGATATGAAAATCCACAATAGTATCTATATCAACTGATCTTTCAATGGGCATCCTATGCGCTTTTACTTTATCAGAGTAGAAGATCCCTTTATTTTCAACAAAACTATCTACCTTGAAAGCATAAATGGATCCGTTTAGGCGATAATATTCAGGCAAGTCTTGCGAACGTTTTCCTACGACAGATTCTGGGAAAAAGTGCCCCATTGTCTTGTCCTCAGGTAAGGTGTTTGCCCATAGAGGGCTATGTTCACATGGACAGACAGACACAACACCTTCCGTCTTCTCGTCAAATGACGCAAGTAATTGATCAATATCCTCTGTGCTTCTCAGAGGAGAAGTTGGCTGTAGTAGTACAATATAGCCGAAGCTTTCGTCGATTTGCTCAAGTACATGTAAGATCACACCATTGGTACTAGCAGTGTCACCTGCAAGCTCTTGCGGTCTTAAAAAAGGCACTTCTCCATCATATCTTCGTGCAACTTCCGCAATATCTTCACAATCCGTGCTAATAATAACTCGGTCTATGTACCTTGATTTTTTTGCCGCTTCAATTGACCATGCTATTAATGGTTTGCCACCTAACTGTTTTATATTTTTTCCCGGTAGTCGCTTGCTGCCCCCCCTGGCAGGGATTACAGCAATTACTTTTTTACCATCTAACATTACTCTAGCCCCAGAGACAGTATATCCATCTGCGCACGGTTAAAGTCATCCATACGGCCAATATCAAGCCAATATTCGTGAATTGGGAACATCAATACTTTTTGTCTCTCTTCCATGTGTTGCTCGAGCAACGTAGGCATGTCGATTTTCTGATTCTTTTCTACTGATTGAATCACTCGAGGAGACAAAACATAGATACCAGCGTTAACAAAAAAGCGTTGAACTGGTTTTTCAACCATGCTGGTAATTTGATTACCGTCCCCATTAATAACACCATAAGGAATTTGGTAGTCGTACTCTCGAACACACATTGTTGCATCTGCATCATTTTCCATATGGAAATTTAACAAGCGCTGGAAGTCTACTTTGGTCAACACATCGCCATTGATCATAATTAAAGGTAGATCTCTTGGCATATCTTCAGGTAGTAAGCCGAGAGCACCACCGGTACCCAAAGGAGTCTCTTCGTGTACATATGAAATGCTAACCCCCAAATCAGTACCATCACCAAAGTGTTGGTGAATTTGTTCTGGCATGTAGTGCGTTGAGATGTAAAAGTTGCTAAAACCAGCTTTGATAAAACTCTTGATTACAGTTTCTAGAATAGGTTTATCACCAACTTTTAACATTGGTTTAGGGCAGTTGTCCGTCAGCGGTCGTAAGCGAGTACCAAAACCACCAGCCATAATGAATACTGGGTTCTGATATTTATCTTTACTCAGCGCACTGTGAAGAGTTTCCAAACCTACGACTTTGTTGTCTTGGTCAAGTAACGGAACCGATAGAATTTGCTTTTTTTCCATTAACTCTACAAGATGCTCTTTTGATGCGCCTTGCTCTGCGGTAATTGGCTCAGAATTCATTACCTTGGCAACCGAGTCGGTTAACACCAGATCATTTAATAAGCCACGTCGAATATCACCATCAGTAATCATGCCTAGAAGCTTTTTATCTTGATCAACAACCACAGCGACACGCAATGCTTCGCTGTTGATGATTTCTAATGCCTGCTTGATTGTGCTTGATTCTGATATCAGCGTTTTTTGCCAACAATGACTCATATTCTACCTTTGTTTTCTAAGAATTTGTTTTAATTACTGCTCTAGCAGGATATGCAATGGTATTTTCTTCTAAAGACTTAGTGAGACTAGCACCAGCCCCCACGATAGCGCCACTGCCAATAGATATCCCTTGGGTAACCGTTGAACCAGCTCCAACATAGACACTTTCTTTTGTCTCGACTTGACCACACAACGTTGCTTTAGGAGCAATATGGTTATAAGCACCTATTTTACAATCGTGCTCAACCAAGGCACCCGTGTTGATTATACTATGGCTCCCCACTGTAGCCCCAGTCTGAATCATCGCCATAGGTAAAATCTGAGCACCAATTTCAATTTTAGAAAAAGGTGAAACGAATGCACTGTCAGCGATGACCGTCTCAAACTGATAACCTAATGAGAGAAAGTATTCATTAATTTTTTTCTTAAAGCCGGATTTGGGCATCATTCCAATACCGTTGACCAAAAGAATCTTGTCTTTGTCAAACCTCAGAATATCTTTGTCCTTTTCAAGGATGGAAATTCCTTTAAATACAGAACGTTGACTGACATCTTCAGGGCTTATCACGGCAAGTATGTCTCTTCCCTGCGTAAGCAGTATTTCAGCAAGAACGGAGGCATGACCACCTCCACCAATCATTACAATAGGAAGATTCACCTCATCACTCAATGATCAACTCTCCTGCTTTGTATCCTTTGGTTGCTTTAGTGCCAAGAAGTTCCCAATAGCGATAAGGGGACAAACCAATGCCTGGACGCTTAATTGTGAGGTTAGATTCTGTTAACGCTTCGCCCTTTTCAATATCCTTTGCTGCTACTAAGCTTTTGCGTGCTACGGATTTGTTTTTCACTTCAGAAACTGTAGGAGTTTTTACTCTAGAGCCTAATGCAATCTCAATCTGACGGATGGCTTTTACCATTGCCTCTAGCTCTTGTGGCTCTAGAGAGGCTTTGTGATCTGGACCTTCCATGTTTTTATCTAACGTAAAATGCTTCTCTATAAGAACAGCACCGCGAGCAACAGCCGCAATTGGAATCGTAATTCCTTCACTATGGTCCGAATAGCCTGCCGCCAAGTCAAATGCTCGCCCTAGCGTATCCATTGCTCTTAGGTTGATTTCTTCCATTGGAGCGGGATATTCCGTCGTACAATGAAGAATTGTTACTTTCTCTTTTAGCGCTTTTTGACCAGCTTCTGATGCATAAGCTTCTTGGAAACCTAGCATCGAAGGTTCTGCTTTTTCATCTGTTGTATAACCGAAAGCAATCACTCCAAGAGCTGTCTCAATTTCGGAAAGTGTTGCCATACCTGTTGATACAATAAGATCACAACCAGTACGAGCATGAGCCAATACAAGAGGAGCGTTCGTTAACTCACCGGAAGGCAACTTCAAGCGCGTTAAACCAAGATCATTGACTAAGAAATCTAAACTTTCTAAATCGAAAGCTGTTGATAGAAACTCAATACCAAGCGAACCACAGTATTTGACGAGATCATGGTGGGTCTCGTACGACAGTTCTAAACGGCTTAACATCGCTAACTGAGACTCTTGCTTTTGAGTATTTGTTACTTGATATTCAGCTTGCTTAGCCTCTTCGGTAACTAGGTTTTTTGCTTTAAAAGTTTGGAACTTTACTATATCCGCTCCAGCTTTGTGAGCAGCATCGACCAACGAAAATGCTAGTTCTTCTTGACCGTTATGGTTTACACCCGCTTCGGCAATAATCAAAGTCATTATTGTCTCACTCTACTTTCTTGTTTAAGTCAGGTTCAATGTTTACATCATAAAAAGACTTACAAGGATCAAAATCCAGTCCTTTAATCATCTCTATGACTTGTTTGCTACTATCACCTTGCCCGTAGGGGTTAGCAATATTTTCATCTTCAGCTTTATACTTTCGGCTCACAGCGAGGCCAATCGCGTTACTGATGGATTCTTTCATAGCAGTGGTGTTTAAAACACTTTTTGCGGCCAAGCGTCCTTTTTGTCTAGCCCCTATATTCACTGTAGGGACATCAAAAGCTGGTACTTCAATAATACCACTCGACGAATTACCAATAACTGCAGCCGCATGCTTTACCGAGCTCAAATAACGCACTTGCCCTAGTGATGGGATTGCCAAGACACGTTTTGGTTGACTTGCCGCATAATCTTCTAGCATTGGGATAATGCGTCGACCACCGTCATCTGCGTTAGGGTAAGTTAATATAACTTGATGATCAGGGTATTCATCCAATGCGTCTAAAAGCGATTGAAAGCTTTCCTCTGGAGATTCATCACCCAGAGTAACAGGATGATAAGTAACAACAAAATAAGGTTTTGTGAGCTCAAAACTTAGTGATTCACTCAACTCAGAAACCGTCATAAAAGACGCTCGGTTTAGGTGGTCTAAGCCAATTGCACCAATATTTCTTACACGGGCTGGTGATTCACCAAGTTGAATCACTCGGTTTCGGTATTCGTCTGTCGATGTACCATGTAGGTAACTCAACTTGGTAATCGCATGACGAATTGCATCGTCATAAGCACCTTCTGTTATTTCACCACCATGAAGATGAATGATCGGAATACGAAGTATCATAGCCGTTTGCGCAGCAGCGAGCGCCTCAAAGCGATCCCCAAGAATGACAAGAACATCTGGCGCTAGTCGCGACAAGGCATCGGCAAACCCTAAGACACCCAACCCCATACTTTTCGCTGTACCTACAGCGGAATCAGAAGACAACAAAATCTCTATTTTCTCATCGATATTGAAGCCATCTTTTTCAATTTGTTTGTAAGTATCACCGAATTCCGGTGATAGGTGCATACCAGAAACAAGCAATTGAAGTGTTAGGTCAGGATCGCTTTGTATGTCCTTTAAAAGCCAAAAGAGCAGACCATACTCTGCTCTTGTACCAGTAAAGACCGCAACCTTTTTATGTGTCTGCGTCATGTATGTATTAAACCTACTTAGCCTTTGATTTCCACTGGGGTACTTGGAAGATTGATTAGGTGCGCCTCAATAAACTCTGAGTAAGTTAGATCACCACGTATTGCATTCTCAAACATGGGTAATCTGTGCATGAGCTGCCAAATCGGTCGAGTCATCACGCCTGAACCATTTGTGCCTTTAAGTACCTCTTCGCGACTTTCTTTATCCGGACAAATGATTGCATTTAACCAATAGTTTGACTTCGCATACCCAGGCTCAGTGACAAAGTTAAAATCTGTACCTTTGAAGAAGTTTTTATAGCGTTCTGCAAGCAATCTCTTTTGCTTCAAATACTGCTCGATAACTTCCATCTGTGCACATCCCAGAGCAGCATTCAGGTTAGGCATGCGGTAGTTAAAGCCAGGTTCATCATGGAAGAACTCATACGGATGAGGAACTTTTGCTGTCGTCGTGACATGCTTAGTACGCGCACCTAATCCTTGAGTCTTACATAACACCATGCCACCACCGCCTGTGGTGATGATCTTGTTGCCATTGAAGCTGACAGCACCAAAATCACCAATAGTACCGGTGTGTTTGCCCTTATAGAACGAGCCTAGGCTTTCTGCGGCATCTTCAACCAACGTGATGTTCCATTTCAAGCAAACGGCAACCAGTTCATCAAGCTCTACAGGGTGACCAAACGTGTGCATTGGTACAACGGCTTTGATTCTTCTACCTGTTTTTTTATGAATACACCCCGTGTCTGTGACTTCAGCATTCTCTTCTAAAAATGCATCCACAGCCTTAGGACAGAGCCCCAAACTCACCGGTGAAACATCAACAAAAACCGGCTCAGCTCCCATATGATAAAGAGCATTACAGGTCGCAACGAACGTCAGTGCTTGCGTGATGACCAGATCGCCTCTTTGAACATCAGCCATGTACAATGCCGCATGCAATGCTGCTGTTCCATTCACAGTCGCTACAGCTTTAGTCGTACCGGTGTAAGCTTCAATTTTTCTCTCAAAATCATCAACAAACTTACCGACGCTAGAAACAAATGTACTTTCAATCGTTTCTATTACGTACGCTTTTTCGTTGCCATCAAACGTTGGTGCATGTAAGGGAATAAATTCGTCTGTTTTGTAAGTATCTCTCACAAATTCAACAATAGATGTCGCTTTCATCGAATGCTCCACTTACATCTTGCTATCGAGGTATTTACCCGTTTCTTTGTGCCCAAAATCAGGGATCATGGTAAAGAACAGTTTCACAATCTGCTCTTTAGTCCAAGCTCGCTCACCTTTCATCTCAGAGATGCTGCTTTCAAACAAAGTAAGAAGCTCTTGCTCATAAAGAGGTTCATTTTTGATGATGCCCAGATTTTCGAATCGAGACATATCTAGCTCTTCTTTATCTGTGAAAAACTCTTCAAAATCTTTCTCGCCAGTAGTATCACTCGTCGTGAACAAGCATGGCCATTTCCCTTGCTCTGGAAGCGTATGTGCAAGTTGGCGAGCTTCTTCTTCTGTTTCACATAGGTGGGGTTCAAAACCAAGTTGCTCTAGGTATTTCACCGCAATATCTGCAAACGAAATAAGGTGCAGAGCTTCACTCAGTTTCGGGAAGAAAATGTCACGATTTTCACCAAAGACACAAGACATTAAACATAGTTCACCCGACTCTTGAGGAGTAACAAAATAACGCTTGATGTCGTTTGGTGCCACGATAGGTTGGCGCTTTTGGATACGTTGGTTAAATCCGTGTAGCAGCGAACCATCAGAGAATGCAACATTTGCAAAGCGAGCTGTTGAGATTGCCATTTGCTCACTTTTACGCATTAGGAACATTTCCATAATACGTTTTGACGCACCCATCATATTGACAGGGTTTGCAGCTTTGTCAGTTGAAACACAGAAGTACTTTTTCGCACCCGCATTAATAGACTGTTGGATCGTTTTATCGGTATTAAAAACGTTTACATCAATCATACGCATCAATGTATAAGGATCTTTTTCGCTTCTAACATGCTTAAGCGCAGATAGGTTCAACACATAATCAAACTTACCATCGGCTTCAATGAATGCATCGTACTCTAAAGAACCAATGTCCAGAGCAAATGTTTGGAAGTCACCATCAATATAACCAAATGAGCTACGGATATCTCGAACAAGCTCCACCATATTGTTTTCGCTAATATCAACAACATGTAGCTTCTTAGGATTACGTTTGAAGATTTCTTTAGTTACAGCTTGTCCAATTGAGCCTGCACCACCCAAAACAAGGAAACTTGACTCGGAAACAATGCGTGACAGTTCTACTTCATGGTTTTCAATATCTTTTGTGAATAAGGCTTCGGTACGACCGATTAAAGGCAAAATAGCGTTCATTACCAAATCCCCTTGGTGTCTACTAAGTATGGTGAGTCTATTGACTCAACTTTAAATTCTTTATGGTCAACAAGCATTACATGAATATCTGCCGTCGACTTTGCAGCGTCAAAGCCCTGAAGTTCAACTTGCTCCAATGAACTTGGTAACTGATGAATATTAGGTTCAACTGCAATTACATTCCCCGCATGGAAAGAAGCAATTTCTTTTACAATCTGCATTGCAGGGCTTTCACGTAAGTCATCGATGTCAGGCTTAAAAGCTAAGCCGTAGCAAGCGATTGTAACGTCTTTGGCTGTTTTATCAGCATGCTCTTGCAGAAAGTCTGCAAGAGCCATTTTAGTTTTACCTACAACCCAACTAGGCTTGCTGTCGTTAACTTTACGTGCGGTATGAATAATCTGAGCTTCTTCCGGAGTTTTTGAAACGATAAACCAAGGGTCAACGGCGATACAATGTCCCCCCACCCCCGGGCCAGGTTGAAGTATGTTCACGCGTGGATGACGGTTTGCTAATGCAATTAGCTCCCAGACATTGATATCTAACTTATCACAGATAACAGAAAGCTCATTTGCAAATGCAATTTGAACGTCACGAGAGCTGTTTTCGGTCAACTTTGCCATTTCAGCAGTGCGCGCATTAGTGATAACACATTCACCTTGAACAAATGTTTGGTACAACTCAACAGATCGCTGCGAACATTTGGGTGTTAGGCCGCCAATTACACGGTCATTTTCAACCAATTCTCGAACGACATGACCTGGCAACACACGCTCTGGGCAATGCGCAATGTTAATGTCAGCGTTTTCGCCATGAGTTTGAGGAAAAGTAAGGTCTGAACGTGCTTGAGATAACCAATCAGCCATCTGTTCCGTAGCTCCCACTGGTGAAGTCGATTCTAATATAACTAGATCTCCTTTCTTTAGGACAGGCGCAATTGCTTTACTCGCTGCTTCAATGTAAGAAAGGTCAGGTGCTGGAACGTCACCCTCTTTACAAGGTAAGAAGGGAGTTGGAACAGCAATAAGAAATGCATCTGCAGCTTCTGGAGTTGTTACTGCTTTTAGGTAGCCTTCTTTGACAGCGGCATTTACGATCATATCGAGCTCAGGCTCAACGATATGAATTTTACCTTGATTGATAGTGTCTACAGCATGTTGGTTAACATCAACACCAACAACCTTTTTCTTGCGTGATGCGAACATTGCTGCTGTTGGCAGACCAATGTAGCCCAACCCCACAACTGATACTGTTTCAAAAGACATATATACTTCTCGTTAAATTAAATTATTTTGCTAAAACATCTAGAATTCGTTGACATGCTTTTCCATCACCGTAAGGGTTATGTGCGAAGCTCATTTCCTTATACGCTTGCTCGTCTTGAAGCAAAGTTGTTAAACCCGTAACGATTCGATCTACATTGGTACCAACCAATTTGACCGTGCCTGCCTCTACAGCTTCTGGGCGCTCTGTTGTATCTCTCATCACTAATACGGGCTTACCTAAAGAAGGCGCTTCTTCTTGAATACCGCCCGAGTCGGTTAGAATAATATGAGATCTATTCATTAAGTAAATGAATGGTAAGTACTGTTGAGGCTCAATCAGATGTATATTGCTTATTCCCGCAAGAATTCGGTTTACAGGTTCACGTACATTAGGATTCAAGTGCATTGGATAAACGATTTGAGCTTCTGGGTGCTTTTGCGCAGTGTAGGCTAGCGCCTCACAAATACGCTCAAAACCACCACCAAAGCTTTCTCTTCTGTGTCCTGTAACGAGTACTAACTTTTTATCTTCACGGAGAAATGGGAATTGTTCAGACAGGCTATGTTGAAGAGTCTCATCATGATCGATTTTTTCTTTGATCAACAAAAGAGCATCAATAACAGTGTTACCCGTCACCGAGATACTCTCTTTCTTAAAGTTTTCTTTCAACAAGTTGTTTTGTGAGGTCTCTGTAGGCGCAAAGTGATATTGCGTAAGCGCCCCCGTTAACTTTCTATTTGCTTCTTCTGGCCATGGTGAGTAGATATTTCCGGTTCTTAAACCTGCCTCTACATGACCAACAGGAACTTGCTCGTAGTACGCTGCTAGACTAGCAGCAAACGTTGTTGCTGTATCGCCATGTACTAAAACTACATCAGGTTTAAACTCTTGTAATACTGATTTGAGCTCTAACAAGATTCGTGCGGTCACATCATTTAAAGATTGCCCTGCTTTCATCAAATTTAGGTCATAATCTGGCTTAATTTCAAATAGTTCAAGCACCTGGTCTAGCATCTCTCGATGTTGAGCTGTTACACAGCATTTTGCTTCAAATCGTTCATCAGAAGATAAAGCGTGAACCAAAGGGGCCATCTTTATTGCTTCTGGTCGGGTACCAAATACCGTAAGTACTCTTTTCTTTGTCATCATTACTGACCTAATGTAAAACTTGAATAATAATTTTCATGGGCACGTGAATATTGTTCACGTCCCCTTTAAGTTGTATTTTTCTGCGCTTAACTCAGCGATGTTTCACTAGACTCCAATCGGTCTCTTTTTTTTAAAACGAAGCGGATTAGTACAATCATAATACCAAAAACAGCGCCAAGCAGCGTCCCTGCAATACAGATAAGAGCTCTCTTAGGCGAAGCTTTTTCTTCTGGAACCACCGCAGGATCGATTACTTTAAATACGAATTCTTCTTGAGCTTCTGCAAGCATTAAGTTCTTCGTTTGCTCTTCAATTAGCTTATAAAAGGCTGACTGCATATCAGCAACCGCTGTTTTCTGAAGCTGTTTACTCAAATAAGTTAGGTTTTTATTAGTATCTTGAATTGTACGCTCACGCATTACTTGATTAATATCTTCAATCAGCCAATTCACCCACTGCTGAGCTACATACGGTGAATAGTGGCTCACAGATAGCCTAAATAGTCCAGATTCTTTATCAGGCTCAATACTCAAAACATCTGTGACGAATAAGCGGTAGGCTTCTTGAGCTGTAGGCTCTGCACCTCTTAGGCCTTGAGGCTTTCTCAACCAAACTTGCTTATCTTTATCGTAAAGTTCATCGTCTAATATCAATTTGTTTCCCCCAATATCCCAACCTTTACTACCCATGAGAGGCACTAGAATGTCATGCTTCTGTACAAAGGATTCAATAAATTGACGAGACTTTATGACTTGAATAGCTAAATCAGTTTGGTTGCTCTGGCTTGGTAAACTAACTCCTGCAAGTGATGCCAATCCACCTAGCTGGCCAGAAACTGCCGCTAATCCACTAGCATTAGAGTTTTGAGCTGGGGATAGAAGAGCATCAGCCCTGTAGATGTTCGGCTTTGACAACGCAAATGCCACAGCAACAGAGGCAAAAATGACCGTAGTAAGAATAATGACCCACTTCCCTCGCCAAAATGCAGAAAGTAGTTCACGTAGATCTATTTCATCTTCGGCAGGAACATGTGTATAAGGATATGGGGGCAGGTTTGGGTATTGCTCAGATTTCATTTCACTTTATCCCAGTCAATTAGCTTCTTGCTTATTGATTAAATACAGATTTATACAAACTATATACGCGAGCCAAGGTTACCCTAGACTCGCGTATGTTGTTATTGCAATGCGTTAATTGCCACACCAGTTTGATATAGGATCTGCGTTGCTGCAGTCCATGTACTCAAGGCATCACGGTAATCGGTATCGATTGGAACTACAATTGTATCACCGGCTTTTAACCCTTCTTTATTGTTTCCGAACCAATAGCCTGATGAAGGCTTGTAAACAGAACCATCCGCACGTACTACAAAAATGCGATCTTCATCCGCTTGCTTTTTAGCGCCTCCGGCTTTGTTCAGATAATCATCGACGTCAAGTTTGTTGTCTAACAAGTAGGTAATTGGAACCTGAACTTCACCCATTATTGATACAGTGTTTCGGAAAGTCGGAACAAAGAGGAAGTCACCGTCCTCGAGCATAAAGTCTGCTGAGCGCTCCCCCTTCAAGATACGATTTAACTGCACAACCATACGACCAAGAGCTTTGCTGCGACTTGCTTCCTCAACAAATGCTAGTGTTTTTTCTGGATCTGAAATTACAGAACCTATATTACTATCGGCTCGGAACGTCTTCTTCGCTGTTTCTTTTCGCATATCTGCGGCGTATTGGTTTAAAAGCTTCTGCTCTTGTAAACGCAATGCTTCACGAGTAAATATTGCACCTTGAGGGTGTGCAAATTCGGTCAATCCTCCTGCACGCTCCAAAAGCTCACTCAATGTCTCCCCCTGACGGGTCGTGTAAGTTCCTGGGAAGCGAACTTCACCTTGTAAAGTGACTGTGCTTTGTAGCTTCACATTTGGCTTTTCGAGGATGTTCAAACGATCTCGACCTACGATAATTGCATCGTCTGAAGCATTGCCTTGGATTGCTTTACGCAAATCAATACGTTCAACATCAATGTATGCACGTTCATCTGCACTGTTAATCGCGGTTCGTGCTAGTTCTGCATTGATTGTGAATGCGTTGTAAGTCAAACCACCAGCAGCTTCAATCAGCGTTGATACCGTCATTCTTGGTGTAATTGGGTACCGACCTGGGTGCTTCACTTCACCAAATACTTCAGCAATTTGAGGGGCTAAACCTAAACGAGACTGTTGTTGGAGCTGCAGCAATACGGGGGCAAGTAAAGTGCGACGAGTATTCTGCTTCAGCTTTTCAAAGTCTTCCTCTGTAATCTCTTTACCGCGGAAAATGATTTTTCTTTCTTCTTTTTCTTGCTGGTTCCAGCCAACATGATTCTGTTGGTTATTAAAATTAGTTTGTTGCTGATTATTGCTAGTCATCGCATTGTTGCCTGCGATTACCGAACCTGCTGGGTTATTAACCATTGCAACCGACGAGCTCATCTGTTGCTGTTCTTTCTGTTGCTCCATCTCCGCTTGTTTTTGGGCTTGCTCGAGTGTTTTAGCTTTTGTAATTTCTTCATCGTTAGCGAGTGTATCTAAATCTTCGTTATTGAAACGGTTGAAGACTAGAACTCGGTCACGAGAACGCAGAGACATATTGTCTTTGCTGTTAGGAGATAAAATCGCATTCGCGAGATTGATCTGAAATACTTCGATATCACGTTGAGTATTTACTTCTCGAACAACAACGGCGTAGTTAACATCAGCAGTCGCATTGAATGCGGAGTCAACAGATTTAAACAAATCAGCGATACGTAGATTTTGATGCCACTCTACATACCCAGGGTGTCTGACATCCCCTTCAATTTGAACATATCGAGTAAGCTCTTCGCTTTTTTTCAAGACTTTAATAGCATCGCCATTTTTTACTTTGCTTTGCTTATCTTGACTCTTACTAAAATCGAGAGTGACCGCTTCACGAGTCCCATGCGTTGCATAACGTTTGATTTCTAACTGTTCTTTATACGCATTGGCAGTAAAACCACCTGCTATTTGAATAAGTTGTTGGTAAGTTTCACCCGGCTTAACCTCGTAGATTGCAGGACGGTTAATCTCGCCTTCTATAGACACAGTCTCTTTAACAGAGCCGATTAAAACAACATCATCTGGAAGTAAGCGCACATCATCACTCGCATCACCTTTTAGTAACAGATCATACATGTCCAACTTACGAATAATTTTTCCGTCACGTTTTAGCTGAATATCACGTAGTGCCCCACTTTCACCAAAGCCACCGCTGTAGTAGATAGCCTGTGATATTGTCGTTAATGCGCTAACCGTGTACGCGCCTGGCTTATATGCATCCCCCATGACAAATACTTGCATGGTGCGTAATTCACCTAATGAGATATCACTACGAACACCTATCATTTGCTCTTTTACACGTTGTGTTAGAGAGTCTCTAACATCGGAAAAGTGCATACCGGCAACATTTAAAGGCCCAAGAGAAGGAAAGTTGATTATTCCTGCGCGATTTACACGTAAGCGATGTGTTTCGTTCTCCTTACCAAACAACTGCACGATGATTTCATCACCTGCACCTACAGTGTAATTCGCTGGAACTGGAACATCACTGATCGGAGCAAAGGTGCTTGGAGAGCCGGCAAAGAGTTCAAGACCAAAGCGTTGTAATTCATCATCCTCTTTCTTGGCATCCCACATTTTTTCTAGTTCAGTAGAACTCGCCCCACTTGATTGAGGCCGAGGTTGCATGACTTGCGGATTTGAGTATGACGTAGACTGGGAGGATGAACCAGAAGGGATACTAAAGCCATACTTACTCGCCAGTGCTTGCTGCTGGTCTGCCGGTAAGTTCTGAAACATTTTTATTTGTTCTGGAGTAGGTGTTTGCGCAGTCGAGTAAGACGCAAACATGCTTGCCAAGACACAAACGGCAATGGAGAGATATCCTTTAAACATGATATGCCACTATAATAATTGAATAAAAGGCCCTAAAGCTCAAATTTGAGCTTTAGGTATTTAAATTAGAATCTGTGCTGGAAACCCAGTGTAATCGAGTTAAGCCGAACTTGATCTTCTGAAACGTTATCAACGAACTCAAACACAACTGCGTTCTGCTTGTTCAAAGCGTAATGCATACCTAACCCAAAACTGAATCCTTGCTCTTTGTAAGAGCCTACATTTTGTAGGTCAAGTTGAACGCTCGAGTACCCTACTAAACCGTAAAGTGCAACTCGCTCTGAAACAGGCATGTTTAGCTTAAAAAATCCACTTATCGCACTATCAACAGCAAGCCCACTGTCACGTTGAACTGATGTCCCATAACGTCCTTCGAGACCAATGTAGTCATTAAAAAAGTACCCAGCTTGCGCACTAAGAAGGAAAGGACTCCCCTCTTTTACGGACTCAGAAGACGAGCTTTTCAATTCTGCATTTGAGTAGCTCACTAACGCACCAGCATAAAAATCGGCTGACGCTGAAAAAGAACTCAGGCTTAAGCCCAGTACACTAAGTATTCCTAAACAATGCTGCTTTCTTATCACGTAAAAGTTCCTAGTACTGGTAGTAATATGGCCTGTCAAAGCAACGTTAAGTTTGCTATGCAGGTGATTAAACACTGAAGAATTGCCACGCTACCGCCCTGAGGCATTTAGCGTAAGCCGCTGTATCGCTTTCTATAAGATATGAGTAAAAGCGGCCTATCACTCCAAACCCCTAATACTGGAGAAAATAGGCCGACAAATTATGCACTTTTGATAGTTTATCAGCAAGCAAGCGAACAAGATAACGGCGCAATGTCACGCTGGTGTTAGAAATGAGATAGAAAACCAAGGCAAGATAAGAAACTATTTACATGCTAAGGCTTTTTTATCTAAAATGTAGTTTGGAGCGTTTTTTATGCTACCAAACATCGATGTTTTTATACCGGATATACAAGGATTAATAATGAAGAATACAGCTCTAGCTATTCTTATGGCTCTAAGCGCATCAACTGCATTTGCAGCAGAAGAAGCAGGTTCGACAAGTGCAGCTTCTGCATCTGCAACAGGCACAACAGCTGTAGCAGTAGGTGCAGCGGCAGCAGTAACTGTAGTAGCAGTTGCAGCTTCAGATAGCGACTCAACATCTACTTCAACATCTACTTCTACTTCTACTTCTACAAACTAATTTCGTTTTGTAGATAGAAGATAATCGCCCTGAATGACTCAGGGCGATTTTATTTGTAAGAGGGAATAATGAATATCTTCCGAACGTCTAA
This sequence comes from Vibrio sp. D431a, assembly GCF_030248655.1. Taxonomy (NCBI): domain Bacteria; kingdom Pseudomonadati; phylum Pseudomonadota; class Gammaproteobacteria; order Vibrionales; family Vibrionaceae; genus Vibrio; species Vibrio sp. D431a. The sequence continues at coordinate 111,806 of NZ_JAHGAP010000013.1, read as the reverse complement.
ATGGATACGCCCACTTCTCACTCTTCCGCTATTCGCCTTACTCTTTGGTTGTACACAAAAGTTCAATGATGTATCAGCCACAGTCCAAGAAGCGTACGGTAACTACATCGATGTAGAGATGACCCCAGAAGAAATAAATGCCGTTCCTTATGCCAGTGCCTATTTAAAACTTGGGAATCAAAAACAGGTATTTGTTGTTTTAGCTTTTGCAGAGCGAAATCCTCTCAATGGAAAAATACAACTGAAATGGGTAAGTGCTGACAAAGCTATGATCGTTACGGAGAATGGCCATATAGTCAAAACGATAGGTCTACAGAATGGGGACTTAGCCGGTGTTTACGGTGATGTGCCAGATTTTTCTTTAGATTCAACCTCTGTCAACTACGCACTCTCATACGATTGGGCAACACAATACCGTTATGGTTTCCCAGCAAATATAACGCGTTCTTACTCAGGCCAAGAAACGTTAACAACTCCTATTTCCAGTACCATGACCAACGTATATAAAGAAGCCGTTGATTTTAGTAGCCTTTCTCAATCGGTCGAAAACTATTATTGGATAGATGAGCAAGGTCAGGTTATCAAAACCTTACAATACTTAGGTCCGAATATGATTCCGGTTGAGTTAACCATTTTGAAGGGATATAGCAAATCATGAGCAAGCGACTACTAACGTTACTAGGTTTGGTCATGCCACTTTTGAGCATACATAGCTTCGCTCAAACAGAAACCTCTACTATACAGCAATTAAATGTTGAGTTACTGGAAGTAGGCAAACAGCTACAATTCCAGGGGCCTGCTCGTTTAGAAAGCGTCTTAACACTTGCTAAAGAGCAAAGCGTCTCACTGCAATATTCTCTTGGTACAACTTTGTTTGATAAATCGGAACGCGCCGAAAAAAACGCTACCGCTTTAAAGAACTCAGTACTCAATCAAATGATTCAACACAACTTGGTTGCACATCCATTCTACAAATTCATTCAGAAGCAAAGCTTTGCACCACGCTTACTGTCTGCGATCGATGTTGATAAAGTTCGACTAAATAAATTCGACAACCCACTGTTGCGCGGCAATTACGTGCTCGCAAGCCCTCTGCGCGAAGAAAAAGTGTACTTCCTGGGAAACGTAAATAGCGTGTATTCCATTACGGAGCAGGCAGGCATCCCTTTGCAGAGGCAAATAGAGAATTTGAAAAGTAACATTGGTACGTTATCAACACCACCAGTGTTGATCTACCCAGATGGTCATGTAGTTAAGCCGCATCACGGAGCCTGGTTAACAACACAATATTACTTACCACCTCTGACCTTGGTATATGTACCTTTTGGTGATCTTGAACGGTCTGAAATGGATCAAGATATTATCCTCCTACTCACTCAACTGATACCAAATGCTACAAAGAGACCGTAATGATGCCAATTAGAAAAAGCTTAACCCTTTATTTAATGGGCCCAGCATTGGTTTGGGCTCAAGAGATGCCGTTTGAGGCTCCTCCTTTACGACCATCCCAAACAGACTTCGGTGGCGTTGGTTTAATGCAAATGCCAACCGGACGTATGGCCCCTGAAGGGGAATTCAACTTTTCTGTTACAGGGAGTGATGAGTACCTCTTTTACAATGCTACGGTACAGGTAATGCCCTGGGCTGAAGCGACTATTAGATATACAATTGTCGATGGACTTCCATACTGTACTGATCCACGATTTTGTGGGGATAACGAATACACAGATAAAGGTATTGATTTTAAATTTAGGCTTCTAGAAGAAAGTCAATATGTACCTGAAGTGTCCTTTGGTGTTAGAGATTTTGCAGGTACTGGCCTTTTTGACTCTGAGTATTTTGCAGCAACCAAACAGTACGCCAACAGAAGTTTAGGGACATTTGATTTTACGATCGGTATAGGTTGGGGCTCTTTAGGTACTAGAGGAAACATTACCAATCCAGCATGTAAAATCTCTGATCGATTTTGTTCTCGTCCAGGTGATTATCAACTAACAGGTGGCACAACAAACACTGACCGTTTTTTCAAAGGCCCGGCAGCCCTCTTTGGGGGTATTGAATATCAGACTTTACATGCACCGCTACGCTTTAAAATAGAGTATGACAGTAATGACTACAGCGAAGACTTTCCTGTTGTTCAAGGCGGTATCGACATGACACCACACACACCATGGAACTTTGGTGTGCTCTACCGTCTAGGAATGGCCGATTTTCGTTTAAGTTATGAACGCGGAGACACTTTGGTCGCAGGTTTAACGCTCAACACTAACTTCAATGACATGCCATCATTCTGGCGAGATGAGCCTACACCAGAAGTCGAAGATAACCAACCAGAAGAACTGTCTGATGTTGACTGGGAACGTGTAACGGAAGATTTAGACAAAATTGCGGGTTACCAAAACACACGCATTTATGTTGATGACAACACCGTAACTGTCGTTGGTGAACAGAAGAAATATCGTGACCGTACAGAGGCACATGAAAAAGCGGCGGCTGTACTTCATAATGAAATGCCTGACGATATTGATACCTATGCTATCAACGAACGTAGCCGAGGCTTAGTCGGCGAACAAACGATTATTTCCAAGGAGAAATATCGCGACTTTGCCCAAGTTAATTACATCAATCCCAAAATAGAAGACGCAACCGAAAAAGCTAGCAATAAGCCAAGTGGAGAATCTGTCTATGATGGTTTTGAGCGTTTTGATTGGGGCTTTGCACCTAAACTTGTTCAAACTCTAGGTAACGCAGAAGACTTCTATCTCTTTAGTGTAGGGCTAAGCGGTAATGCCTCATACTGGCTGACGGACAATCTTGAAATTGGCGGTTCGTTATACTGGGATTGGTATAACAACTACGATAAGTTTAATTATGTCACTCCACCCGATGGTACTACCGTTCCCCGGGTTCGCACCATGTTCCGTGCTTACCAAAATGAACACGCTGTGACCATGTCAAACCTACAGTTGACTTGGTTCCAAGAGTATTCCGATACCATGGATCAACAATTCTACGCGGGTTATCTGGAGAGCATGTTTGCTGGAGTCGGTACCGAGTTTCTTTACCGTCCACAAGGAGCTAACTGGGCGATTGGCGCTGACGTCAACGTAATTTCTCAACGTGATCCACAAAGTTACTTCGGTGTTTACGATGAGAAATGGCAAAACGTGCCAGAATATGGACGTCCGTTCCAAGTTATTGATAAAGGCTTCACTGGTTTTGTATCTGGTTACTACTACCCTCAATGGGAATTCCTACAAGATTTGATGATCCAAGTCGATGTTGGTCAGTTCCTAGCTGGTGATGTTGGTACACAAATCAATGTTTCTAAGCAGTTCAAGAGTGGCGTAATTGCTGGTGCCTTTGCGTCATTTACAGACTTGTCTGCGGATGAATTTGGTGAAGGTAGCTTTACCAAAGGTTTCTACTTGTCGATTCCATTTGACATCATGACCGTTAAGCCAAGCAACAATCGTGCGAACTTTAGTTGGCAGCCTCTTACTCGTGACGGAGGACAGAAACTCGGACGTAAATACAGCTTGATTGAGTTGACCGACGAGCGAAATCCTTGGTATCAAAGGCCTAACCGTTCGGATGTGGAATAATAAAGTAATCAAGGGAGCTGCGGCTCCCTTTTTCATATCTAGATACTGAGTCATAGAAGACTCAAACCTATCTTCCTGCTTCCAATAGCGCTACTTTTCGTTTCTTGCTAGAATTCCTGAGAAAATTTTAATCTATGGTGGAAGTTCTATGATCATCGTAACTGGTGGCGCTGGCATGATCGGCAGCAACATTGTTAAAGCACTAAACGAAGCTGGTATTAACGATATCCTGGTTGTCGACAACCTAAAAAATGGCAAAAAGTTTAAGAACTTAGTTGATCTGGACATCACAGATTACATGGATCGTGACGACTTTCTGACCCAAATTATGGCGGGCGATGATTTTGGTCCGATTGAGGCAATTTTCCACGAAGGTGCTTGCTCTGCAACGACTGAGTGGGATGGTAAGTACATGATGCTAAACAATTACGAGTACTCTAAAGAGCTGCTGCATTACTGTTTAGATCGCGAGATTCCATTCCTATACGCTTCTTCCGCAGCCACTTACGGTGATACAGAGACTTTCGTTGAAGAACGCGAATACGAAGGCGCACTGAATGTATACGGTTACTCGAAACAGCAGTTTGATAACTACGTTCGTCGCCTATGGCAAGACGCTGAAGAGCATGGTGAGACCCTTTCTCAAATCACCGGCTTCCGCTACTTCAACGTATATGGCCCACGTGAAGACCACAAAGGTAGCATGGCATCAGTTGCGTTCCATCTAAACAACCAACTTAACGCAGGTGAAAATCCTAAATTGTTCGCGGGCAGCGAATCATTCAAACGCGACTTCGTTTACGTTGGTGATGTATGTAAAGTAAACCTGTGGTTCTTAGAAAACGGCGTATCAGGTATTTTTAACTGTGGTACTGGCCGTGCTGAATCTTTTGAAGAGGTAGCAAAAGCAGTTATCAAGTATCATGGCAAAGGCCAAATTGAAACCATCCCATTCCCTGAGCACCTAAAAGGCGCTTACCAAGAATTCACACAAGCGGATCTGACCAAACTGCGCACCGCAGGTTGTGATGTTGAATTCAAGACAGTTGCAGAAGGCGTTGCCGAATACTTGACTATCCAAAACAGTTAAGCGCCACAAGGTGGTAGAACCATAACCTGCCACCTTTACTCAAGTGCAATAGCCTGTATCATTCCTAACTATCTTTTTCTCATTTGAACCACTTCGCCCGCACACGAATAGGTAACTAGACACGCCATGACCATAAAACGTGATGACTTCGACCCTAAAGCATATAACCCTGAGTTTAAGCGCCACTTTCTGTCGCCTAAGTACTGGGGCACGTGGTTAGGTGTTATCTTATTTTTACCGTTATCATTAATGCCACTGGGTTTACAAAAGTGGTTGGCGAAAACCATAGCCAAAAAACTGTCTAAATCCCACAAAGGTCCAGCTCATCGAGCGAGGGTTAACTTTGAGCTGTGTTTTCCGGAAAAATCATTCCAAGAACGTGAAGCTTTGATAGAAAAAACACTCTACACAGCGGCCATGTTCTTTTTTCGCTTCGGGTTACTAAGTTTACGCTCACCAAAATGGCTTCAGAACCGTTGCCAAATTCGCGGCCTAGACATTTTACGACAGCACATTGATAGCAACGAAAATGTAATTTTAATGGTTCCCCACTCTTGGGCTATTGATGTGCCTGCTATCTTGCTCGCTTCAATGGGAATGCCGGTTTCTGCAATGGCGAAGAAACAAAAGAATGATGTTGCTGACTGGCTGATGCACAAGCAAAGAGTTCAATATGGTGGTCGTGTTTATGAACGCTCAGGTGGCATTAAGCCTTTTCTGAAGTCTATTCGAGATGGCTATGTAGGGTATTATCTACCCGACCAAGATCACGGCCCAGAGCATAGTGTGTTTGTAGATTTTTTTGCAACACGTAAAGCAACGCTACCTGGTTTAGGCAAAATTGCGAAACTATCACGCTCAAAAGTACTGCCTCTATTTGCGTCGATGAACACTGAAGATGGTACGTTTGACATTGAGATTTTACCAGCGTTTGAGCTGGATAAAGGCGAAGAGCAAGACGCTCGTACCTGTAATGAAGCCATTGAATATTTTGTCGGTGATAAACCCGAACAATATATGTGGGTACTACAGTTGCTGCACTCTCAAGAAGACGGCAATAACTATTACAATATCTTCAAGCCTAGATATGATACTGATTGGCAAGTAAATAAATGAAAAAGATTTTAATTATTGGCCCTGCGTGGGTCGGCGATATGGTAATGTCGCAATCGTTATATATCGTATTAAAGCAACGCCATCCAGATAGCCAAATTGACGTTATCGCTCCAGGATGGTGTAAACCGATTCTTGAGCGTATGCCAGAAATCCACCAAGCGATTGAAATGCCTATCGGTCATGGTGAGTTTAACTTATTAGGCCGCAGGGAAATTGGTAAATCGATACGTGAAAAGCAATATGACCACGCCTATATATTGCCTAAGTCAGCGAAATCAGCACTGATCCCATGGTTTGCCAACATTCCTCTTCGTACTGGCTGGAAGGGAGAAATGCGCTATGGTTTATTGAACGACTTACGCCCTAACATGAAGTCTTTTCAGTACATGGTAGAGCGCTATGTAGCGTTAGCTTATCCAAAAGCAGAAATGGTGGATTCTAACTCTCTCGGCGGGCTTGAAACCTTGCCTCGCCCACGCCTTGCAATCAACGCGGCAGAGCAACAAGCCACGATCAAAAAGTTCAACTTAGCCCAAGACCAACCAATTATCGGACTGTGCCCAGGAGCAGAGTTTGGTCCCGCCAAAAAATGGCCCGAAACACACTACGCTGAAGTTGCGACGCAAATGGCTCGATCTGGGCATCAAATCTGGTTGTTTGGTTCTCAAAAGGACTTGGAGACTTGTAACAATATTCGCGCACTTGTTCCGACGCAATTCCATGAGCACATTCATGTTCTGGCAGGCCAAACCAGCTTAATTGAAGCAGTCGACTTACTTGCTGCATGTAAGACTGTTGTCGCGAATGACTCAGGCTTAATGCATGTGGCAGCTGCGGTTGGTTGTAATGTTGTTGCCGTGTATGGCTCAACTTCACCGAAGTACACCCCCCCACTCGCAGAAAAAGTGGAGATTGTTGATACCGATATTGATTGTCGCCCTTGTTTCCAGCGTGAATGTCAATACAAACACCTCAAGTGCTTGACAGAACTTTCGCCTAAGCAAGTGCTAGATAGCATCCAAAAATTTGACGCCATTACGATAAGCTCATGTTAGTTCGTATTGTTTATACCTTACTACTCGCCCTAGCGTCACCGCTACTTTTATTTGGTTTGTACAAGAGCAAACCAAATAAGCCTAAGTTCGGCTCTCGCTGGAAAGAGCACTTTGGTATCACTCCCAAGCTAAAAAGCAACGACAAACCTATTTGGATACATGCCGTATCTGTTGGTGAAAGCATAGCAGCAACACCTTTAATTAAAGCCCTTAAGGAACAAAACCCCGAACAATCTATTCTAGTTACAACAACAACAAGTACGGGAGCTGAACAGATTGCTAAGTTGGGTGATTTAATTGAACACCGCTATATGCCAATTGACTTTGGGTTCGCTATCAAAGGTTTTCTTAAAGCAGTGCAGCCAAAACAGATGTTGATCATTGAGACTGAGCTGTGGCCAAACACGCTTCACAATGTTCACAAAGCGGGTATCCCTATAACTGTCGTGAATGCGCGCCTATCTGAAAAATCGTGTCAGAACTACGCCAAAATACAGCGGCTTTTTAACGAGCTTCATCCATGCCTAACTCAAGTACTCTGCCAAACGGATTCAGATGCAGAGCGCTTCGAACGCTTAGGCGTTGAGAAAAAGAAACTATCCGTTACTGGCTCGATTAAGTTCGATATTCAAATATCAGAGCAAGTGAAACAGCAAGGACAGCAGCTTCGAGCCCAACTTGGAAACGATCGTCCGATTTGGATTGCAGCTAGCACCCACAAAGGCGAGGACGAACAGGTATTAGATGCACATAGGCAAGTTTTAAAATCTCATCCAAATGCATTACTTATTTTAGTTCCTCGCCATCCAGAACGATTTGATGATGTGTTTACGCTTTGCCAACAGCAAGGCTTTAACACTGTGCGTCGTACTTCAACGCATGCAGTCGAGATAAATACTCAAGTATATCTCGGTGATACTATGGGTGAGATGCTAACTTTGATAGGCGCAGCGGATATCTGCTTTATGGGCGGTAGCCTAGTTGGAGATAAGGTTGGAGGGCACAATGTATTAGAACCCGCAGCACTGGGAGTTCCTGTAATCACGGGACCTAGTTATTACAACTTTACAGAAATCGTTAATATTCTTAAAAAACATTCGTTCTGTGATGTCATTAAAGAAAAAAATGAAATTCACACATTGATAGAGAAACAGTTTTCATCTAGTGTAAATTCTAAAAAATCAGACAGTGAAAGATTTATCACTAATTATAAAAACATTGTAAATAAAATAGTAACAGTAATCTTTGAGAAAAAATAGTGAAAAGCATTATTACATATAAGAGGATTCAATCTAATTATGAGAACGTATGTTACGTAAACTCAATTTTTGCACTTTTTTTATACTTATATATTAATAAAGGCAGCCATAATACACTGTTCATTAGTCATGTAGATTTCCAAGGCCTGTTAGCGAATAGTAAATTAGACAATGTAGTTATTATAAACACTAAACTTAATAAAAATTGGGACTCATTGCTTTACAAATTTGGAGTTCTAAAATATGACATCACGACTCTAGTTAAAAATAAAAAATTCTTTGGTCATGACCATCTCACTTATGCATTTCTATTTGATTTATCTCACGGTTCAGTACTAGAAGATGGCGCCGGAAACTATAATGGCCCAATATCATTCAAAAAAAGAGTAAAACGCGCTTTAAAAGGCAGAGTTATTTCTCCTTTAGGCTATAGTAATAAAATAACCAGTGTTTACTTATCTAAGCCAGAGCTTGTGGACTCTCAATTACAAAACAAAGCAAAAGCATTCGATGTAGTTGAAATGTTGGACTACACAAGAAGTTTTGGTTTAAAAATGATACTAACACATAACTTCGAATCTCTTAGTGGAAAAAACATCTTATTTACTCAACCTATCAGCGATCTAGTAACGGAAGATGGAAAAATAGAGCTGTACAAAGAAATTTATGAGAAATATAACATTACAGTAATAAAGCCACACCCTCGTGAATGTACAGATTATACTGAGCACTTTTCTTGTTTAGTTATAGATAAGTTCATACCAGCTGAAGTTATTATTTCCCCGAATGATAAGAACGTTCACCTTTATACTTTGAACTCAACCTCCGTACTAAACCTAAAAGAAGTCAATGACAATATACAGGTTGATTTACTTGCACTGGATCTACACGATTTCCTTACACAGTGGAAAAAAGAAAAAAAGAAAAAATATTAAAAATATTATGTCATATAATGCGTTGTTACAAGGCATTATATGGCATAAGTAAATAACAAACTTGAGTGTTATCGTAGTTCTTGAGAATCAAGAATGTAGCGCTCCAAAGTAGTCTCACCTAAAATAAAACTTAGAGATTACTTTGTAGAACGACCTCATAATACCAATTACCGACAAACAATATCTCTCATATCTCAGCTGTATTGATGCTCTAAATATACAGTTTAGATAGCTCTTTAAGCGAGCGCCGCTCTTCTGCATTTATTTTAGAGGCATTAGCGCTAATATCAATATATTTACCTAAACTGCTCGCTAGTTCATCAAATGTAGAAAAACTACAGAGTTCAACATTTTGTGCATCTTTAAAAAACAGTTCATTGTGGCTTCCTTTCGCCACATAAACCTTACCTTGCCCCCACTTCATCAGTTGACGGGCGGTACTAGCTCCGCCTCTAGGTTGAAGCACAAGATGGGTGCACGACATCACAACAGCCGTGTAAGCTAGTGGGGGAAGTGAAGTTATGACAGACACATCGACTGTTTGCTTCTTTATCTTTTGCAAATAGGTTAAATAAAGATCTAAAAGAAGACGTTTTCGCCACTGCTTTACAGGCCACATCACAACAAACTTGTATTCCGTGTGCACTCCAGCTTTTATGAATGCACGCAACATCGCTTTAATGTTTTGATATTTAAATGCATTAGGTTTAGTACCTAAAAGGATACTTTTTTTCTTATTTTTTTCGTCTGCATAAACAGAAATCGCCAGAGTCTCAGCAGATTTAGTGGGTAATGTGTCGAAGACAACACTAGAATCAACAAGACAAAAATCACACCTTTCTAATACTTGGCTCAACTTCTCACGAAACGCACTATTTAAAGCAATAAACTGCTCTTGTTGACTTAAAACCCAAAGATCATTCTCTGTAATGTTAAGCTTAACATCTGCAACTAAGCGTCCATGTTTATCTTTGCACCAAAGCCATCTGTCAACCTCATCATCCGTGATAAACATATAACACTTGCTCTTCATTTGTGGACTAAGCTCGAGAATCTCTCGAATTTGAGCAGAGTTAAGTGCACTCAGAGAGAAATAAGTTATCGTTGAAGCGTTCAAAAAAATAGAGTTGTTCACCTTCTCGTAAGAAAAGTAAGTGACTCCATCAATTTTCTTAGGGTACTGAGATTCAATATCACTACATCCGAAAATGACGACACCTAACGTCTCGTGATTAATGCTAGCTTTCTCTATTAAGGCATCAATAAACAGAGGGGAAAAGTAGTCTGTGCTAGACACTAAAAAAATATGTTTAATCTCGTTGCTTTGCATTTTTACAATTCCATGCGCCCTAAAACATTTTTTATAGCATTAATAACATAAGACTGCTCACTATCACTCATATTGAAGTACAGTGGTAGTCTTACCAAGCGCTCACTTTCTTGTGTCGTATATATATCACTACCGACAAACCGACCAAACTGTTGGCCAGCTGGTGAGCTATGCAATGGAATATAGTGAAACGCAGAAACTATGCCCTCTTCACGAAGCATTTCAATAAACTGGCTTCTCAATTCCAGATTTTCCAGTTTCAAGTAGAACATATGCGCATTATGCTGACATTCAAAAGGAACAGTTGGCACTTCTATATTGTGTTTTGCGGCAAGAGGCGTAAGCTCATCTAGATATTTTCGCCAAATTTGTAGCCGTCTTTGGTTAATCCCTTCAGCTTCTTCAAGCTGTCCCCAAAGATATGCTGCTTGTATCTCACTTGGAAGCAAACTACTACCAAGATCAACCCAAGTATATTTGTCTACCATGCCACGGAAGAACAAGCTTCGGTTCGTCCCCTTCTCTCTGACAATTTCTGCACGCTCAACAAAAGATTGGTCATTAATAAGAAGTAGTCCACCTTCACCACCGGACGTATAATTTTTCGTCTCATGAAAACTATATGCACCTAGATGGCCAATTGCCCCCAACGCTTTTCCTTTGTAAGTAGACATCACACCTTGAGCTGCATCTTCAATAACAATGAGTTTATACTTCTCTGCAATACTCATGATCGTGTCCATCTCACAAGCAACACCAGCATAATGTACAGGTACAATAGCAACCGTTTTTTCAGTGATTGCAGCCTCAATTTTGGTTTCATCAATGTTCATCGTATCTGGACGAATATCAACAAACACCACTTTTGCACCACGCAGTACAAATGCATTCGCAGTGCTAACAAAAGTGTAGCTTGGCATAATCACTTCATCACCAGGCTGAATATCGATCAGTAAAGCGGCGAGTTCAAGCGCATGGGTACATGAAGGCGTTAACAAAGTCTTAATACAGCTCGCTCTGTTTTCAAACCAACTCTCGCATCGTTCAGAAAGTGGCCCATCTCCCGAGAGTTTACTTCCTTGGATAGCTTGCTCAATAAAGCTAAGCTCTTTACCTACAACTGGGGGCTTATTAAATGGAATCATTAATCTATCTCTCTGGGGTTACAATCAATAGAATTTCATTCTAAATTTATTGATCGGCAAGAAATCTCGAGCTTGGTTTTCTTCCTTCACTACTGCTTTGGTGATTTTCAACAAGCCTTTACCACAAATTACAACGGGGCAGCCATTTTCAACAAATATCACTTTACCAACATGCCTATGCTCACAAACCACATCCTGTACTACTTCAGCATCCAAGACCACCACTTTATTCTCATCAACATTAGTAATAGCTCCAGAATATGGGTACCCTACAGAATCAATAAATCGTTTAATGTATGTAGAACTTTGATTCCAATCGATCTCATAATCAGATTCGTCTCGCCATATTGAATATGTCGCTAATGACTCATCTTGTTGTGAGGATTTTATTTCTCTTCCGGAATGTAAACTATTAAATATCAAATCTGCCAGTTTTATATAATTGAGGTTATTCACTTCAATTGCATCAGATAATTTCATTGGATAGTCAATAAATGAAGCAGCTTGTGCAATAATATCACCTTTATCATACTCATCTGAACCAAATAGAGCTGTAACACCAATTTCATGCTCACCATTAATTAAACTATTCACTAGCGGAGCAAAGCCTCTATATCGAGGTAAAATAGAGTCATGGAAAACAATTAACTTGCTATCTTCGATACTTCTAATCATCCAGCGCCATGACACTGCTAACACATAGGATTCTTGAGGTATTGTGTAAGTGTCATTATGATAATAATACTGAACACCGTTGTTGATAGCTAATTGTCTCAAATTTTCACTATAATCATCTTTAATATTTTTATCTTTTCCTATAACAAGGAAATCAACAATTTCTCGATATTTTTCAAATAAAAGGGTAGCAACTTCATACCCTTTTTTAGTCATCGCATGTAATACTATTTTTTTACACATAACAATACCTGAAGCTTGGACTCGTTTTGGGTAATCTCTATTTAGCTTGATGAGCAATCATCACAAATAATTTTATTTAAGTATTGTCCATAGTCATTTTTTAACATTGGTTGAGCAAATTGGATAACTTGAGAAGTAGATAACCACCCATTGCGCCACGCAATCTCTTCTAAACAGGCAACTTTAAGACCTTGAACATTTTCAATGGTTTGAACAAACGAAGAGGCTTCATGCAGGCTTTCATGTGTTCCAGTATCTAACCAAGCAAAGCCGCGCCCTAGTAATTGAACATTCAGGTCACCTTGCTCAAGGTACATTTGGTTTAGCGTCGAAATCTCTAACTCACCACGAGATGAAGGTTTGACTTTTTTTGCCAATTCGACGACTCGGTTATCATAAAAATACAGCCCAGTGACAGCATAATTGGATTTAGGCTTTACTGGTTTTTCTTCAATCGAAATCGCCTGCATATTGGCATCAAATTCTACAACGCCAAATCGCTCTGGATCTTTAACCTGATAACCGAATACCGTCGCACCACGGCTCTTCATCGCAGCTTGCTGAAGAATAGGAGTGAACCCTTGCCCATAAAAGATGTTGTCACCCAGCACCAAACATACTGAGTCATCGCCAATGAATTCTTCACCAATGATGAAGGCTTGAGCTAAGCCGTCTGGACTTGGTTGAATCGCGTATTGCAACTCAATGCCAAACTCTGAGCCATCACCCAATAGGCGCTGAAATCCTTCCTGGTCTTCTGGCGTGGTGATGATCAAGATTTCACGAATGCCAGCAAGCATAAGTACCGACAACGGATAGTAAATCATTGGTTTGTCATAAACCGGCAGTAACTGCTTAGAGACACCACGTGTAATAGGGTAAAGTCGAGTGCCCGAGCCGCCTGCTAAAATAATGCCTTTCATTATTCGCCCGCTCCTAATCGCTCAAGACTGTATGAACCATCAAGCACACGTTGCCACCATTGTGGGTTGTTTAGGTACCATTCCACGGTTTTGCGAATGCCGCTTTCAAAGGTTTCCTCTGGCGTCCAGCCAAGCTCTTGAGCGATCTTGGTGGCATCAATTGCGTAGCGCACATCATGACCTGGGCGATCTTTGACATAAGTGATCAAAGACTCATAAGACTCTATCCCGGCAGGTTTGTTTGGTCGCAGCTCTTCAAGCAAAGCACAAATGGTTTTCACCACTTCGATGTTGGCTTTTTCGTTATGGCCACCAATGTTGTAGGTTTCACCTACTTCACCTTCGTTGACCACTTTGTAAAGCGCGCGAGCATGGTCTTCCACAAACAGCCAATCTCGGATTTGCATACCATCGCCATACACAGGCAACGGCTTGCCGTCGAGGGCATTTAAAATCATCAGAGGGATCAACTTCTCTGGGAAGTGGTACGGGCCATAGTTGTTGGAGCAATTCGTGATAAGTGTTGGTAAGCCATAAGTCCGTTGCCAAGCGCGAACCAGGTGATCGCTCGAAGCTTTAGATGCAGAATATGGGCTGCTCGGCGCGTATGAGGTGGTTTCGGTGAACAAATCATCCGTTCCCTCTAGATCGCCATACACTTCATCCGTAGAAATATGATGAAAACGGAATGCCGATTGGCGCGCTTCATCTAAGCCCGACCAATATTGACGAGCCGCTTCAAGCAAATGGTAAGTGCCCATCACGTTAGTCTCAATAAAAGCAGCAGGACCATCAATAGAGCGATCGACATGAGACTCGGCGGCCAAATGCATCACCCTATCGGGTTGATGCTCTGAAAATACGCGATCTAGTTCAGCTCGGTCACAGATATCTACTTGCTCAAAATAGTAACGTTCACTCTCTGAGACATCAACCAGTGATTCTAGATTCCCTGCGTAGGTCAGTTTATCTAAATTGATAACGGTATCTTGGGTGTCACGAATGATATGTCGGACAACAGCTGACCCAATGAAGCCTGCTCCACCGGTTACTAATATTTTCATTACAAATGTTACCTACGTTAATTTTTGTGCCATCAGATACACATGAATACTTTATGATTATTGTAGTTTATAGACTCACTCGAGCATCGTTAGACTCAAGAAGGTTTACTTAGAGCAATCAATATAAAATGATAAAAAACTCAATTAAGATTGAGAAGCATAACCGTCCTGAAAATGTTCAAAATCGGATTCTTGCCAAATAATCTGTCGCTTTAAACGCTCTTTATTAAATGAGCGCAGAAGTCTATTTAGATTTTGATGCTTCCAGTCACCAGAAGTTTCAAAACGACACTTATCAAAATCGATAATCCATACCTTATCTTTGTCGTCGATCAAGATATTGTGGATATTCAAATCGGTATGGTTAACGCCAACCTGATGCATCTTGGCAATTTCTTGCCCTATTTTCTGATACATTTCTACCGATAAAGACTGTTCTTGCAAGATACTAACCAGATCTCTGGCGTTTGGGATTCGCTCACTTAATAAATCAGCTTGATAGAAGAATCCTGACTTTACGGCTCTTGCTGCAATAGGACGAGGAACGTGCACCCCAGCCTCAATTAGCGCCAACAAAAGCTGAAACTCTTGCGCACAACGGGTGTTATCCCAGCCAGAGAACCAATAATGATCGTTAACTAACTTCCCAAACAAACCGCCACGACGGTAATGACGTAGTGCCGCTTGCATGTTCTCTAGTTGGATAAACCATGTCGTGCCTCGCCCCGTCGCACTGCCAACCACCTTGTCGGAGGACTGCCAGTATTCCGCATCAAATATCGGTTGGCTAGGGTCTGTAATGATCTCGTCATCAAACCAGATCACTTGGTTGTTGTTTTTATACTGTTGAGTCATACGCTCACCCTCTAGCCTAAATACCGGCTGGCTAATATATACAACCAAGTAAATGCAGCAAACGCCAAAGCAACCATAACGGCAGCAGAGCCTATATCTTTAGCTCGACCACTGAGTTCATGCCGTTCAATACCGATACGATCAACCACTGCCTCAATCGCTGAGTTTACAAGCTCTACAATCAAGACTAATACCACGACCCCGATCATTAAGATACGCTCAACCATGCCGACATCCACTAGCCAAGCCAAAATCACGGCGATACTCAACAGAGCCAACTCTTGTCGAATGGCAGCTTCATGCTTAAAAGCCGCTTTTAATCCTTGGATCGAATAACCCGTCGCTTTAACGATGCGCTTTAGTCCGGTATTACCCGGCTTGCCAGATTCTTGCGATTGATGTGGTGTTGTCTTTGACATTGCAGAACACTTATCGGTACTTAGCTATATTCGAGCCGTGTATTTTACATTTATTGGGGATGTCTGCATAATTTACCTGCCTCTATTCATCGAATCAGACAATAATTATGTTCACTTCTGCCCCATCGTCACTATGCGTCTTGCGCTTGTCCGCTATCGGAGACGTTTGCAATACTATCGCCACCATTCAAGCTATTCAGAAACACTGGCCTTCGACCCAGATTACCTGGATAACGGGTAAACTTGAAGCCCAGTTATTAGCCGCCATCGATGGTGTAGAAGTGATTGTTTTTGATAAAAAAGCGGGACTTGATGGCTACAAATCACTTTGGCGACAGCTGAAAGGCAGAGAGTTTGATGCGCTATTGCATATGCAGTACGCAATTCGAGCGAGTGTCGCAACGTTGGGCATTAAAGCAAAATACAAACTTGGTTTCTCTTCTGATAGAAGCCAGGACTTTCAAACACTATTTACCAATGTCAAAGTGCCTTCCCCGCAATCTCTGCATGTCGCAGATGGCTTAATGGCCTTTGCCCATCAAATTGGGGTACCAAAGGCAGAACTAGACTGGGTACTTTCTTATTCAGACCACGATCAAACTTGGGCAGAGTCTCATATTTCTCGTAGTAAACCTAACCTGCTGATTGTGCCTGGTGCGAGCAAAGCTTATAAAAACTGGAACGCGGAAGGTTATGTAGATGTGATTCATCACGCCAGAGCAAAAGGCTGGAACGTGATTCTGGCAGGCAGCCCTGCTCAGGTAGAATTGGATCTGGCAGAAGCCATTCAATCTCGCTTGGAAGAACCGTGTCTAAATTTAGTTGGACAAAGTTCAATTCTGCAAATGCTTGCGTTAATAGATAAGGTTGAAATGGTCATCGCCCCCGATACCGGACCAGCACACATGGCGAATGCCATGAAAACGCCAATCATCGGGCTCTATGCACACCATAATCCGCTGCGAGTGGGACCTTACCGTTATCTAAAATACGTTGTCTCAGTGTATGAAGAAACGATCTTTGCGGAAACAGGTAAAAACAGTCACGAGTTAAGCTGGCGAACTCGCGCTAAAGATGAAACGGCAATGAACCGCATTACCAGCACTCAAGTAATGAGCATGTTCGATCAAGTCTTAGAAGATTTGTATCCTCAATACCAGTAAACTTACTGTCTTGATTTGTTAAGAAGGAAATGACCTTGTCCAAACCAACCTTAGCCGTTGCCTTAATTGTAAAAAATGAAGAGAAGCACTTACAAGCTTGTCTAGACACAGTAAAAGATTGGGTCGATGAGATTGTCCTTCTAGACTCGGGCAGCACTGATCGCACTGAAGAAATCGCCCGACAATACACAGATAAGTTTTACACCAACCTAGATTGGCCAGGATTCGGTAAACAGCGCCAACTGGCGCAGCAATACGTTACGGCAGACTACGTTTTGTGGCTTGATGCGGACGAACAAGTCACTCCAGAGCTAAAAGAAAGTATCTTACACGCGGTATCAGCCAATAAGCCGAACGTTTTATACAAACTTAATCGACTAAGCTCAGCGTTTGGTAAGTTCATCTACCATTCTGGTTGGTCTCCAGACTGGATTGTGCGCTTATATCGCACCGAATATACACAATATAATGATTCGCTCGTTCATGAAAAAGTTGATGAGAAAAACTATCAAACTGAAAAACTGGATGGTCGACTGCATCACTACACTTACGAGCACCTTCATCATTACATCAATAAAACCACTGGCTACCTTAAGGCCTGGACGGATGAACGTGAAGGTAAAAAGAAAGCGGGTTTAACGACCGCTATCGTTCACGCTCTTGCTAGCTTTTTGAAGATGTATGTTCTCAAACGAGGCTTCCTTGATGGCAAGCATGGCTTCATTCTAGCTTGGCTAAGCATGCACTCTACTTTTGTAAAATATATCGATCTCTACTTACGTGAACAGGCAAGAAAATCATGAAAACGACTTTAATTATCACCACTTACAACTGGAAAGAGGCATTAAAAGCGGTGTTAGAAAGCGTGAAACGTCAAACCGTTTTGCCTGACGAAGTAATTGTTGCAGATGACGGTTCTCGAGACGATACCAAAGCAATGATCAACCAACTGCGTGACGGCTTTCCAGTACCACTTATTCATAGCTGGCACGAAGATAATGGCTTTCAACTTTCAATGAGCCGCAACCGTGCGATCGCAAAAGCATCAGGTGACTACCTCATCATGATTGATGGCGACATGGTGTTGTCTCAAACGTTTATTGAATCACATAAGCAAGTCGCAAAGCCAAATTGGTTTGTGCAGGGTGGACGCGTGTTAACGGATGAAAACTGCAGCAAGGCCATCATGGAAAACGGCTTAGTGCCTTCTATCTTCAGCAAAGGCATTCGCAATCGTAAAAACTGCATCACCAACGCTTTACTATCGAAATGGTTCTCTTACGAGCGCAATAACGATAAAGCCACTCGCGGTTGCAACATGGCGTTTTGGCGACAAGATGTCATCGAGGTGAATGGCTTCAACCAAGATTTTGTTGGATGGGGACGCGAAGACAGCGAGTTTGTTCATCGCATGTTGAATGCGGGTAAGTCACGTCTTTACCTAAAATTCGCAGGTGTAGGCTACCACTTGTACCACGTAGAAAACTCTCGTGCGTCACTCGGACAAAATGACGAGATTTTAGAGAACACCATTAAAAACAAGCTTAAACGCTGTGAGAATGGTGTTGACCTGTTTATTTCAGAGGATTGCAGCTATGAATAAAAAGGTGATCTATCCTGGAACTTTTGATCCAATTACTAATGGCCATCTAGATTTAATCGAACGTACAGCAAAAATGTTCGACTCAGTAACAATTGGAGTTGCAGCTAGCCCTTCGAAAAACACCATGTTCTCGTTGGATGAGCGTGTAGACCTGGTCCACCAATGCTGTCAACACTTAAGCAATGTCAACGTTGTCGGCTTTAGTGGTTTACTTGTGGATTTCGCCAAAGAACAACAAGCCTCGATCCTAATCAGAGGGCTTCGCACAACAATGGACTTTGAGTACGAGTTTGGTTTGACGAGCATGTACCGTAAGTTACTACCCGGACTAGAAAGTATTTTTCTTACCCCTTCTGAAGAGTTCGCGTTCTTGTCCTCAACAATAGTAAGAGAAGTAGCGATTCATGGCGGAAATGTCGCCCAATTCGTTCCGAATCCTGTAAACACAGCCATCTTAGAAAAACTACGTTCAGCATGAAAAAGTTAAAGTATTACTTATCTAACGGAATACTCGCTTATTTACCTTCTTTTTTGTTTCGTTATTCCGCAAAAAAACTGTTAGCACGGGCTCCAAGCTATGATGAAGAGTACTTGCGTGAACGAGTTAATTACTACAATAAACATACAACGAGCTTCGAACTGACTCCTCCAGATCTTACGAAAGTAAAAGACTTTAAAAAAACGGGCGGCAGCGCTTATTACTATGATCTGTTGAAGGTTATTAAATGCTTCCCTAAAAAGGCCGTCTTCAAATATGTCAATGGCGATGTCATTGATGTACCAAACGAGCCGAGTTTTTTAAAAAGTCGACCTATTGAAGGAGAGAACACTAACTCGGTCCTACTAAAGCTAAACGCCGTTAGACACTACTTTTTTGTGGATAAAGACAAGCCGTACCAAACTAAAAAAGACATGATTGTATGGCGTGGGACGGGATTTCGACCAAATCGAAGAAAACTACTTTCTCGTCATTTCCATAATCCTCGCTGCAACATCGGTCGAGTGGATACGCAGGATAAAGATCCAGAACAACTGAGCTACGTGACCCCTTCAATGAGTATCTCAGAACAACTTGAGTACAAATTCATTCTGAGCTTGGAGGGAATGGACGTCGCAACCAATCTTAAGTGGATCATGTCCTCCAATTCTTTGTGCTTTACCCCTAAACTGCGCTACGAAACATGGTTTATGGAAGGGAAATTAAAAGCGGGTGTGCACTTTGTTCAAGTCAAAGATGATTTTTCTGACCTAGATGAAAAAATGGACTACTACTTGGAACACCCTGACAAGGCAGAAGAAATTATACAGAATGCTCATCAGTGGGTTGAGCAATTTAAAGATACTAAAAGAGAAAGGTTAATTTCTCTATTAGTCGCAGAGAAGTATTTTAATCTCGCAGAAACAAGAAGGGTTACCTAAATCTATTAGGTAACCCTGAAACAACTAGTAATCGTACTTAACTTTATTGATAACACGCTGAATCATATTAAGGGGATTAAAAGTCTTTTTCCCCTTACGTTTATTAGCAATGCTAGTCAGGTTGTCTTCTCTTTTCGCTACCACTATTGGGCTGATGTAACCATAACAACCACTTAATTTTGGAATCGATAACCACTTGTCAATTGGCACCGCATAAGCCGTTTTTTTCATGCTGCTTAATAGATCTCTAGCTCTTAATGGTGTAATGCCATAGCACACGGTTGGAAACGGCTTCTTTTCTTTTACATCTGATATTTTAAACGGTTTTTCTGGGTCTAAAATGTAGCAGAAGTTAGTAAAGTTCACTAAGCCACAACTTTGGATATAAGCTAGTACGTCATCAGCAAGTAACCTTGATGCTTCACCGATGAACTCAATATTGTCTTCAATAACAATCGCAGGCGTTCCTGACGCAACAATCAATTCCCATGCTTGAGAGTGTGTCTTAAAGCAACCAATCTCTCCAGCCATGATCGCTTTTTGGCGAAACTTATGAGAGTAACTTTCATACTCTTTCTCTAGCTTAAGAAGATCATCATAAGAATCTGAGTAAACAAATTCAAAATCGATACCCTTTAGGTAATTTTGAATGCGATTTACTCGCTCTTCATTTCCAGTTGTAATAACAAACACTTTCAATGGTGTATTACTGCTTAGTTCCACCGTTAAACCCTCAGCTGATTTAGTGCAGCTCAGTATAGTATCTACCCCAATAATTATTAGCAAGGATACTCATTGTTGAGCGAGAGCTATCAATAACTCTGCAAGCCTATTACTTCTGACACTCACTACAAAAGAAGGTATTACGCTGGCCAATCTTTAGCTCTTGAAGTCGTTCGCCGCACTCTGGGCATGACTCTCCGGCTTTTCCGTAAACCAATAACTCTTGTGCAAAGTAACCCGGCTTTCCATCGGCTTGCGCAAAATCTTTCAGGGTAGTCCCACCTTGCGTAATGGCAATCTCAAGTGTCATTTTGATATTTTCAACAAGTAACCTCCACTCTTGAGAAGTCAACTTACCTGCGGGCCTTGAAGGGTGAATTCGAGATTTAAACAACGACTCATTCGCGTAGATGTTCCCAACACCAACCACGACTTTGTTGTCCATGATGAACTGCTTGACAGCGACACGCTTATTTTTAGCTTTCTCCGCTACATATTCCGCATTGAACTCTTCAGTTAAAGGCTCAGGCCCCATGTTTGCTAGCACAGCATGTGACTCGCCAGGAGCACACCACAGCCATGCCCCAAAACGACGCGGATCGTTATAACGCAGTATTTTTCCACTGCTTAGTTTGAGATCCACATGATCGTGCTTTGTTGGCGGAAAGTCGGCATCTAGGACACGTAAAGACCCAGACATGCCCAAGTGAACAATGGCTGTACCTGTGTTTGTCTCGATCAGTAAGTATTTCGCACGACGGCTAATCGCACGGATCACCTGCCCTTCCAATTTTTTAAGCTCTGTAGGAATATCCCAGCGCAATTTAGGCGTTCGAAAAGTAAACGACTGGATCGTTTGTCCAACCATGTGGGGGCTAATCCCCATACGGCTGACTTCAACTTCTGGCAACTCAGGCATTAGATTCTCCAATTCACCGGCTAATAGTTCTCGCTGCTAGCATAATCGAAAAGAAAAACGATAAATAGGGAAGCTTATTAGGGGTATAGACGCAAAAAGGCTTTACTCTGGCATAAGGTAGTTTTCATCAACGGAGATAGCGACCCATTTGTCTTGCCAGGTTTTAAATAGCCAAAAATCAGGTAAACGAAAGAAAGTCACCCGCTGCGGCTCTTCGAGAGCCTGATACCAGACTTCTACCGTTTCAGGTACCGCTAGGTTAGGTTTTAAATGGTCGTACTGTTCTGAGGTAAGCTCGGTCCCTTCCAATGATTGCCAGCGTGATACAAGTTCACTGATCGGTGCATCAACTTTGATGTTGGATTGCCACCGTCCATCATGCAGCTCGAACTCCCAGCCACTATAGTACAAAGACTCCACCGTATAGTCGGAGCGAAGTACATTTGGGTAAGGGTCTGCTTGGGCTGTTAATAGGTAAGTTTTGATCCACATCGGCGCATTTAAGATCACTATAAACGCGATAATGCCCAGAATAAGAATATTGTTCCATCGGCGGCGACGAGCCGGACTCACACGCATAACCATCTCTACTCTCTTATAGTTATGAGTAAATTACCAAAGAGTATTGAGGTTGACTAGAACAATGGTGTGCAAGTATGTAGAGAAGCGGTGACCAAGCGGTATAGGACGATAAATTAAAAATTCGAGTATAGAGTCGGACCAATAAAATGACGTTAGCAGTACTTTATAATCCGATGACGTACTGAACACTTTTCTTCAGCATTTTTATTCAGGTAATAAAAAACCCAACTCGAAAGTTGGGTTTTTCAATTCATCAAAGAGACTGAAACCAATTATTTGATTTTTGCTTCTTTGTACATAACGTGCTGGCGAACTACTGGATCAAACTTTTTGATCTCAAATTTGCCTGGCATGTTACGCTTGTTCTTATCAGTTGTGTAGAAGTGGCCTGTACCTGCAGAAGATACTAGACGGATTTTCTCACGAACGCCTTTCTTTGCCATTGCTTATTTCCTCTTAAACGTTTTCGCCACGTGCACGCATGTCTGCAAGAACAGTATCAATACCTTTCTTGTCGATGATGCGCATACCTTTAGCAGATAGACGTAGTTTAACAAAACGTTTTTCGCTCTCTACCCAGAAACGATGAGTTTGTAGGTTCGGCAGAAAACGACGCTTAGTAGCATTTCGTGCGTGTGAACGGTTGTTACCCGTTACTGGACGCTTACCAGTTACTTGGCATACTCGTGACATGAATGTCTTCTCCAAAATCGTTTCAGCTCGATATCAACCTTGGTGGCCGAACCTCTCTATCTCTCGAAAAGAAGTTAGAGGTTAAGAACCGCTATGGAAAATCCATACAAGGCTATCAAAGGTCGCGCATTATACTAACTTGATATGCATTGCTCAAGACCCGAACAGATCCTTTTTACAGGTTTTCGTGATCTTTTTTTAGACAGCAGATTTTTTTAGCAGTCCAAGCTGAATTCAGTTAAAAATTTAGTGGCGTGGATGATAGCAGATTTTTAGCAACTAACAACCTAAAAAACGCACAGTTATATCCAGCCTCTTTCAGCAAAAGAGACACTTTCCCCATCTCCGATGACGAAATGGTCCAAAATACGAATATCCACCAATGCTAATGCGTCGATGAGACGCCTTGTAATCCTTCTGTCAGCTTGGCTCGGCTCAGCAACCCCTGAAGGATGATTGTGCGCCAAAATCAAAGCCGCCGCGTTATGATGCAGAGCACGCTTAACAACTTCTCTCGGATACACCGACGCTGCATCCAACGTTCCTTCAAATAAAATTTCATCTTTTATCACTCGGTGCTGGTTATCGAGAAAAAGAATATAAAAAGCCTCTCTTTGCCGATCCCTCAAAATAGAAGACAGATATAACTTAGTTTGGTCGGGGCTGGTTAAGGCATCACCACGCTTTAGCGTCTCCGCCAAGTAACGTTGTGTCATTTCTAGTACAGCTTGCAGTTGAACATACTTGGCTTGCCCTAATCCTTTGTGACGACAAAACTCTTCTTCTGATGCTGAAAATAGTTGTCTGAGCGAACCAAAGTCTTGAATAAGGAAGTCTGCAAGCTCAATCACGTTCATTCCGCGGGTGCCTGTGCGCAAGAAGATGGCCAGTAGCTCAGCATCGGTCAAAGCTTGCGGCCCTCGTTGCAGTAGCTTCTCTCTGGGCATGGACTCATTTGGCAAAGCTTTCAGTATCATCTGATGTCTCTTTATATGGAAAGTGTCCCTATTCCACAAAACAAAAAGCGAAAGTCGAGTATGACTTTCGCTTTCTTCGTACTATCAGTGTTTTCCATGCAACTTAACAGTTCATCAGAGTTTAAAGTTGCCAACCAAGCCGTGAATTTCTGTTCCAGACTGTGATAGCTGCGTGCTGATTGACTCGGCATGCTGCAACGTCTCATTAATGTTGTTCACGATCTGTTGAATAGCCACTAAGTTTTGGTTGATGTCTTCTGCAACCGCGCTTTGTTCTTCTGCGGCAGACGCGGTTTGAATACCCATATCTCGAATTGTTCCGATAGAATGATGAACACCAGAAAGAGATTGCTGAATGAGCGCAGATTCTTCCGCCGTTTTGACACCTCGTTTTTGGCTCACCGACATCGTACTGACCGCTCTTGATACACCATTTTGTAGCTGCTTGAGCATGTCGCCAATTTCATGAGTACTATTTTGCGTACGACTGGCTAACGAGCGCACTTCATCCGCAACGACGGCAAACCCTCGACCTTGCTCACCGGCTCTAGCCGCTTCAATCGCCGCATTTAGGGCCAACAAATTCGTTTGCTCGGCTATCTCGCCAATCACATCCAGCACTTTGGTTATTTTTTCGGTCTGTAAACTCAACTCAGAAATTGCATCTGACGTGCTGTCTATCTCCGTCACGAGTTCGGTAATGCCTTCTATTGCTTGCTCGACCTCATGCTGAGCGGCGGTGACTTGACTGTTGGCATCGTCAATTGCCTGCGCGGTCGCATTAGTATTGCTGGCTACTTCTTTGGCAGTCATGCTCATTTGCGTCACTGCCGTCACGACTTTGTCCGTCTCTAAACAGTGATCCTGCATTTGACCGCTCGCTTGGCTGGTCTGAGTGTTCAGGCTTTGAGAAACGGTCTGTACTGTCGTCGCAGAGCGATGAATGTCCTGCATCAGTGGGTGCAGCTTATCCATAAACTCATTAAACGCGGCCGCCACTTCACCGACTTCATCCTGACTTTCGACTTTTAAACGAGCCGTTAAGTCACCGCCGCCTGCGGCAACATCTTTTAATGAAGCCGCGACATGTTGTAATGGCTGAATGCCTTTAGACACCACGATACTGGTGAGAACACTGGTAATGATCAATCCAATAACGGAAATCAACACGGCAGATAATGTATGCTCTTTTAGCTCTTGAGTCTTTAACTCTCTGTGCATCGCAACTTGCTGGTCGATGTCATCAATATAAACGCCAGTACCTAAAACCCAGTCCCATTTCGATAGATATTCTGCATAGCCCAACTTAGGCGCTTGTGCGTCAATGGTCGGTTTGTGCCACGAGAAATAGAGGAACCCATCCCCTTTTTGAGAAGCGTCAATCAAGCCCGCAATAACTGCGACCCCATTTTCATCTTTTAAGTCGTAAAGGTTTTTACCCTCTAATGCAGGTTTGATGGCGTGCAACGTATTCACACCTTGAGAGTCGTAGGCAAAAAAGTAACCATCGCTTTCAAAGCGCATGGCTTTCAGAATTTCTTTTGCTGCCTCTTTATTACTTCCATTTACATCCGCGTCGTATAACGGTCTTATCGCCGTCACGCCCATCATCATATAGGCTTGTAACTCTTTCTTTTTCGTTTCGATGAGCTCTTGCCTGTCTCTTGCTAACTCCGCTTCCAAACTTTTACTGCTGTTGATGTAATACACCACTGAGATCAACGTAGTGATCAACAGCAGCGGAATTAGGGTTATCAGCAGCAATTTGTTTCGACTTTTCAACACCATGGTTTCCACTACCTCTTTTTCTTTTCAGACTTGCAAACTCCGCGCAACTTGTCTGTGAGGTAGGCGAGAATTTTCCCTTCCTCGGTCAGATTAATACTCTGGAGTTTGATGTGAATTATCTTCTCGTTATATATGCTCGGGCGGTCAGACTTTGAATTGTGTTAAAATCCGGTCATCAAATTGGAGATCTCACATGCAAACACTAGCAGGAAAGAAAATTCTACTCGGCATCAGTGGCGGTATTGCCGCGTATAAATGTGCGGAGCTAACCCGTCGCCTCATAGAGAGAGGAGCGCAAGTTCAAGTTGTAATGACGAAAGCCGCAAAAGAGTTCATTACCCCTTTAACCATGCAAGCCGTTTCGGGCCGTCCTGTCTCGGACAGTTTACTAGACCCAGCAGCGGAAGCCTCTATGGGCCATATTGAATTGGCCAAATGGGCAGATTTAGTGCTATTAGCGCCCGCGACCGCGGACTTAATCGCGCGCATGTCCGCAGGCATGGGGAACGATTTACTTACTACGCTCGTGCTCGCGACGGATTCCCCTGTTGCTGTTTCTCCGGCGATGAATCAACAGATGTATCGCAATATCGCAACCCAAGAGAACATCGCTACGTTAGCGCGTCGTGGTATGCACATCTGGGGCCCTGCGGCAGGAGAGCAAGCCTGTGGTGATGTAGGACCAGGTCGAATGCTGGAACCAATGCAGCTAGTAGAGCTATGTGAACAGTTCTTTCAACCAAAATTGCTAGAAGGTAGGTCGATACTCATTACCGCCGGACCAACTCGCGAAGCGATTGATCCAGTGCGTTACATTACGAACCATAGCTCCGGGAAAATGGGCTATGCATTGGCGAGCGCCGCAGCGCAGATGGGAGCAAAAGTCACCCTCGTGAGCGGTCCTGTCAGTTTAAATACGCCCGTAGGTGTTGAGCGCATAAATGTTTCCAGTGCACAAGAGATGCACGAAGCCGTTATGACACATGCAAACCAGCATGATGCCTTTATTAGCTGCGCTGCCGTTGCCGACTACCGCCCACAAACGATCGCGTCTCAAAAGTTGAAAAAGACAGAAGACAACGACGAAATGGTCATTAATATGGTTAAAAATCCTGATATTGTTGCATCTGTGGCAGCAATGACGGAGAAGCGTCCGTTTACCGTCGGTTTTGCGGCTGAAACCAATGATGTAGAGACCTATGCTCGAGGCAAGTTAACAAAGAAAAACCTCGATATGATCTGTGCAAACGACGTTTCGGTTGCAGGGCAAGGATTTAACAGCAACGACAACGCAATTACCCTTTACTGGCCTGAAGGTGAACTTGCGCTCGCTTTGGAATCAAAAGAAGCATTGAGCTTTAAAATTCTCGAAAAAATGCATCAATTGATGTAACTAACGTTTGAAAACCCTGCCAATTTTTTACAAAAGCTGGCATAAATTTGGTACAAAAATGACAACTAAGGGTGTTAAATCTCCCATTCCACCCTTAGTGGTCTAGTTTGAGGCGAAATAGCGTCTTATAATCCCCTCCGCTCAACTTTGTATTTTGAAAGGAAGTAACTAATGGCCGGCAGTAAAAAATCCAACCGTCGTGAAGAAATCTTACAAGCATTGGCAGAAATGCTTGAATCAACAGATGGCGCTTCACGCATTACTACGGCAAAACTGGCCAAGCAAGTCGGCGTTTCAGAAGCCGCGCTGTATCGTCATTTCCCAAGTAAAGCGCGCATGTTCGAAGGGTTGATTGAGTTCATTGAAGAAGCCTTGATGACACGTATCAACCGTATTCTAGACGACGAAAAAGATACACTAGAGCGTATTCGTATGGTGATGCACCTTATTTTGGCGTTCTCTGAACGTAACCCAGGTCTGACACGCATTTTGTCGGGTCATGCTCTAATGTTTGAAAATGAACGTCTACGTGAACGCATCAATCAACTCTTTGAGCGTATAGAAACACAATTGCGCCAAATCCTGCGTGAACGTAAGATTCGTGAAGGGAAGTCTTTCCCTGTCGAAGAGCGCATCCTAGCCGCGCAAATTCTGGGACAAGTTGAGGGGAGCCTAAACCGCTTTGTGCGTAGCGACTTTAAATACCAGCCGACTGCAAACTTTGACGAGTACTGGGCGCTTTTGAGTGCACAAATAAAGTAAAAGACTATGAGTAAAGACAAATACACGCAGCCCGAGTTTTCTCTTTCACTTCTTCACCCTCGTAACTGGGGCGTATGGCTTGGTTTTGGTCTGTTGGCCATCCTCGTCAATATTCTTCCTTATCGGCTGCTGCTTTCATTAGGTCGTTCACTCGGCAAACTTGGCATGCGCTACGGTAAAAAGCGTGTCCACGTTGCTCAGCGTAACTTAGAATTGGCCTTTCCAGACAAAACACCTGAAGAGATTCAACATATTGTTGAAGAGAACTTCAAAAATACCGGTATGGCACTGATAGAAACCGGAATCACTTGGTTCTGGCCGACTTGGCGCTTTAAAAACCTGATCGTCGAGAAAGATCTCGGCGCACTGCGTGAAAAAGCCAAAGAAGGTAAAGGCGTCCTACTTTGTTGTGTCCATGCTCTTAATCTAGAGATCACTGCGCGTGCTTTCGCCGTGTTAGGCGTGGCCGGGTACGGTGCGTTTCGTCCGCATAATAATCCTGCTTATAACTTTATCCAGTATTGGGGACGGACACATAACGGCAATAAACTGATTGATCGTAAAGATGTAAAAAAGATGATTCGTGTTTTACGCAGCGGTGAGCGTCTGTTCTATTTACCGGATCACGATTACGGTCGCAAAAAATCAGTATTTGTGCCCTTCTTTGCCGTAGACGATGCGTGTACGACAACAGGCACGAGCATTCTGGCGTATACCTCAAAATGTGCGATCATCCCAGGCTCAGGATTTCGCAATGACGAAGGAAAATACGACATCATCGCCGATAACTGCATTGAAGCCGATTATCCACAAAAAGACGAAGTCGCCGCTGCCGCTTATATGAACAAGTATGTGGAAAAAGTCATTCTACGCGCTCCAGAGCAATGGATGTGGCTCCATAAACGCTATAAAACCATGCAAGATGAGCATGTCGAGAAAGGCATTCGCTATAAGTAAGTGGTCAAGGCGATGAATCCAAAAACAAAAAAGGGCAGATGAATATCCATCTGCCCTTTTTACTTTTTCAGAAAAAGTAACCAATTAAATGCCGTATTCTGCGCGGTACGCTTTGACTGCTTCTAGATGCTCTTTGTCTGTGCCTTTCTCTTCAAGGAAAGTCACAAGGTCAGTCAGGCTAATGATTGAGATGATTGCACAACCAAAGTCACGCTCCACTTCTTGAATCGCAGACAACTCACCTTTGCCTTTTTCTTGGCGGTCAATCGCAACCAACACACCAGCAAGGTCTGCGCCATTTGCTTGAATGATTTCCATCGATTCACGAATCGCAGTACCTGCTGTGATTACGTCATCTACTAGCATGATACGACCTTCAAGCGCAGAGCCTACAAGGTTACCGCCTTCGCCGTGATCTTTCGCTTCTTTACGGTTGAAGCAGTAAGGCGTGTCGATATCGTGGTGATCCGCCAGCGCGACTGCTGTTGTCGTCGCGATTGGGATACCTTTGTACGCCGGGCCAAACAGCACATCAAACTCAATGCCAGAATCAGCAAGCGCTGCTGCGTAAAAACGACCAAGACGCGCTAGGTCACGACCAGTATTGAAAAGACCAGCGTTAAAGAAGTACGGGCTTTTACGGCCAGATTTCAAAGTAAACTCACCAAACTTAAGAACTTCTTTCTCAAGTGCAAACTCAATAAATTCACGCTGGTATGCTTTCATTATTTTCTCTCTATGTCCTTGGTTTCTTGTGTCTCTTCTCGACAATCATTCATTTCTCTATTGTCGAGATAAAAAAATAGCCCCCATAATGGGAGCTATCTAAATCAATTGGCTAACGCCGCCTTCTGCGCTGCGACAATTTCCGTAATGCCGACTTTCGCCGACTCGAGCAATGCCATCAGCTGTTCGTGACTGAACGGTTCACCTTCTGCGGTGCCCTGAATTTCAATCATCTTGCCTTCTTCGGTCATTACTACGTTCATGTCTGTGTCTGCCGCTGAATCTTCAACGTATTCAAGATCACACAATACTTCGTCGCCTAGTAAGCCGACAGAAACTGCCGCTACGTGGCCTTTCATTGGGTTTGCTTTTAGCTTGCCGCTATCTACTAGGTGTTGGAACGCATCGGCCATTGCAACACTTGCGCCGCTGATAGATGCAGTGCGAGTGCCGCCGTCTGCTTGGATAACGTCACAGTCAACGGTGATCATGAACTCACCCATGGCTTTTAGATCGACAACAGCACGTAGGCTTCGCGCGATAAGACGCTGAATTTCCATCGTACGGCCGCCTTGTTTGCCACTTGCCGCCTCACGACGAGTACGAGAATGTGTTGCTCGAGGTAGCATGCCGTATTCAGCTGTAACCCAGCCTTTACCTTGACCTTTTAGCCAACGTGGCACAGATTCTTCGACGGTCGCATTACACAACACTTTGGTGTTACCGAACTCAACTAGCACTGACCCTTCAGCGTAAGCTGTGTAGTTACGAGTAATTTTGATAGGGCGAACTTGATCCGCCTTGCGATCGTTTGGACGCATGGGCATCTACCTTAAATATGAGGAGAAGACGATTTGGTTGGGCGAAGATTATAACGGAATCGATTCCGGATTCATAGGTTACGCCGCTGGCACAACATAAACAATCCATACATCCCGCGCACCTATCGACGCAGCATGATACACTCTTGAAGTAATTTTCAAAAAATGAAGACAGGAAAATTCGATGATTTACAGTATGACAGCGTATGCACGCAAAGAAGTAAAAGGCGATTGGGGCTCTGCGGTATGGGAAATCCGCAGCGTGAACCAGCGTTATTTAGAAACATACTTCCGCATGCCAGAACAATTTCGCGGGTTAGAGCCCGTTTTACGTGAGCGCTTTCGTAAGCGCTTAGCGCGAGGCAAAGTAGAATGTAATCTGCGTTTTGAAGCAAACCCTGCCGCAAAAGGTGAGCTTAGCATCAATGAAGCGCTTGCTAGCCAGGTAATTAAAGCCGCTGAACAAGTCATGCACATGACTGGTGAACTGAGCCGAATCAATCCATTTCAAGTCATGCAATGGCCGGGGGTAATGGAAACGCCAGAGCAAGACATGGATGCGGTAAATAAAGTGCTACTAGAAGCATTTGATGGCGCAATGGATGAATTTATTGAAGCGCGCGCTCGTGAAGGCGAGAACATGAAGGCGCTGATTGAGCAACGCCTAGAAGCGATCACATCAGAAGTTGTGAAAGTGCGCGCACGCATGCCAGAAATACTAGAGTGGCAACGTGAACGACTATTCTCGAAGTTCGAAGACGCTAAAGTGGAACTGGATCCATCTCGTATCGAGCAAGAGCTTATCCTTCTGGCACAGAAATCAGACGTAGCAGAAGAGCTAGACCGTCTTGATTCTCACGTAAAAGAAACCACAAACATTCTGAAAAAAGGTGGCGCAGTGGGTCGTCGTCTAGATTTCATGATGCAAGAGTTCAACCGTGAATCGAACACGCTAGCGTCGAAATCCATCAGCACCGACATCACCGCATCGGGCGTTGAACTGAAAGTTCTAATTGAACAGATGCGTGAGCAGATCCAAAACATTGAATGATCTAAAAGTCATCGAGTATTGAAACAAAAAAGCCCCGCTAATACGGGGCTTTCTTTTATTCGTCTTTTTCCAAGGTACTGTTATCAACGTAGGGCCAATAATGGTGTCCAATTCTGATCAGCAAAGTAGCCGCAGCCAAAATAAACGCAGCCAGAGATAACCACACAACCAAAACTGCATCCAGCTCTTTCATTCCGAGTGTGATGTAGCGGGCGATGGCCATCATCGCGATGTAGATAGGATAGCGTACCGGAATTTTACCGTTCATCACGAACTGCTGCACCATGGCGAGCACTTCCAGATAGATAAACATCAACAGAATATCCGTGAGTAAGACACGCTTCTCTACAAATACGTGCACAAACTCTTGCATCATGGCGTACAACGTCGCCAAGGTAATAGAGACTAATAACACCGCCTCCAAAATATGGAAGATTTTCAGGAAAGGTCGACTAAAGGATTTCGGTAAATTCGACGGCATGGTCCATTATCCAAACAAAGAAAATAGGCCTTGAGTTTAGCATGCAACGATCTTCAATCAATCAGAATAAACATCAGTGCAAATCGACTCCAAGTCCTGGCATTTGCTTATAAAAACGCTCCGCTTATTTGGCGGAGCGCTTTTGTGTTATAGGACCTGTGGCATCACTTACGCCACTTGCTGCTTTTTTTCAGCTACGCGCTTTTTCTTCCGATATTTAGGGTGAGTGATCGGAATCGCAGATAGGAGTTTTTTGGTGTATTCGTTTTGCGGGTTTGCATAAATTTCTTTAGCACTGCCTGCTTCTACCACTTTACCAAAATACATCACGGCAACTTTGTCAGAAACATGTTTCACCACCGAGAGATCGTGAGAGATAAATATGATCGCCAAATTCATTTCTTGTTGCAGTTGTAGCAATAGGTTCAAGATTTGCGCCTGTACCGACACATCTAACGCAGATACCGATTCATCACAAATCAGTAGTTTAGGCTTCAATGCAATCGCGCGAGCAATACCGATACGCTGCCGTTGTCCGCCTGAAAATTCATGTGGATAACGGTTTACTGCCGTTTCTGGTAATCCCACTTTGATTAAAAGCTCTTTTACCCATTGTTTACGCTCTGTTGGCGTGCCAATTTTATGAATAACAAACGGTTCTTCCAGAATCATACCGATGGTATGACGCTGATTGAGTGACTCCATTGGGTCTTGAAAGACGATTTGCATGTCTTTACGCAGCGAGCGCATCTCTTTAACAGACAATTTAGTGATGTCTTTACCTTCAAAGAAAATCTTACCTTCTGTTGGCTCGTATAACTTTAAGATCGTGCGACCAAGGGTGCTTTTACCACAACCTGACTCACCAACTAGCCCCAGTGTTTCACCTTCAGAAACAGACAGTGAAACCCCGTCTACCGCTTTGATGGTGTAGCCTTTCTTGAACAGCCCTTTACCAGAAACAAAGTGCTGCTTAAGATTTTCAATTCTTAATACTTCTTTTGCCATAACATCCTCTTTTATGACTGGTTCACTTTGCCCAGTTAACTGGCAAACATACTGGCATCAATAGGCTTGATATCGATCATCTGCTTCGGCTCATTATCTAAGCTCGGCATCAACCCCATCAAACGCTCTGTGTATGGGTGCTGCGGGTTATCAAACAACTCAAAAATTTCTGCTTTTTCGACAATACGTCCGCCATACATCACGGCAACATCATCACACACTTCTGCCACAACCCCGAGATCGTGAGTGATGAAGATCATCGCCATGCCCGTTTCTTCCTGAAGCTCGTTCATCAGTTCAAGGATAGACGCCTGAACCGTAACATCCAACGCTGTAGTCGGTTCATCACAAATCAGAATATCCGGCTTACAGGCCAATGCCATCGCGATCATGACACGCTGGCGCATACCACCAGATAGGTTATGGGGATACTCATTCAATCGCTTCTCTGGCATTGGAATTTTTACTTTTGCCAGCATCTCAATCGCGTACGCCTCCCGCTCCTTTTTGTCGAGCTCAGGTCGATGGAGCTCAAGCACTTCACATATTTGACGACCAATGGTGTGCACTGGGTTGAGCGCAGTCATCGGGTCTTGGAAGATGATCGAAATGCGATCGCCACGCATGGCGTACATCTCTTCCGCAGGCAAATCAACTAGGTTGGTGCCGCGATAATTCACTTCACCTTTAATGATGTTGCCATATGGCTTAGGTAATAGCCCCATGATCGACATTGAGGTTACGCTCTTACCACTACCTGACTCTCCCACCAGGCCGAGTGTACGTCCAGCTCGCACATCAAAGTTCACACCATGCAGAACCTTCACTGGCCCATCATCGGTGGTAAATTCAACTTCGAGATCTTTAACACTTAGGATTACATCGTTTTCCATAACCAATCCTTACAGCTTATAAGTGTCATCTACGACAACGACAGGTTCAAAAGCTTTGTCTGACTTCATCGCTTGTTTCGTTTCTTTTTTGATATCACTATCAATCCAGTAAGTGCCATCGCCTATGATTGCACCACTGAACAGCGCCTCTGTCATGCGATTCATTGGCTTATCTGGAAACTTTAACCAGCGCCAGTGACCATAGCGGACATAAGGAACCATGTAGCCTGGGACGATAACGTGAGCATCAATGATGTCACGCTGAATCTCATGACCTAGCTGGATCTTTTTATCCATATCCATGCCAAAACGATACTCGATGATCTTTTCATCCAGTTCAGGCGTGCTGTAGTTTGTGAAAGAGTTAGTTTGCGGCTTGTTCGCATTGACTGAATGGAAGTACTCCCAATACGTTGGGATCTCAGACGTACCCATATCTAAGAAAGCCAAATCGTGCTTTTTCTCACGTACGTATTTGAACATAGATGAGCCATCAACTAACTTGAGCTCAATATCCAGCCCTGCTAGCTTGGCTTGCTCACGCAAAAATGCAATACGAGGAGTATGAACAGGTGTTCCGTAGGTCAGCTCGAAGCTTAAGCGCTCACCTTTATCATTGACACGAATACCATCAGAACCAATTTTGTTAAAGCCTGCGGCTTCGAATGCCTCGGCCGCTTTTGCGGGATCAAACTTCGGTGCCTTAGCATCTGGTAGGGTGTATTTACCATGACCATAACCGGTCGGGTTCGGTTTACGGGAGTAGTCGCCACGCATGACATTCTCTATCATGCCATCAAAGTCAATCGCGTAAGTAATGCCCTTGCGAATGTTTAAATCATCCAGCAAAGGCATCGCGGTGTTCATCCATACACCACCAGCCCCAACTGGAAATTGGTTGTAACCCCAGAACTTGTGAATGTATCCCTTTTGGTAAGGTTCCGTATTCGATTTATCATGCCATAAGCTTGGTAAAACAAGACCAAATGCATCCAGCTTCCCTTTCTCAAAGTGCTTCATCGCGATATCACTGTCGCGAATCACTGTGATGCGGATTTTGTCGACATTATAGCGATGTTGATAATACTTATTGCTGTAACCCCACCAGTCTTCACCGACATGTTTGAAGGTCACACTTTTACCTTTTTTAATGTCATCTAGGTAGTATGCACTGGTCGTTGGTTCACTTTTAAAATTGTAGTAGCGGACAAAGTTGTCATGTATACCGTCACCATTTTCATCTTTTGAAGGGTTAGCATAAAAATGTGCGGGACGTGGGCGCAGAGCCCCCATTCGTAACAGCAATTCTTCCGGATTGAACTCTTTCGCCGCCTTAACAGCAAACGTGTGAGTGTCGTACTTGATAACATCCGCAATCGTTTTGTTGTAGTAATCGTTGTACCAAGGTTCCAAGATATCTTTGGAACGATAAAACTTCAGCATGAACACGAAATCGTCGGCAGTCACAGGTTTGCCGTCCGACCATTTGGCTTCAGGGTTGAGTTTGAAATAGACCGTTTTGTTGTCACCTGCTAACGCCCACTCGTTAGCAAGCTCAGGGATGAACTCTAAAGTATCTGGGTGGCGGACCACCAAGCCTGGTGTTTCATCTAAGATAAAAGAACGTAGCCCTGCATTAGCGTCTGGACCAACACTACGTAACGTCTGTGGGAAACTTGACATAAAGGTGCGATAAGTCCCTCCACGTTTCGCTTCTGGCGAACCATATTGAGGCTCATCCCAGTTTGTTTGCCAGTTTAAGTCAGTCGGAAGCGTTGCTGACATTGCACCAAAACTCAGGGCGCTCAGCGTGGACGCTAAAAATAATTTCTTCATAAAACTTCCCTTTTTATGTTTTGCTCACAATGCTCGCTTAAACATAGCGTGTGAATTTTTTCGGGTCGAAAGCCGCTCGAATGGCTTCACCAATAAAGGTCACCATTACCAGAACCAGAACAATAGAAGTCACTACTGACGCAACAATCCATGGCGAATCTAAGTTTGACTTACCTTGTTGCAGTAGTTCACCCCAACTTGGCGTTGGTGGCATCAAGCCTAATCCTAGGTAATCGAGAGCAGTCAGTGCTGTGATGTTAGCTGCAATAGTGAAAGGCGCTAGGGTTACAATCATCACCATCGTATTTGGCAAGATGTGATTAAACAAGATACGTCCGGTCGATGCCCCTAAAGCACGAGCCGCCATTACATATTCTCGTGCCGCTTCTTTATAGGTCATGGTCCGCATGTACCATGTCATCCCCATCCAAGTGAAAAGCACGTTAATAGCGACAAAGAGAGCGAACGTCGGCTGAACGATTGAGACAAGAATCATAATGACGTACAAAAACGGGACCATTGACCAGATTTCGATAAGTCGCTGTACAAACAAGTCAAATTTACCGCCCCAAAAACCCATAGCACAACCGACTGCAGTACCGATCGCGTAGGAAATGGCCATCGTAAGCAACGCAAATCCCATCGCCGTTCTGAATCCGTAGACGAGTCGCGCCAAAATATCGCGACCTATCACATCTGTACCTAAATAATGCTTATTTTCGGCACTAGGCGCTGTTGGCGGGAAATCACCACTAAAATCTTGTTCGTATGGGTTCCACGGCACAAGCGGCAAAATAACAAAGTTGTCGCCCCCTTCAGCCTCAAACGCTTTTTGCAGTACACGATAATCGGCTTCACTGGATGACTCTTGGCCGAATTCGCTACCTAAACGTACGTCACTGACAACAGGAAAATAGTAGCTACCATCGTACTTGACGACTAGCGCTTTACTGTTGATCAAAAGTTCGGCGAATAGAGAAAGGATCAACATGATAGAAAGAGCAACAAACGACCAATAGCCTCGTTTGATCTCTTTAAAGTGACGAATTTTCTTTTGAGTTAATGGACTAACTTTAATCATGTTACGCTCCAAACTTCACACGTGGGTCGACTAAAGCAACACAAATATCTGAAATGATGTTACCAATGAGCAGTAACAACGCATTAATGGCGACAATACCCATAACAACAGGGTAATCACGCTCCATGATTGATTCGTAACCCAATAAGCCAATGCCATCAATATTGAAGATAACTTCAATCAGGAAGGCACCGGTCATGAAGAACAACAAAGAGTTACCAAAGTGACTCGCGATCGGAATTAAGCTGTTACGCAACGCGTGCTTACGAACTGCTTTTTTGAAAGGTAATCCTTTCGCAATTGCGGTGCGGATGTAATCTGAGGAAAGGTTTTCCATCAGGTTATTTTTCATTGTCATCGTCAGCGTGGCAAAATCACCAATGAGGTAACAGATCAAAGGCAACACCGCATGCCACATAATGTCTTTAGCGCGTTCAAAGAAGGTTTCGTAATCGTCGAAGTCATCGCCGACAAAGCCTCCCATCGGAAACCATTCCAAGTGATAACTAAATAACGTGATCAGCAATACACCCACCACATAACCTGGTAGCGCGTAGCCTACGAAAATGAGTACTGAAGAGGCGGAATCAAACACAGAACCGTGCTTGAGCGCCTTATAGTAACCAAGAGGAATCGAGATAAAATAACTAATAAAGAAGGTCATGCCGCCATAAAACAACGACACTGGCAAACGCTCTGCGATCATATCCGAGACAGGCTCGTAGTAACGCGTCGACTCGCCAAGATCTAGCATTACCAAACGACTTAACCACTCGACGTACGCTTCCGTTACAGGTTTATCCAGGCCATAAAACGCATTCAGCTCCGCGATTTGATCGTCAGAAAGGGCCGTATTACCACCCGCAGACGTCATTGATGCGGCGCCGTCCCCCTGAGACTGCATTTGTGACAACATGCGTTCAACAGGTCCGCCAGGCACGAAACGAGTGATAGCAAAGATGAGAATAGTTATCCCGAGAAACGTTGGGATAACCAACGCCAAACGGCGTAAAAAGTACGACAGCATATACAACTTGCTCCTTGTCTACTGTCCAGTTCAAACGGAGTGAAAGAGGATATTTTCCGCCCAAAATGGTGCATATTTATCTCGTAGTAACTAAAACTGTTGAAGCACACTCCCTGCGCCTCAAGAGCTAGACTTTTCTACTACTGCAATAATTTCAGCGTCATATTTATCTTGAATCCACATCAGCTTCAAGTGTTTGAAACCAAAACATGACAAACTTCCTTCGATGTCGAAAAACAGAAATGTTTTTGTAAAAAATTATAAAAAACCACAAAAATAATTCATACAGAATATCAATCTAGGCTGTTTAGAGCCAAAAACCTACATAAAAACGCACCCTACACACATAAATAGACACATAATCCAAGGTTATATTTGACCTAAAAATACGAGTGAGCCCTTTAACCGCAATGGGTATCATATTTTGATACCACCTAATAAGTTCGAGCTAACAAAGTATGGATTCGATATAAAACTCATCTCAGAACAATTCACTGGGAAAATATCTTTTTCCAGATTCAATTACCCACTAAAAAACCATAGGCAAGATAAGTCATTAAAGTTTATAAGAAACACAAAATACGGTGTTTTATTGAAATTTAATATCGATTCATAAACTTTATTCGGTTTTTTATTCCGCCTTTTTAACAAAGCCCAGTTATTCACATCTTTTTTACATTTAAGCATCCCCGTTTACCACTGGTTTGACTTCCTTTTTTCATCTCGGTTATACATTGGCCGAACGTTAACGAAATATTAACGTCACATTTGGCCGCTATGCGGCCAGACATAGGAAATAATAATAATCGGAGCAACAAGGATGTATAAAAACACAACCGCTTTATCTGTTGCGATAAGCCTTGCTTTGGGGACAGCAGCAGTTGCAGCCCCAGCAACAGCACTGGCAGAAGAGCAGCAAGTTGAAAAACTTCAAAAGATGAAAGTTACTGGTTCGCGTATCTCCACGACGGATATGGAAGGTCCTTCACCAGTTACTGTTATTAATAGTAAAGACATTGAGTCTAAAGGCTTTAACAGCGCGCAAGACGTATTGAACAGTTTGACCCAAAACACAGGTGGTGTAATGGCTCAAACAGACTCTTTCTCGTTTACACCAGCAGCGCAGTCAGTCAACTTACGTGGCCTTGGCGCGTCACGCACATTGATTCTTATTGATGGCCGTCGTCTTCCTCAATACCCGCTAGCACAAGATGGTACATCTAACTTCCAAGATATCGGCCAAATCCCTGTCGCCGCTATTGAGCGTGTTGAAGTAATGACCGACTCAGGTTCTGCTATCTACGGCTCCGACGCAATCGGTGGTGTCGTAAACTTCATTTTAAAGAAAGACTTTGATGGCGTTTCTGTAAAAGTACGCGCGGGTGACGCGACGGATGGTGGTTACCAAAATGGTCGTTTAGACGTTGTAGCTGGCAAAAACTTTGACGACAAACGTATTCTCTTCGTTGGCCAATTTGCGGGCAACGAAATGCTAAAGCAATCTGACCGAGATGATTGGGCTGGCGATGACGGTTCTAGCCGTTCTCAGCTAAGTGGCTACTCTAGCTACGGTGCAAACTTTGAAGGCGCCAACGGAACACTTCTAACACCAGCTGATGCAGGTTCTTCATGTAAAGAAGTCGTTGGTGATGCCGCGATTGAACGAGCGGATGGAAAGTGTGGTGTTAACCGCTCTGCGTACCGAACATTAAAACCAGAAAACAAACAAGTAGACCTACTTTTACGTGGTGAAATGGACATTAACGACAATGTCACTGCCATGGCAGAAGCCCGTTTTGGCTACAAGTCTACAGAATCTGAATTCGAACCTAACCCTTACAGCGTAGAAGTTGATGCCACTCACTTCCGCGGCGAAGGCGAATACACTCGCCGTATGGTCGAATTTGGACCACGCGAAAGTAACACTGAAGCCGATTCTTTTGGCTTAACCTTAGGCTTGAACGGCCTGCTTGCTGATACGTATGATTGGGACCTATCCGCTGGTTACTCTGAGCAAAGCGTTGAAACAAGCAACCCAGCAATCTTCCTAACTCTCGACCAAGCTGTACAAAATGGTGATGTCGATCTTCTAGGGCCTATCTCTCAAGACGTTGTAGACAAATACAGCGGCACTTCAAGCAAAGAAGCTTACTCAAAGCTTTACTCTGTTAACGGCTCACTGGCTGGTGATTTGGTTGAACTTCCTGCAGGTATGTCTGGCTTTGCTGTTTATGGTGAATGGAACCGTACTGACTACAATGAGACGATTGATGCTACAACAGCAGCTGGTGGTTTCTCTGGTCTAGGTGGAACGTCAGGCGGCGGTGACCGTGATCAGATTGGTCTTGGTGTTGAAGCTCTTATTCCTATCATTGAAGATTTAGAAATGACTGTCGCTGGTCGTTACGACCACTACTTCGACGACTCGGCAACTGGTGGCGCATTCACTCCTAAAGTAGCCCTAGCATACCGTCCTACTGACACCCTATTGCTACGTGGTAGCTACGGTCTAGGCTTCCGAGCTCCAGACTTGAAGCGACTATTTGGTGATCAAACTCGAGGCTTTGGTTCTGGCTTTGACCCAGAGCTTTGTACCAATGCTGGTGGTAGCGGCCCACAAGATAAAGATAAGTACCCAGAGTGTGATACTCAGTACTTCGATACGCTTAATGGCCCTAACTCAGAGCTGAAAGAAGAAACAAGTACAAACATTAACTTGGGCCTAGCGTGGGAGCCTGTTGATGATCTTGGTGTAACCGTTGACTGGTACCACATCAAGATGGAAGACGTCGTAACAGCACCAACTTACCAAGACGTAATTAACGATCCAGGTAAATACCCAGGTACTGAAGTCGTTCGTAACCCAGATGGCACCATCAAGTCGGTATCCTATGGTCCAGTGAACCAGTCGTATGAAGAGCGTTCTGGTATTGACCTAGCGATCAAATACGCATACGACACTAATGAGTTCGGCTCATTTAACACGCGTGTTGCTGTAACGAAGATCTTGATTGCTGAATATCAAGAAAACGACAGCGAGCCTGTAACGGATGAAAGAGATTTCATGCCTGAATACACCGCAACGTTAAATCTTGGCTGGGCATATGAAGATGTCGCTATCAACCTATTTGGTAAATACCGCGACCGTATGTGTTCAAGCTACGCAAACCGTTACTACTTTGATGACTGTGATTCTGCTAAAAAAGCGGGTTACAAAGCAGAAATCGCTAGTATGACAACGTGGAACCTAACGGCTTCTTACCAATTCAACGAGAGTGGTCGTGTAACTCTTGGTGCTATCAACATGTTTGACAAAGTACCGCCTGCAGATCCTCTAAGCGATACCTCTCCATTCTATGCAACTGGGTATGACGATCCAATCGGACGTCAGCTATACGTCGAGGCATCATACGACTTCTAAAAAATATTTGGCGCGGGTTTTCCGCGCCCTTTTCGACTGACTAAAACACTGACAAGGATGCAACCATGAAATTCAAGGAATTTGGTCTCAGTGCCATAGCTGCAGCATTGCTT
Organism: Vibrio sp. D431a; assembly: GCF_030248655.1. Classification (NCBI taxonomy): domain Bacteria; kingdom Pseudomonadati; phylum Pseudomonadota; class Gammaproteobacteria; order Vibrionales; family Vibrionaceae; genus Vibrio; species Vibrio sp. D431a. The sequence continues at coordinate 70,655 of NZ_JAHGAP010000013.1, read as the reverse complement.
ACTATCAGTAGTAGCTCTATAGCGGCCAACTCTGGTGCTGTCGTTTCCACACAAGCAAAAGCAAATCAATCTTCAGAAGCTTCGCAACAAAAAATCGACAATTATGCCGAAAGTACTGAAGGCATGTTGGCAGAATACAAAGGCTTACTACGTCAAATCGACAGCATGAAAGTCTACAACGAGCAAATTAACCGTATGGTTCAATCACAGCAAGGTGAATTGGACTCATTAAATAACCAAATTGCTCAGATCGATCAAACGGCAACAGAAGTAGTGCCACTAACACTTAAAATGATCGATGCACTCGATGAGTTTGTGACTCTCGATCTGCCTTTCCAGAAAAAAGAACGTAATAAACGTGTCCAAGAATTGCGTCGTCTCATGGATCGCGCCGACGTAACAACTTCTGAGAAATTCCGTAAAGTGATGGAAGCCTACCAAATTGAAGAAGGCTTCTCTCGCTCAATTGAATCTTACAAAGCTAGCCTAGATAGAAATGGGGAAACCGTGACTTACGATTTCCTACGTATTGGTCGCACGGCGCTTTTATTCCAATCTCCAGACGGTGGTGAGACAGGTATGTGGAACCAACAAACACGTCAATGGGAAACATTACCGGAAAGCTACCGCATAGCGGTACAGCAAGGCCTTCGTATCGCGAAGAAGCAAGCGCCACCAGCGCTAATCAAATTGCCTGTATATGCTGGGGAGGAATAAGAGATGAAAGGATTCAAAACTCTAGCCGCTGGTCTACTAGCGAGCTTATTTATGGTTTCAGGCGTACAAGCAGAAACGCCTAAAAACCTATCTGAACTACTCAAAAACGTAAAATCAGAAAGCATCGTTGAGTCAAAAGAGAACAAAGCCCGTGAAGCTGAGTTCAAGAACAACCGAGATAAGCAAGCAGCATTATTGCAACAGGCTCGTGAAGAGCTAGCTTCACAGCAAGCACTGGGCGATCAACTTAAAGCGACATTTGATGAAAACGATAAGCAGCTGACTGAACTAACAGAAACCTTACGTGTTCGCTCTGGTACTTTGGGCGAAATGTTTGGTGTGGTCCGCCAATATGCGGGCGAGTTTAAAGGCTTATTTGCAGCCTCTCAAAACGCAGTTCAGTTCCCAGAGCGTGACGCTCTACTAACGAAACTGGCTGAAAGTAAAGAACTGCCATCAACACAAGAGCTAGAAGCATTCTGGCATACCATTCTTCAACAAGTGGTTGCCTCAGGCGAGACAGCAACAACCCAAGCAACGGTTGTTTATGGCGAAGGTAAAGAAGCGGTTCGCGATGTTACTCTTGTCGGTGAATTTAACGCGATTGCCGATGGTAAGTACGTTACTTATGTACCTCAAACAGGTAAGTTCGAAGAACTCTCTCGACAGCCTCGCACCAATATTACACGTCATGTTGCGGGCTTTGAGTCAGCGTCAAACAGCTATGAGCCACTGTTTATTGACCCATCCCGTGGTGTAATTCTGTCTCTACTTGTACAAAGCCCTACCGTTCAAGAACGTATTGATCAAGGTGGCATTGTAGGTTACGTCATCCTTGGTATGGGTGCAGTTGGCGCTATCATTGCTCTAGTTTGCTTCCTACGCCTTCAAGTGATTGGCGGTAAAATGCGTAAGCAAGCGAAATCAGAAACCGTGATTCCTGGTAACCCTCTGGGTGAAGTTATCCAGGCTTACCAAGAGCACAAAGGTGACAACCTTGAAGATCTTGAAGCGAAACTGGACGAAATCATCCTACGTAACGCGCCGAGCATTGAACGCTTCATCAGTTCAATCAAGCTATTTGCTTCTGTAGCACCTCTACTTGGTCTACTGGGTACGGTAATGGGCATGATCGGCACATTCCAAGCCATTACTCTGTTCGGTACCGGCGATCCTAAACTGATGGCTGGCGGTATTTCTGAAGCTCTTGTTACAACCATGTTAGGTCTGGTTGTCGCAATTCCATTACTGTTCCTTTACACCATCGTACACAGTAAAGGTCGTCGTTTGGTTCAAACTCTTGAAGAACAGAGTGCAGGCTTCATCGCTCGCTATCAGGAAAAACTACATAAAGCCGAAAGCTAAGGAGGCGTTATGTGGTGGTTAGTTGGAGAACTTGAATCAATTAGGCGCTTCTTGGGAATGGGTGGCGATGTACTCGTCGCCATCTTCATCCTCAGCTTTATGCTGTGGGCAGTATTGTTAGAACGTTGGTTCTATTTTGCTGCCGTCGCTCCAAAAGCCATGAAAAAAGCCGTTGGCTCATGGCAGGGGCGATCAGAGCACCAGAGCTGGAACGCTAAGATGATCCGACAAGAAATTGTTTCTCGTCAGGACATTGAGAATAAAAAGGGCCTGCCAATCGTGAAAGTGTTGATTGCGCTTTGTCCCTTACTGGGTTTGCTCGGCACCGTTGTTGGCATGATCCAAGTATTCGACATCTTAGCGGTAACAGGAACAGGAAGCCCTCGAGCAATGGCCTCGGGGATCTCAAAGGCAACAATCCCAACGTTAGCCGGGATGGTGGCTTCTCTATCAGGACTGTTCTTTAGTTCACGTCTTGATCATTTAGCCAAAGTCACAACGCAAAAGCTGGAAGATAAGCTAAAGCATATTGCCTGAGTAAATGGAATTAGAGGTATAGGTCATGAAAAGACGCTATAGCAGTGATAGCAGTGATGAAACCGCTATCGATATGACACCGATGCTCGACATCGTATTCATCATGTTGATCTTCTTTATCGTAACAACATCGTTCGTAAAAGAAGCTGGTCTAGAAGTAAACCGCCCGACGGCAAGCTCTGCGCAAACCGTGAAAAAAGGTAACATCATGGTCGCAGTTGGTGCGGCGGGTGATGTTTGGGTTGATAAACGCCGCATCGAAGTGGACGCGGTTCGCGCGAATATTGAACGTCTTCGTGCAGAAAGCCCTGATGGCGCAGTTGTTATCCAAGCCGACACAGAAGCAAATGCTGGCGTAGTCGTGAAGGTTATGGACCAGATCAAAATGGCAGGTGTAGAAAGCATCTCCATTGCCGCAACCAATAAGGATTAAGCTTATGCGGTATCTGGCCTCAATTGCACTGGCGCTCATTGTCTCCCTCGGGTTGTTCTGGGGGATGGACAAGCTAGTAAACAAAGAGCGCCACGAGTTAGTGTCGAATGATGACCTGCGTATGGTCGAGTTTATTCGCATTAAACCAGACGAAAAAATACAGGAGAAAAAACGCGAACTTCCAAAGCCACCACCGCCTAAGCGTCCGCCGCCGCCGCCAGAAATGAAAGTGACAGCGACAGTAAAACCGGTGATGGAGCAGACCCCAATGGATATGCCAAAGCTTGACCTACCCGTAAATGTTACAGGTGGTTCGGTGCTTGGACATTATAGCCAGGGTGGAGGTGCGCAACTCGCGGGTAGCGGAGGTCCAACACCTCTAGCGACATTCCAACCTCAAATGCCTAGGAAGGCTGCGAAAGCAGGAATAGAAAAAGGGGTCGTCTTATTAGAGTTTACTGTCAACGCACGTGGTGCCGTAGAGGACATCAAAGTTCTTAAAGAGCAACCACGACGCTTAGGCCTCGGTCGAGCGGCAAGAAAAACAGTCTCTAAATGGACATTTAAACCAAAATTGGTTGACGGGAAACCTGTTAGCTCGCGCCTATCGCAAGAAATAGAGTTCTCAACCAATTAAGGAGTCACGATGAAAAGTTTATGGAAAAGCAAAGTGGCTTCTTTAATTCTCTTCGCAGGAGTGGCAATGGCCGCTCCTACGATGGCAAAAGAAGCTCCTCAGTTATCAGATCGGACATTTCGAACCGTTAACAAAGTGCAAGAGTTGATCGCAACTGAAAAATATTCAGCAGCGAAAGAAAAACTAGCAAGCGCTTTAGAAAGCACAAGTTCGAAAAAATACGACCGAGCAGTTTTACTTCAGCAGACTGGCTTTTTGTATTCGCTACAAGACAATTATGTGCAAGCAGCAAAATACTTTGCCGAAGCATTACAGCTCGACGCACTTCCCGTTCCTGTTGCTCAACAAGTTCGCTACAGCTTGGCTCAGCTTTACCTAGCTGAAGAAAAGTATACGTTGTCTGTAAAAACGATGAAGGAATGGTTCAAGGTTGCAGAAACAACCAAAGAGAAGCCTCAAGCTCATGCTTATATCACGTTAGCGAGCGCTTATGTTCAGTTGGAAGATTACAAAAATGCAATCCCGCCAACCAAAAAAGCCATCGCGATGAGCAAGAGCCCAAGTGAGTCTTGGTACTTAATTCTCGTTGCATCTCACTACGAGTTAGGCCAGCTGAAAAGCGTTGCCAGTGTACTCAAAACTCTGACTTCAAAGTACCCTCAGAAAAAGCGTTACTGGATGCAACTTTCTGGTGTCTACATGGAGCTAGGTCAAGAGCGCAACTCTCTAGCCACCCTAGAAATGGTTTACAAAATGGGGAAACTAGAAGGAGAGAAGGAATATTTACGCTTTGTAAACTTCTTGGCTTATCAAGGTATTCCATATAAAGCAGCCAAAACTCTTGAAAAGGAAATGGCAGCTGGAAACATTGAAAAGACGAAGGAAAACTATGACCGCCTAGCCAGCTTCTGGCAGCAAGCTAAAGAGCTAGATAAATCAATTCTCGCTTATAAAAAGTCATATAACCTCGCTCCTTCTGCTAAAACGCAAATTCAGATTGCTCGCTTAATGATACAAGACAAGCAGTATTCTGAAGCAACTCGTTTTGTAGAAAGCGCGGCATCCAGTGCCTCTAAAGAGCAAAAGGCAGAACTTGAATACATTCGCGGGATGGCCTATTTCGAGCTTAAGCAGCCACAAAAGGCCTTGCAGGCGATGAAAGGCGCTGCTCAATCGCCAAAATTCAGGTCAACCGTTAGCCCTTGGATAAATTTCCTAGAGTCTCAAGGATAATTCGAAGATTAAGTGTGAGTCAGTCGCACGCCTGGGGAAGTGAAAGCTTCCCCTTTTTTCCGTTTTATCTTTATTAACCCCTATTTTTAACCAGAGTCACTCACGCAAGCCAAATCGGGACTCTAAACCTAAAGTCAGCACACTAAACGGTTGTAGAAATGGTTTTAATAACAGAGTGCGCGGATGGTAAGTCCTGTATCACGCTCCTTCTTCGCTGTTTAGGAACACTCTGGCGTAAGTAACTATTTCATCTGAGACGATCACAGACAGAAAGATCAACTGGTAACAAAATAGAGATCATGATACTCTTCGCCTCCATTTTTCTGGCGTGATTATCACCAATACCCACCCCTTTGGTGGTTGATTTCTCAATGCCAGTGCTATCGTTATAAGAATGTCGAACTTTCCTTCGGCACTCAATCAATCCAATCAAAAGTGGAACAGTACAATGGGCAAAGGTACTCTCTATATCGTATCTGCACCTAGCGGCGCAGGTAAATCTAGCTTGATCTCAGCGATGTTGGAACGCAACCCAACCTACGCAATGAAAGTGTCTGTGTCTCACACCACGCGCAACATGCGACCTGGTGAAGAAAATGGTGTCCACTACCATTTTGTAGCGAAAGATGAGTTTGAAGCCCTGATCGCTAAAGGTGACTTCCTAGAATACGCAGAAGTGTTTGGTAATTATTACGGCACATCTCGTGTATGGATTGAAGAAACACTAAATAAAGGTATCGACGTTTTTCTAGATATCGACTGGCAAGGCGCACGCCAAATCCGTGAACAAATGCCAGAAGCCAAAAGCATCTTCATCCTGCCACCATCAAACGGTGAGTTAGAGCGTCGCTTGAACACTCGTGGTCAAGATAGCGATGAAGTGATCGCAAAGCGTATGGCTGAAGCCAAGTCGGAAATCTCTCATTACAACGAGTACGACTACGTGATCGTAAACGACGATTTTGATACCGCTTTGATGGATTTTAAAGCTATCTTGCGTGCTGAAAGATTGAAGGAAGAAAAGCAAGCTGCTAAATATAAAGGTATGCTTGACGCGTTGTTAGCAGAGTAACTTCAAAAAAGTCACGCTGTAAAACATAAAGAATTTCCCGTTTTTTGCCCAGTGCGAAAAACACAATAAACTACCTGAGAAAGTCCACAAACGGTGGCTTGTCTAATTGCTAGTAAATAAAGTAGTTAGGTTGTATACTTTCTCGTCATTCTAAAATTTTAGTTAACTATTTGGAGTCCTCATGGCACGCGTAACTGTTCAAGACGCTGTTGAAAAAGTTGGCAACCGTTTCGACCTAGTACTGATTGCGGCTCGCCGCGCTCGTCAAATGCAAACTGGCGGTAAAGATGCACTAGTGCCAGAAGAGAACGATAAGCCAACGGTTATCGCTCTACGCGAAATCGAAGAAGGTTTAATTACTAAAGAAGTTCTAGACGCTCGTGAACGTCAAGAACAGCAAGAGCAAGAAGCGGCAGAGCTAGCGGCAGTAAGCAGCATCGCTCACAACCGTTAATTCTGACTTTAGAATTCAACAACCTCCCGGGCCTATAATTTGTATCTATTCGATAGCCTCAAAGACGTTGCCCAAGAATACCTAACAGAGCCTCAGATTGAGGCTCTGCGTCAATCTTATGTGGTAGCGAGAGATGCCCATGAAGGGCAAACCCGCTCTAGCGGTGAACCATACATCATCCACCCTGTCGCAGTGGCTCGTATCTTGGCCGAAATGCGCCTTGATATCGAAACCCTCCAAGCTGCTTTGCTGCATGACGTCATTGAAGACTGTGATGTAACTAAAGAAGATCTCGAAGAGAAATTCGGCAACACTGTCGCAGAATTGGTTGATGGTGTATCTAAACTGGACAAACTCAAATTCCGCGATAGGAAAGAGGCTCAGGCTGAGAACTTTCGTAAGATGGTTCTGGCCATGGTGCAAGATATCCGCGTCATTCTGATCAAACTGGCTGACCGCACGCACAACATGCGTACGCTTGGCGCGCTTCGACCAGATAAAAAGCGTCGTATTGCTCGTGAAACGTTAGAAATTTACGCGCCCCTCGCTCATCGTCTTGGTATTCACAATATCAAAACTGAACTCGAAGAGTTGGGCTTTGAGGCGCTATATCCCAACCGCTACCGCGTACTGAAAGAAGTGGTTAAAGCCGCACGTGGTAATCGTAAAGAGATGATCCAACGCATTCACAGCGAAATAGAAGGCCGTCTGCAAGATTTTGGCTTGAATGCTCGCGTCGTTGGTCGTGAGAAAAACCTGTTCTCTATCTACAACAAGATGAAAACCAAAGAACAGCGCTTTCACACCATCATGGATATCTATGCGTTCCGAGTCGTTGTTGATACCGCTGATACTTGTTATCGCGTTTTAGGCCAAGTACACAGCTTGTATAAGCCACGTCCTGGTCGCATGAAAGATTATATCGCGGTACCAAAGGCGAACGGCTACCAATCGCTACACACTTCCATGGTTGGTCCACACGGCGTACCTGTTGAAGTTCAGATCCGTACTGAAGATATGGATCAAATGGCGGACAAAGGTGTCGCGGCACACTGGTCTTACAAAGACAAAGGCGACAAGTCTGGCACCACTGCGCAAGTAAAAGCTCAGCGTTGGATGCAAAGCCTGTTAGAGCTACAACAAAGCGCGGGTAACTCATTCGAATTCATTGAAAACGTAAAATCCGATCTTTTCCCAGATGAGATTTACGTCTTCACACCAAAAGGTCGTATCGTTGAATTACCTTTAGGCGCAACGGCTGTCGACTTTGCCTATGCCGTACATACCGATGTAGGCAACTCTTGTGTTGGTGCTCGTGTTGATCGTAACCCTTACCCATTGAGTAAGGCATTGAAAAACGGTCAGACAGTGGAAATTATCAGTGCCCCTGGTGCGCGTCCGAATGCGGCATGGCTAAACTATGTCGTGACTTCTCGTGCCCGCACTAAGATTCGACAAGTACTGAAAACGATGCGTCGTGAAGAGTCGATTACTTTAGGTCGTCGCCTACTTAATCACGCACTTGGCCGTCACTCGATTGATTCAATTTATCCAGAAAATATCCAAGAAGTCTTGAATGATCTTCGCCTAGAAAGCATCGATGATTTATTGGCTGCTATTGGATTGGGTGAGTTGATGAGCATTGTGATCGCACGTCGTCTCCTTGGTGACACCGAAGAGCTCACGACAACAAGTTCAATCCCAACGGACTCGAAGAAGAAGCTTCCGATTCGTGGCGCAGAAGGCTTATTGCTGACGTTTGCAAATTGTTGTCATCCTATCCCAGATGATCACATTATTGCTCACGTATCGCCTGGTCGTGGTTTGGTTGTTCACCGAGAAACATGTCCGAACGTTCGTGGTTATCAGAAAGAGCCAGACCGTTATATGGCTGTCGCTTGGTCTGAAGACTACGATAAAGAGTTCATTGCTGAACTTAAAGTCGACATGCTTAACAACCAAGGTGCTCTTGCAGAACTGACCAACGTGATCTCGAAAACAGGATCAAACATTCATGGCCTTTCAACGGAAGAACGTGATGGTCGTTTATACACTGTGACTGTGCTGTTGACGACGAAAGATCGTGTCCACCTTGCTGGTATCATGCGTAAGATTAAGGCAATGCCTCAAGCAACCCGAGTCAGACGCAGAAAGAACTAACCTCTATCGCCACCTACTCTGTTAGGTGGCGATTTTTTATACCTCAATAAATATGAACCTAGAACGTTACAACCGTATTCACCAAGTCCTAAAAACTCGCCAAACTGATCTGACACTTTGTCTCGAAGAAGTACATAAGCCAAACAACGTCTCTGCTGTGATCCGCACCGCTGACGCGACAGGCTTACACAAAGTTCACGCAATTTGGCCAGACAAAATGCGTACGCTGAGCCATACCTCAGCTGGCGCGCGTAACTGGGTTGAAGTGGATACTCACGATTCGATTGAAACTGCGATTACCGAACTCAAAGCGCAAGGTATGCAGGTTTTGGTGACCAATCTTTCGGACACCGCCGTCGATTTTCGCGAGATCGACTACACCAGACCAACGGCAATCATTTTAGGCAGTGAAAAAGTTGGCGCTTCGGAGCAAGCCAAACAGCTTGCCGAACAAGACATTATTATCCCAATGGTGGGCATGGTGCAGTCACTAAACGTATCGGTTGCCAGTGCCGTAATTTTGTATGAAGCGCAACGTCAACGTGAAGCCGCAGGCATGTACGACCGAGAAGAAAGCGCTCTGCCTAAAGAGACAATCAACCGTATTCTCTTTGAACGTGGTCACCCAGTGCTGGCAAAGGTCGCGAAACGAAAAGGGCTCGTTTACCCACCACTCGATGAAGAAGGTCAAATCATCGCCGATGACGCGTGGTGGCAAGAGATGCAAAGCAAGTAACAGACTTTCGTCATCCTGAACGGCGGCGAAGGAGCGTGGTTCAGGATCTAATTCTCAAATATACAGATGCTGATAGTGTTAACTTCAGCGACATACTTGTTGGAAATAGAATCCTGATGTCGCTAAAGCTCCTCGGAATGATAGGTGATCAGTCAAATCATGACACTAACTAAAGCATGACTATTTTTTCCTGTACAAAAACACAGCTCCATGGTTAACATACTGCTATGTTAACCATTTTCTTGAGCCCTCTATGTCCGCCCAAATGTTATCTGCCGTCCCATTAACCTCCCTTTCTGGAGTTGGCGCGAAAGTCGCAGAAAAACTCGCCAAAGTTGGCTTACATAGCGTTCAAGATTTGCTGTTTCACCTTCCGTTACGCTACGAAGATCGTACTCGTATTTACCCTATTGCCAAACTGCATGCTGGCCTTTGGGCAGCCGTGCAAGGTAAGGTCATGGCAGTCGACACTATCTTCGGTAAGCGCAAAATGCTAACGGTAAAAATCAGCGACGGTAATGGCACTATCACGCTGCGCTTTTTCAACTTTACCGCAGCCATGAAGAACAATTTCACGCAAGGTAAGTTAGTACATGCTTACGGTGAAATTAAGCGCGGTGGCGTGGGCTTGGAAATTGTTCACCCTGACTACAAGTTTTACGTCAGCGAGCAAAAGCCCGATGTAGAACAGAGCTTAACCCCTGTTTATCCCACCACCGATGGTTTACGCCAAATCACATTACGCAACCTTACCGAACAAGCTTTAGCCCTGCTTGATAAAACCGCAGTGCAGGAATTACTTCCAGCGGGGTTGTATGACCATCAAATCACGATGTCGCAAGCGCTGCACACCATTCATCGCCCACCACCAACCATTAATTTAGATGAGTTTGACGAAGGCAAACATCCTGCCCAAATCCGCTTGATCATGGAAGAATTGCTCGCACAAAACTTATCGATGCTAGCGGTGCGTAGCAAAGGTCAGAAGGATTCAGCGCTACCTCTCGGTCCTTGTAATAAACTAAAAACGCAGCTTTTAGCCCAACTGCCTTTCTCTCCTACAAACGCTCAAACCCGAGTAGTACAAGAGATTGAAGCCGATCTAGAAAAACCGCACCCAATGATGCGATTAGTGCAAGGCGATGTTGGTTCGGGGAAAACGTTGGTTGCCGCTTTGGCCGCTGTTAGAGCCATTGAGCATGGCCATCAGGTGGCACTCATGGCGCCAACCGAACTATTGGCCGAGCAACACGCTATCAACTTCGCAAACTGGTTTGAAACAATGGGCATTCAAGTCGGTTGGTTAGCGGGCAAACTCAAAGGTAAGGCAAAGGAAGCCGAGCTGGCTCGTATTGCCAGTGGTGAAGCGCAAATGGTAGTGGGTACTCACGCGCTATTCCAAGAGCACGTTGAATTTCATCACCTTGCTTTGGTCATCATTGATGAACAGCACCGCTTCGGTGTCCATCAGCGATTAGAATTGCGTGAAAAAGGCGCAAAACAAGGCGCCTATCCACATCAGCTCATCATGACAGCAACGCCGATTCCGCGAACGTTAGCCATGACTGCTTATGCTGACTTAGAAACGTCGGTGATTGATGAGTTACCGCCAGGTCGAACACCAATCCAGACTGTCGCGATTCCAGATACCAAACGCAATGATATCGTCGAACGTGTCCGAAATGCCTGCTTAAACGAAGGCAAGCAGGCATATTGGGTGTGTACCCTGATTGATGAGTCGGAAGTATTAGAAGCGCAAGCCGCGGCAGATACCGCAGAAGAGCTTCAACGTAAGCTACCGGACGTAAAAATTGGTCTAGTACACGGACGAATGAAGCCGGCAGAGAAACAAGCGGTGATGCAAGATTTCAAAGACAATAAACTGCATTTGCTGGTCGCAACGACAGTGATTGAAGTTGGTGTGGATGTGCCAAACTCTAGCTTGATGATCATAGAAAACCCTGAACGTCTTGGTTTGGCACAATTACACCAGTTAAGAGGTCGCGTGGGCCGAGGTTCCGTTGCTAGCCATTGTGTGCTGCTGTACCACTCTCCGCTGTCAAAAACCGCGCAAAAACGTCTCGGAGTACTACGTGAAAGTAACGATGGCTTCGTCATTGCGCAGAAAGACCTAGAAATTCGCGGCCCTGGAGAACTATTGGGTACAAAGCAGACAGGTCTTGCTGATTTCAAAATCGCAGACTTAGTTCGAGATCAACGCCTGATTCCCGAAGTTCAGCGTATTGCGCGTCATATTCATGACAATTACCCGACTAACGCAACAGCGATTATCGATCGCTGGTTGGGTGAGCGGGATATTTACTCCAAAGCGTAATGATTGAAAGCGAGCCAAATGGCTCGTTTTTTAATACGCCAAAAGCAAACGTTTGCTTTTTGAGAAAATCTCTCTATAATCGCGCACAAATTTTTAAGTGTGTTAGATCACACTCCACCAACCTGAGTTGACTCTGATTAACAGCAATCACAGGTAACGACGTCAACTCCACCCTGCTCTCCCATTCAGCGAGAACTAGGGAAATATTGCGACTAGCGAGACAAACAATGACAACTTCAAACCGATCTTCGGAACTGGTCTATCAACTCAACGATCGACCACCTTTGCCTCAAACCATTTTTGCCGCACTTCAGCACTTATTGGCGATGTTCGTCGCGGTTATCACTCCGTCACTGATCATCTGTCAGTCTTTGGGTGTACCAGCAGACCAAACGAATACCATCATCAGCATGTCTTTGTTTGCGTCAGGCGTGTCTTCGTTTATTCAAATTCGCACCGTTGGCCCAATTGGCTCTGGTTTGCTCTCTGTTCAAGGCACCAGCTTTAACTTTTTAGGTCCTATTATTGGTGCAGGCCTATCGCTGAAAGCCGGTGGAGCAGACATCAGTACCATGATGGCTGCCATTTTTGGTACGATTTTAGTCGCATCATTTGCAGAAATTTTCCTATCTCGCGTATTGGAGCATGCCCGCCGAATCATCACTCCGCTCGTTTCAGGCATCGTCGTCACTCTTATCGGTCTCACACTGATTCAAGTCGGCTTAGTATCAATGGGCGGTGGCTACGCAGCATTAAATGAAGGAACCTTCGGCAGCTTAGACAAACTTGCTCTGGCTGGAACCGTACTTGGATTAATTGTGATTTTAAACCGCTCGAAAAACCCATACATCCGTGTGGCTTCAATCGTGATTGCGATGCTAGTGGGCTACATCATGGCGTATTTTATGGGGATGGTAGATACTTCTCAGCTAGGCGCAACCGAGATCGTAGCACTGCCCGTACCAATGCAATATGGCTTATCGTTTGACTGGTCTCTGTTCATTCCGCTGGTACTGATTTTCTTTATTACCGCACTAGAGGCCATCGGTGATATTACCGCAACATCTGAAGTGTCTGGTGAGCCAGTAAAAGGCCCAGTGTACATGAAACGCATTAAGGGCGGTGTGTTAGCAGACGGCTTAAACTCTGCAATCGCAGCCGTTTTCAACAGCTTCCCGAACTCAACGTTTAGCCAGAATAACGGCATCATCATGCTAACAGGAGTCGCGAGCCGCTACGTGGGTTACTTTATTTCAGGCATGTTAGTGATTCTTGGCTTGTTTCCTGGCGTCGCTAGCTTTGTTCAGTTGATTCCTGAGCCAGTACTTGGCGGCGCAACGATTGTCATGTTTGGTACGATTGCTGCCGCTGGTGTGCGTATTATCTCTCGTGTTGAGCTCGATCGCCGCGCAATTCTGATCATGGCCTTATCCTTCTCAATGGGACTTGGTATCGCACAAAAACCAGAGATCCTGCAATTTATGCCAGAATTTATTAAGAGTATTTTCTCAACTGGTGTTGCAGCAGGTGGCATCACAGCGATCATTTTAAATCTACTTCTGCCAGAGAAACTGGAAGACGAAGATGAACTTCCTCAGGAAGTGAAAGAGTCTTAAGATTATTGAGAATAAGAAAAGCCCAACCTATTTAGGTTGGGCTTTTTGTTTAAAGGGTGCAGGCCATCGACTTACTTGGTAGGAAAGCTGATTTGAGCGATTAAACCGCCTTCACTGCGATTACGCATCACCACAGAGCCTGAATGCTGGCTGATTATGCGCTTCACAATCGCCAACCCTAGCCCAGTGCCTTCACTACCGCGAGCGGTGTCACCACGCGTAAAGGGTTCAAATAACCTCGCGATTTGAGAATGCTCGATACCCGGTCCGTTGTCCTCTACTGAAATCCACACTAGCTGCTTATCTGCTGTCACACCAGTGCTGATTTTGACCCAGCCATTGCCATAACGTAGCGCATTCACAACTAAGTTACTGATCGCCCGCTTAATCGCAATCGCACTTCCTTTGGCTGGCGGCAAGTTAAGATTAAGATCTGTTTCAATTTCAACCTCATAACCACCTTCAGAACTGGCGACATCACTGGCAATCGTACTGATATCAACCGCTTCAAACGATTCTTGGTTCACCGGTTTGAGGTAATCCATAAACTGACTGATGATCTCATTACATTCTTCCGTATCGCTAATGATCCCCTCCGCAAGATAGCTGTCCTCAGGAGACATCATTTCTGTCGCTAGGCGAATACGCGTCAGAGGTGTTCGTAAGTCATGACTAATCCCTGCCATTAATAAGGCTCGGTCTTCTTCTAGCTCTTGAATACCTTTCGACATTTGATTAAAGGCTCGAGTTACAGAGCGAATCTCCGATGCGCCTTTCTCTGCTAAGGGGGGCGGGATCTCACCTCGACCGACGTCTTTCGCGGCTCTCTCTAAAGCCAAAAGTGGACGGTTTTGCAAACGAATAAACAACCAACCACCTGCAATGATCAGCAGCGCCATAATCAAGCTGTTACGAAACAGCGGGGCAAAATCTTCTTCTTGCAGCTCAGATAACGGAATACGAATGATGGAGTTCGGCAACTTTTCGATGTGCATCCACAAAATGTAACTTTCATCGCCAAGCAATAAGCGCACTTCTGTGGGCGAACCCAGCTCTTGGCTCATTTCTTCAGACATCAAATCAATCGACATTGCGTGATGAAATTCAATCGCCTTATCGCTATCGAGACTATGAACCGTCACCCCTAATCTTTCTAACAATTGACGCCTTAACGGTGCATCAGACTTTAAAGGTCCTTCATCATCAAGCACCAAATTGAGCTCATGGGCGAGAATTTTATTGAACTGCTGCAAACTCGGCATCAACGCGTAGTTAAAAACGGCGTAGTAAGAGAAAACTTGGCTCGCGAGAAGCAAAGAGATGAACAGCAGAATAGATTGTGTCAGTGAACTTCGGATGCGCATGGAACGTTCCTAGTGGTCCTAATCGCGAAATTTCAGCCTTCAAAGGGAAGGTAATGAAGGCTGAAGTTGCTATAGCCAAGTGCTGGCTATGGAGTGAAGAGATTACACCTCTTTGCCGTCTGGGACGAAAACATAACCTAGGCCCCACACGGTTTGAATGTAGCGCGGCTTGCTCGGATCGTCTTCTAACATGCGACGTAAGCGTGAGATTTGTACGTCAATAGAGCGTTCCATTGCAGAATATTCACGGCCACGCGCCATGTTCATCAATTTATCTCGTGACATTGGCTCACGCGCATTCATCACGAGCGCCTTTAGGACAGCAAACTCTCCAGAGGTGAGTGGCATTGCCTCGTCACCGCGGAACATCTCGCGAGTGCCTAGATTGAGTCGGAACTCCCCGAACTCCACCACTTTTTCTTCCGTGCTTGGTGCACCCGGCAACTCTACAGTTTGGCGGCGTAATACTGCCTTGATGCGAGCCAACAATTCGCGTGGGTTAAACGGTTTTGGCAAATAATCATCCGCCCCTACCTCAAGACCTACGATGCGGTCCACTTCATCACCTTTCGCGGTGAGCATTAAGATTGGCAACATATTGTTCGCGTGGCGTAGACGACGACAAATTGACAAACCGTCTTCACCTGGCAACATTAGGTCCAGCACCATTAAGTGAAAGTTTTCGCGCGTTAGTAGGCGATCCATCTGTTCGCCATTGGCGACACTTCGTACCTGAAAACCTTGCTCAGAAAGGTAACGCTCCAATAGAGCACGTAAACGAGCATCGTCATCAACCACTAAAATTTTATGATTTTCTTGCATTGAAACATCCTTTCAGAAGCGTCTATTGTCGAAAATGTATCACTGTTTTTCCTAACGTGCTCAAGCAAATTGTTACTCTTTTTATCTTAAGCGCTTTATTCTCTCTCTAGCAGGTATTTTCAGCACCTACTATTGACCATAATTCCATTCCAGTTCACGTTTGGCCTCAAGCAGCTCTTGCTGTGCCTCAGCCAGCTTGTGACGTTTTTTCTCAATTTTGTCTGCTTTCCCTGAATGCTGAGCTTCGACTAATTCTTCCTCTCGCTCCTCAACTTCTTTAGTCTTTTCTTCCACTTCTGTTTGCAGCTCTTGGCGCAGCTCACCTTCCGAGCATTCATTCTGGATAGCGGAAAGTGCTTGCTCCAAGCCTTTAATTCGATGTTCATTACCTTGCGCTTTTGCATACTCGAGCTGCTGCTCTACCGCTAACTCTTTAGCGTCACAGCCTTTCACTTCATCTTGAGCAAAAACTGAAAGTGAGAAACCTATTGTTAGTGCAGCACTACACATGACTGCTTTGTTCATTTTACTTCTCCGAGAAAGGCACCATGCCTTTATACCAAATATTCTGACGTTGAGACCCAAGTCACTCCTAGTGAACTTCATGAGACTTGAATCGGTGATAAAGCCTCAGTCTTCCGAGGCCGGTTGAATATATTCAATTGAGTTGATGAACCACTCTTTTTCACCTTCTGGGGTGCGTACCGTGAACTCTTCATCCACTTGTTTTTTCAACATCGCTCGCGCCATAGGTGAATCGATAGAGATGTAGTCTTTCGCATCGCCATAAATCTCTTCAGGCCCGACAATACGAAACTTTTTCACTTCTCCTGCCTCATTTTCTATTTCCACCCATGCACCAAAAAAGACTTTGCCTTCTTGTTGCGGAGAATAGTCAACGATCGTGACTTCTGGCAGGAATTTACGAAGGAAGCGGACACGACGGTCGATCTGACGGAGTAAACGTTTATTGAAGGTGTAATCCGCATTTTCTGAGCGATCGCCCAGGCTCGCCGCCCAAGTGACGATCTTGGTGATTTCCGGGCGCTTTTCATTCCAAAGGTAATCATGCTCTTGTTTGAGTTTGTTGTAACCTTCTCGTGTAATCAGCTTAGTTTTCAAATTAACTCCTATCTCAACTAAAAAATGCTGCTCTTTGGCAGCATTAAGGAGATGATATACCCAAAGATCCAATGTTGTTCAGGCTTTGGGTATCAAGGTGATAAGGCGGCCAGAGTGTTACTTTTCGTAATCCGGTTTTTGCGTCACGATGTAATTCGTATCACTCGAAACAACCGCGCCATGTTTTAGGAAGTTTTTACCTAAAATCATGCTGTAATGGAAGCGACCTCGGTCCTGTAAGTTGACTCGGATCTTCTTCTCTAATTCGCCAAGCTTAACATGCATTTCAACCACAGGGCGTACGTTCGCTTTCTCGCCTTTCTTAGCTTTAATACGCATGACATCAACAACAGGCTTGGTAAACGCCTGTTTCATGCCAAGATCGTTCTCATAGGTAAAGCTCACCATGTCTTTGCCGTCTTTCTTAAACTGCTTGATGTTCTTAGCATTGATTGAGCTTACATCTGCACCCGTGTCTAACTTCACAGGGAAAGACATCCCCTCAACTTCAGCCACTTCGATATGGCCAGCTTTGAAAAGTGGCCTTGCATCTAGTAGATGGTCTGCGCGAGTGTTCAGCAACACACCACCCTTGGCTATGTCATGACCAAAGACGAAAAAGGGTTGAGTGTCACCCTCATCAAGCACATCGAGCGCAAACTTCATTGATGTGTCTTTTCTACCGAGAAGAAAGTCTCCTTCGACAACAGGGCGAACCGCGCTGCCAACCTTGAGCTTTTTCAACACTGGTTTGGTGATTTTTTCTTCTTTCCCCTCATCGTTCATTAAATAAAACGTGACGGATTCATCCTTACCTTTTTCTGTTACTTCAAACCCATTTACACGCAGTAATGGCGTTTTCACAGTAAAAGTGGGGTAAGCAGGGACGGTATAACCATCAATGGTGACCTGTTCTTCTGGTGAAACGACAAGAGGTTTTGATTTGAGTGCGCTTTTGAACGTTTTTTCTACGCCACCCAGTAGATTTTCTCTGTCCGTATCAATAACAAAGTGCTGACTCGCGACGTCCCGACCTAAGCGAATTTGCGAACTGAACTTACTGCGATCACGCAGATACACCAACCAACGTTGAGTTTCATTTTCGCCGACTTTGACGGGTAAATAGACTAAAGGGCGCTCGCTTTTGGTCGTTTTCAGCATTCGTACCAAGGGTAATGTCATTGGATGACGCTTGCCATTCTCGCCCTCTAACATAAAAGAGACTTCGTTATGCTTTTTGTCTACCTTGATGTCCAGTGCATGGACGTTGGTATAACGGCTAGAAGTTGAGATGCTGATCTTATATGGCACACCTTCGACTTCAACCGTCTCTTTTTTGCCAATCATTTTTGCGCGTGGCTGTTCTTGAAGGTAATCGTAACCAGCGAAGACCCATGCGTTATCATCGAGATAGGTTTTACCAATCAAGATAGGAGAAGAGAATTGCGTACGCTTGGTCAGGTTCACTTCCGTATCAACGGTGTGACCAGCGATTGTCATCGGCATTTTTATTGTCGGGCGTAGGATGGGCTTTTTGCTTGTTCGACTGCGAATCGCGCTCACTCTTTCCAGATCATCGGTAATCTGTATTTCCTTCCCTGTATAAGGGTGAGGAACCGTAAAGCTAACCTTTACTTGATATGGCTTAAAGCTGTCGGCGTCCCACTTTGCCTTCGTACCACCTAAGTCATCGACAATCGCCCAAAGTAACTCGTTATCTTTCAAATCTTGGTAATCTGGGTGTGAGCTACTGACATGGATATTCTCCGCATGCATCGATGTCGTATCTGCACCAGTATCAATCTTGCCAATAAATGGCACCGCTTTTAGTTCCGGAATGTCACTGTAGTAGACGCTCTCCACACGCCCTAGTACCAATTTGTTATCGAGCTGATAAACGGGAGCTTGTGTGGTTCCTGAGATAGACTGCGCCCAACTAAGCGGGGCGACAAGTAAGGCACTCGTAAGCGCTAACGCCAAAGACATTTTTTTCATCATGATTATCCGTATAAGCCGAGGTACATTTAGTGATATCAACAACCGTGGAATTAGGTTAGTCGATAACTGCGGATATAAGTTCTCAATTTAATTACAGTTTTGACATAAATCTGACTGATGTCCACCAGCGCCCGGTAAATTTTTGCCTCGTTAATTTAAAACATTGCAAATTCTTCGAACGACCCCAATGTTCTATACAACCAAAACTGAATTAAAAGAGAAAACACGGATGAGCCAAGCTATCTGTCGCATGATTGCTCAAGAACTGAATGTTCGCCCAGAGCAAGTCAACGCCGCTGTCACCCTAATTGATGATGGCAACACTGTCCCTTTTATTGCACGTTACCGCAAAGAGGTGACGGGGGGCCTTGATGATACCCAGCTTCGTACTTTGGACAGCCGTCTGTCTTACCTTCGTGAAATGGATGATCGCCGTCAAACCATCCTCAAATCAATCCAAGAGCAAGGTAAACTGACGCCAGAGCTAGAACAAGAGATCGCGCAGGCAGACAGCAAAACTCGTCTTGAAGACTTATACCTACCTTACAAACCCAAGCGTCGTACGAAAGGTCAGATCGCGATTGAAGCTGGTCTTGAACCACTCGCAGATCAGCTTTGGAATCATCCACAAACCAAGCCAGAAAGCGAAGCAAGCAAATACCTTGATGCAGACAAAGGCATCGCAGACACCAAAGCTGCATTGGATGGCGCTCGCGCGATCATCATGGAGCGCATCGCAGAAGACGCAAACTTACTGGAAAAAATTCGCAACCACTTAAATCGCAATGCGGAACTGGTCTCACGAGTCGTTGAAGGTAAAGAGCAAGAAGGCGAGAAGTTTAAAGATTACTTCAACCACAACGAGCCCCTAAGCAAAGTGCCATCGCACCGAGCACTGGCGATGTTGCGTGGCCGTAACGAAGGCTTCCTGACATTGGCAATGAATGCTGATCCAGAACAGGAAGAAGGCGCTCGTCAGTCTTACTGCGAAACGATTATCGCCGACCATTATGGCGTGACACTTAGCAGCGCACCTGCGGATACCTGGCGTAAGCAAGTGATCAGCTGGGCATGGCGCATCAAAGTATCGATGCACATGGAAACCGAGCTAATGGGCGCAATGAAAGAGCGCGCTGAAATCGAAGCGATTGAAGTATTCGCCACTAACCTAAAAGACTTGTTGATGGCAGCACCGGCTGGCCCTCGTGCAACACTTGGTCTCGATCCGGGTCTGCGTACAGGTTCAAAAATCGCGGTTGTCGACTCAACAGGTAAAGTGCTTGCAACCGAAACCATCTACCCTCACCCACCACAAAAACAATACGACAAGTCAGCACAAATCGTTGAGCAGTTGGTGCGTAAGTACAACGTGGATTTGATTGCGATTGGTAACGGTACGGCTTCACGTGAAACCGACAGCTTTGTCGCAGACGTCATCAAACGTGGCAACCTGAAAGTTCAGAAGATCATCGTAAGTGAAGCGGGTGCATCGGTTTACTCAGCGTCTGAGCTTGCAGCAAAAGAGTTCCCGAATATGGACGTATCACTGCGTGGTGCAGTGTCGATTGCACGTCGTTTGCAAGATCCATTGGCTGAACTCGTGAAAATTGATCCGAAATCTATTGGTGTGGGTCAATACCAGCACGATGTAAGCCAATCTATGTTGGCAAAACGCCTAGATGCGATTGTGGAAGACTGTGTAAACGCGGTTGGTGTTGATGTGAACACCGCTTCTGCGGCGCTACTGACGCGCGTAGCAGGCTTATCAAGTACCATCGCGCAGAACATTGTCGACTTCCGCGATGAGAACGGCCGCTTCGAAGCACGTACAACCTTAAAGAAAGTACCTCGTTTAGGTCCTAAGGCGTTCGAGCAGTGTGCAGGCTTCCTACGAATCATGGATGGTAAGAACCCACTTGATGCGTCTGCGGTTCACCCAGAAGCGTACCCAGTGGTCAAAGCGATTTCTGAGAAGAACAACAAAGATATCAAAGCACTGATTGGTGATTCAAGCTTCCTTAAAGGTCTGCATGCGGTCGATTACACCGACGATAACTTCGGCGTTCCAACCATTACAGACATCATCAAAGAGCTGGATAAGCCGGGTCGTGACCCACGTCCAGAATTCAAAACGGCGACGTTTGCAGAGGGTGTAAACTCGGTATCTGACTTGGAACCGGGCATGATTCTAGAAGGTGTGGTATCGAACGTAGCCAACTTCGGTGCCTTCGTTGATATCGGCGTTCACCAAGATGGTCTCGTACACATCTCTGCACTGACAGATCGTTATGTGTCTGACCCACGTGAAGTGGTGAAAGCGGGCGACATCGTCAAAGTGAAAGTGATGGAAGTTGACGTGCAGCGTAAACGTATTGGTCTATCGATGCGTATGAACGACGAACCGGGTCAAGACAACCGTAGCCAACGCTCATCAGCAGCGCCGCGTCGTAATGACCAACCGCAGCGTCGTCAGCCTCGCCGTGATGATTCGTCATCGAACAGCGCGATGGGCGGTGCATTTGCTGCAGCGTTTGCTAAAGCGAAAAAGTAATCTTACCTAGGCTTCACCGCTAACGAGCTTTCATAACTAAAAAGAAAACGCTCCAATCAGTCAACCTGCTTGGAGCGTTTTTGTTTGAGTAGGATATTGAGTCGTCATAATACTGCTATCACTTCTGACGGGGTATGGGGAGCGACTGCATGACCATAATGAAACTTGATCACCTTCCTGCGCTTTTCCATTAATCCTTCATTGATCGCAGCATCCAAAATGCGCTTTGGTAAGCGAAAGCGGATCGCGTAGCCTTTCCCCTGGTCTTCACTATACGATTTGAGCGCAAGCAAACTAAAAAGCCGTTCTAGTGTATCTTCCGGCTCTTCTTGATAACGCGTGTCGACTTCCGTTTCCATATCATAATCAGGATGCTCTGAAGGATCCCAAGAAGACTGACGTCGGCGCTTGTCGTCACCTTTTACTTTTCGCTCTGCATTGGTTTTGGCCAATGCGACCGTTGGCGTTACAGGCTCTCGGACTTTATTGTCGCGAGCTGCTTGTTCCGTCTGCACATTCACGGATGGGGCGATCAGTGGCACACTTACGTTGGTCGGTGACACAATCATTGCGAACCCTCCTCAGAGTCGCCCAACTCGTCAATATGGCTTAGCTTTATTGGCTAATAAAACCTCACCACCCTTTATATCGACCACTTTTTAAACAACTTGAGGTATTTCCGCTCGTACTTGCTCAATCGTGAGCAAACTCTCGGATTTGAACACAAAATTCGTCATGTTCGGTGATAAAAGGCGCATGAGAGGACTGATTAAAAACAAACTGCTGGGTATGAGGCAACTGTTCACTTAAATCGTTAGCTACTTTAATTGGCACCAACCCATCTAAACGGCCATAAAGACGCAACATTGGAACAGAAAGAGACGTCAACGCATCGCGCAGATCCACATCAGCAAGGATGTTTAGCCCAACCAACAGCGATTCAGGGTTTGGCTGAGGGCGCGATAGTACCGCTTGCTTGAGCTGTTTAACGTCTTTACGCGCTGATGGGCTGCCCATCGCTTGCAACGCCATAAAGCGCTCAATGGTCAGTGAGAAATCTTCTAGCAACTGAGAGGTGAACGCACTCAGTACATTCGGTTGAATGCCACGCCACGGTTTTTCTGCGGCAAATTTAGGTGAGCTGGCAACCGTAATCAACTTAGCCACGCGCTCGGGCATATTTAATGCCACATGCGTCGCCACTAAACCTCCGAGGGACCAACCAAGCCAAATCGCTTTCTCTGGCGCACCTTGCACCACCAAGTTAGCAATATGGTCTAAATCTTCAGCATGAGATTCGGCGCTATGTCCGTACCCCGGAAGGTCAACCACATGAACTCGGAAATAAGGTTGAAGAGACTCGACTGTCTGCTGCCATACCGCACCATTCATGCCCCAACCATGAAGTAACACCAAATCTGGTCCCTGACCAAATGACTGCCAGTGTAATTTCGTGCTCATGCTCTCAATCTCTCCCACTTATTTTATTCCCTACGGCTTCAGCCAAACGTTAGGCTGAGTAAAATATCACCATGAATAAACGCTATGTTATCTCATCACTGGCAAAACATCATGCATCGCGTATTGAGCAGTCAATGCGGCCTGTGTCGGTTCCCTATTCAAACACCAAGCCACACAAATACTCTGCGCTGGTGCGAGCACTGTTTAAAATACCTAACTCCGGTAAAACGATGTCAACGCTGCGGTTTATCATTACAGAAAGAAGAAATGAGTACGGATAGTATTTGTGGTGAATGTCTTTCAAAGCCACCGCCATGGCAAAGGCTATACACGTTAGGCGATTACGACTTTCCCCTTTCACGGGAAGTACAACGCTTTAAAGATCACGGAGAGTCTTGGCATGTAAAAGCATTAACCGAGCAACTGGCACAGCGCATCACCACGCCAGCTCCAATCATTACCAGTGTGCCATTGCACTGGCAGCGTTACCTGCGCCGGGGTTTTAATCAAAGTGATGTTTTAGCCCGACACCTCGCCAAGCAATTGCAGACTAATTTTGATGCGAAGGTCTTTCGTCGAGTAAAGCTCGCCCAATCACAGCGTGGTAATACCAAAGCAAGCCGTGAACAAAACTTAAAAGGCGCGTTTATTCTCAATAAGCGCCCTCACTCTTCCCATGTTGCCATCGTCGATGATGTAGTCACCACAGGCAGTACCGTCCGACAATTATGTCATTTACTACTTGAAGTTGGCGTAGAAAGCATCGATATTTACTGCATCTGCAGAACACCTGCTCCTCGTTCTCTCTAGATCGCTTCGCCATGCCTTAGCATCAAAAAGACTAGACCCATACGTCAACAAGAGTAGAATAGCAGCAGTAACCTACAAATTTACTCGGGTATTCGTCGTGTCAAATATTACTATTACAGAAACTGCGCAAACGCATTTCGCTAACCTTTTAGGTCAACAACCTGAAGGCACTAACATTCGTATTTTCGTTGTGAACCCAGGTACACAAAACGCTGAGTGTGGCGTGTCTTACTGCCCACCAGAAGCAGTAGAATCGACCGACACTGAACTCTCTTACAGCGGTTTTTCAGCTTACGTGGATGAGCTAAGCCTGCCATTCCTTGAAGACGCTGAAATCGATTTTGTTACCGATAAAATGGGCTCTCAGCTAACGCTAAAAGCACCTAACGCTAAAATGCGTAAAGTTGCGGACGACGCACCACTGGTTGAGCGCGTTGAGTACGTTATCCAAACTCAAGTCAACCCACAACTTGCTGGCCACGGTGGTCACGTAAACTTGGTTGAGATCACTGAAGACGGTGTTGCGATTGTTGCATTTGGTGGCGGTTGTAATGGCTGTTCTATGGTTGACGTAACACTAAAAGAAGGCATCGAGAAAGAGCTGCTAAACCAGTTCATTGGTGAACTAACCGCAGTTCGTGATGCTACAGAACATGACCGTGGTGATCACTCTTACTACTAAGAGTAAACACTGTCAGAAAATGGGAGGCTTCGGTCTCCCATTTTTGTATCGATACTGAGGTGATGCTGAGATGCTTAGCTCGACTCGTAAAATCCGCTAGAAACTCAGGCGGAGTTCTCATATATTAAGAATCTTACGCATCTCGTAAACGCCAACGACACCAAGGAGCCAGCGTCATGCCGAAACGAACCCCACCAGAGATACTCTCATGCCAGACGGTTGCAAAATCCAAACTGTTTGCTGTGGAAGCGCTCGACCTTCGTTTTTCCAATGGTGAGCATCGTACTTATGAGCGTATGAAGCCAAGTGGACGAGATGCTGTAATGGTGGTTCCTGTAACAGAACAAGGCGATTTATTACTGGTGCGTGAATACGCCGCTGGAACTGAACGTTACGAGCTGGGTTTCCCAAAAGGGCTGATTGACCCAGGAGAAACACCACACCAAGCTGCGGATCGTGAGTTAAAAGAAGAAATAGGCTTTGGCTGCAATCAGTTAACCCCGTTGAAACAAGTTATCCTCGCGCCATCTTACTTTTCGAGCAAAATGACTCTATTTTTAGGACAGGCGCTTTATCCAGAGAAGCAAGAAGGCGATGAGCCTGAACCACTGGAAATAGTGCGTTGGCCACTTGCGCAAGCCGAAGAGTTATTAACTCACATGGATTTCTGTGAAGCACGAAGCATCACAGCGCTAATGTTGGCACTGAAACACTTACCAAACACCACTCACAAGCATAACCAATAACGGTCATTAGAACCGAATAACACTGTGAGTAAGGACTATCACTTATGCCAATGACAAAAGATCTATCTCACCTACTTCCTCAAGTCATCGAGATTGCCCGCAGTGCTGGGCAAATGATCCTCGAAATATATGAAAAGAAGCAATACGAGGCCTACACCAAAAGTGACGAAACTCCCGTAACAAGTGCAGATATTGCAGCTCACAAGTTCATCACTGAACGCTTGAGTGATCTGACGCCTGACATTCCCGTGTTGTCAGAAGAAGACGCAGACATAAGCTTAGAGCAACGCGCTCAGTGGGAACGTTATTGGTTAGTCGACCCTCTTGATGGTACTCAAGAATTCATCGCTCGCAGTGGTGACTTTGCCACTATTATTGCGTTGGTCGACAACAATCGACCAACCATGGGCGTCGTTTACGGCCCTGTATCTGGCGTGACTTACTACGCTTATAATGGCAAAGGCGCCTGGAAAATTCCCGACATGTCGGACAGCGTCAAAATCCATACACACAAACACGAACAGCCAGAGCAAAGCATCGCAATTGCTATTAGTCGTCGCCAAGACATCAATCGTATTACTAACCGTATGAGTAGCGCCTGGAATTACGACTTAATACCGCTCGGTTCTGCAGCATTGAAAGCATGCCTCGTCGCGGAAGGGGCGGTAGATTGCTATCTCCGACTAGGTCCAACAGGTGAGTGGGACACCGCTGCGACACAATGCATTGTTGAAGAAGCTGGCGGACGTATTCTCAGCACGCAATTAGAACCGCTGTCATATAACGAGCGGGAAACACTAGAAAACCCGAACTTTATTGTTCTTGGTGATGCGGATTTACCTTGGAATGAGATTTTACAACGCAAAGATTAAGCGCCCTATCGGTAAAATTTAGAGCACAAAATTCTAGCAATAGAAAGGCCACGAATATCTTCGTGGCCTTTTCTTTTTGACCTTCTGTACAGCACTTGGAGTATTTAGCCTACTATGTTCCAATTACTTGCAAAGCTGAACAAAAGAAACAAATCAATTAAAAATCATGGCTTTAAACTTTCACTCATTCCCAATCAAGATCGAATGTACAGCGAATAGAGGTTTTAGCTTACGATGATCCAAAAGCAAAAAGAGCTGCACAATAGCAGCTCTTTTAAGATATTGGATTTTGTCACGATAGGTTAGAAGCGCCCTTGGTAATTAAACTCATATTGACCTTGAGCATTCGGCTTACCCAACCATTTCAGTTGCTCCCCCATGCTGGATGGGAACTCTGCACCAGGTTTGAACCACGCTTTGGTTGAGTACCGTTGATTAGGCATCAGCTCTGCTGAGAACGCCGCAGAGACTTGTTTGCTGCTCTGCTCACCAGTTGCCGTCAATACACTATCCTGACAGTTTATATCGGCAATCACAGGACCGAGATCTAAGCTGCCAACGGGGCTTTGAATACCACTGGCATTCCATACTAAAGTGCCTTCACCGTTCTTACACCAAGGCGCAGCATAAGTCGCCTGACGAATATTCAGCTCAAGCTGCCCATCAACACCAACAGGCACAGGGAGGCGCGCTTGCTCAACAACTTTTACCGCCGGAATCGAGGCAACTAAGTTTTTGGCATAAGGGCCATCACTTAAGCTATAGCCGACAAAACCGCGCCCACGAACGTCCATTTCACTACCACGACCAAAGCGCACAGCAAACTCAGCTTTACCTGTCAGTAGACTCGACCATTGGAAATCCCAATTAACTTCTCCAAGGTTCTGGCGCTGCCAACGAATACTAGAAGCTTGACCTTGCCATACCGAACCGTTGGCTCCTTGAATGTCCAGGCCTCTCACTGTTGGTGCTTGTTGTAACACCCAAGAGACTGGTAATCCCATTAAAAGACTGACTGAAAAAAAGACGATAAAGATAACAACGTAAAGTACTGCTCGCTTCACCTTAACCTCGCTTAAACTGAAGGCGGTTTACATCGATCATGCCCGCTTGCTCTGTTCGGTCGATATCTAAAAATTCGACTTCAATACCCTGTTGCTCTTTCAAGTAACGTAACCAATCCACTAGTTGATTAAACGCGAGTGGTTTGATCCACACTTGAACGCTCTCATTACGAGGTTGTACTCTAATCAACTCAACTTTATAACGACGAGCTGAAGAAGAAACCAACTGATTCAACGGTTGACTAGAGTAGCTCACACCGCTGCTTTTTCGCAGTGCAGTGATGCCATCCGCTTTATCTTGTACCCAAGCTAGCAACTGCTTTTCACTTTGAATACGTGACTGAGCTAGCTCCGCACGTTGGCTCATTGGCTGTAATAAACCCCAATAAATAATACCGATAACGGCAATAGCGCCACATCCCATGACCAAACGCTGCTCACGCTGCGAGATGCTACTCCACCAAACCTGAGCTTGAGAAATTATGTTTTTCATCATCACCTCACAAACGCTTCAAAACAAAGCTGCCAACCACAACGTTATCGCTACGGTTCAACTGACCTTGCTCAACATTAAACTTCTCTGCCAATTTCACACGAGCCTGCTCAAAAGGTTGGAAGTCTGAACTACGAGCCTGAATACGTACTTCGCCACGTTGTCCGTCGTATTTAAAGCTAGTGATCTCCAAGTCGCTGACCTGACCAAGCGTCGCGGGTAATGCCGCCAACCATGACAACATTGCCTGCTGACCACTTCCACCAGATAAGCGGCGCTCTTCATCATCCATTTGTCGTTTGAGGTAACTAACGGTAGGAATGCGTCGTTTATTTGGGAACACCTGGCGGAAAATACGCTCACTCTCCTCACGATACGCTTGAGCTTGTGCTTCGTACTTGTGGACCACGAGCAACTGCTGCGCAACCATGACGACGATAAGCACCCCCGCAGCAATGGTGGCTTTTTGCCAGAGCTTCCAGTATTTACCCCAAGAAGATTTCGGCTTGAAGCTCCCAGTCAGCAAATTGACTTTGCTTTCTGTCACCCCCTTCGCCAGTAAAGCCATCGTCATTTCTTCTGGTTGCGGATCCCATATTTCAGGTAACGCAGATTCCGGGACCGAGCTAAAGCAATCGAGCTTCCAACCTTCATGATTTTGTAGATAAGAAGAGAGGTAAAGGTCTAACCAAGAAGCGTCGACAACCGCGCCCTCTGTCGCAGAGTGACGAATTAGCCATTGCTCGCCAATCATTGCAGCACTGCTGTGATCTCCACGAACCGGTAACGCAAGCACATCGGGTAAAATGCGTTTAATGGCGATACCTTGGCTTGAGAAACGTTGCAGTACAGTCTGAATCCAAGCACGTTCAACTGCGCAAATCTGCGCTTTATCCGCTTGTTTACCCAACACGCTAAAGTGCAGGCCATCAACGTCCTGAGCAACTTCGTCTTCCACTAAGTACGGTAACATAGCCTCGAATTGGCGTGTTGCACCAGGTGGTATATCCACTTGCGTCAGGACTACATCATTACTCGCCAACAGCGCCACAACTTGGCGCTGACCAGCATATGAGACCAATTCATCTAAGTGTTCCCACCCGGCGATTTCACCGCTAGCAATCACTTCCTGTTGATCTGTCGACCACACCACCCAAGGAATGGTACTTTGTTGTTCGCTACTCAGCCGAACGGTCAGAAACTCGCTCACTGATCCCTCCAAAACGACGGCGAACTACGGTCACCGTTTCTCTATTTGTACTTTGCAAAAGGCTTCGGATACGTACACGTGATTCATCCACCAACACTTGTGCATCCAATTCAAAAAAGGCGCTATCTACACCCAAATAGCCTTTGGCGTTTTTCTTTACATCTTCACTTAAGCCAGCCATTTCTGACTCTGCTAAAAATTCATCAATGCTATCCCACCCATCAAATGGGCGTTTTTCAATTAGCTGAATCGCATCACTACTGCTTAAGTTTGGTGAGAACATTGCCACCAAAATCGGAGCTTGCTCAACATCAATCGTATTCACGTTTAAACGCCAGTCATCACTTGGCAATGCACAGACCAACGGCTCCAATTTTTGGAAAATTTCACCACTCACCTGATAGACAGCCCGTAACTCGGAAGCATCTGCCATCCAACCATTTGATGCCAAATAGGAAGGTTTCATCGCTTCATATGTGCTGTCTTCAACCCCAGTAGTCGAACGGACAGAGTCATCAGCATCAATGTATTCCCAAGTAGAGTCTGCAATGATTTCTGCTTGATATGGCTCGACATCCAACTCTTCTAATAGGCGCTGCAATACATTCACTAAATATGGTCTTGTAATTTGCTGACCCGTTGGTTGCACACGACTCAATACATTTAGATTAAAGCACGCTTGCTTGTCTCTAATTCGTCCCGCCGCTTGACCATAATCTAACGGATAGACTTGCTCTTTTATCGCCCACGGTTGACTCATATTAATCGTGTCGGTGTCTTTATAACTTTGTTCGATACCCACTTTTGCTAGCGCCTCGACGCCAAGGCTGTACCAGTACGCTTGCTGGTAATTGATTTGATTAGCGCCTCGCTGAAACTGCAAGAACAAACGTTCCGACATGCTGGCGGCAACCGTCGCCATAATCGCCAGCAACATCAACACTATAATCAAAGCAACACCGCGCTGACGGTTAACCATTATTGCTGTCTCCTGAACTTTCCTCTTTCTGACTCAATGTGCCATCAGGAGTGAGATAAGTGCGGGTAATTTCTCCATAGTCTTTGAGAGTTAGAACAACAGAAACCGCTTTCGGCAGCGCTTTTTCTTCAGCCCACTCTTTTTTCCATTGCTTACCATCATAGAAACGCATATCAAATGACTCGACCTGCGTTAGCAATGGAGTAACAGTACCTTGTTGCCCAACCGGCGTATCAGGATAGCGCCACCATACTCGCTGCAGTGTTTCTTCTTTTAAGCGATAGCCAACCTTGGTTACTTCTCCACGAGGGAACTGCTGCTGAGGGTTGTGCCAACCTAAACGGGCAAACATCAGTCCTTTGGTATCGGAGTCCAACAGGTAATCGGACCAAAAAATTAGCCGGCTAGCAGGCTCTTCACCATTAGTACGTGTTTGACGCATCGCCATTTGACGAAAATCGTTATCCATCATCACCATGGCACGCTGAATTTCGTTTAAGCGTTGGGTTCGTTCTTGTGATAGCGCATTGCTACGCTGTACTTGCGATACCACTTGGTACGCAGCGACACTTAAACTGGCAAAGATGGCAATCGATACCAACACTTCAATAAGTGTAAAACCTTTTACCCTTTGGCGCGTATTTGCGCGGGGATGATTATTGCGCCACATAGCTTCGTACCGTTACTACAGGGCTCGCGCTTTTCTCTACCGAGACGCTCACATCAAATGCTTTCAGCAATGGCTGCGTCGTGGCGACTGGCGTGACTTTCCAGAACCAAGTGCGTCCTGCCAGCTCTTCTGTGCCGTTTTTCGCTTTGAGTTCTCCGGTATTCAACATCACATTTGCCATCTGATTATCCACAACCATGGCTGCAAACATTTTTTCTTCTAAATAACTGATTGTATTAATATGCTGGCTCACGGAGCGAATGACACTGATGGCAGCGGTGGCGAAAATTGCCAGTGCGACCAATACTTCCAGTAAGGTCATGCCTCTCATCCGGCGATGACTCAAATTTGGGCGAGCTTGCTTAAAATTGCGCATTCTCATCCTCTTTCACTTCTTCGCCCGGAGCTAATAACAAAATTTGTCCACTTTCTTTGCCAATGACTCGCCAACCGTCATTAAAGGCATCACCATTTTGCGGAAAAAAAGACAGGGTAAATGGCGTGACTTCGGCGCTGGAAAAGATAAACACTTGCGGTGGCTCAATTTTCTTTTCGTCCTCTTCTTCTGCGAACATGTCTTCATCAAAAAGAGAACCTGGTTTGAATAAGCGCTCATCATTATCCCAAGCACCACCGCCGAGTTCGAGTTGTAGCGTAATATCTTCTTCTAGCTTGGTTTTGCTCGGAATCTGCTTTAATTTCAGAGGCTGCCAACCTTCTGAGGTTAAACTCAGTAGAGCGTAGGTCGATTTGGCATCATCCACTCGAACGCCAAAATCTTTACCGCTCAGCACAGCTTCTTCATTGAGCAGCTGTAAACGCTGAAAAAAGCTTTGAGCATACTGTTTGGAAAGATCTTTTTGGCTAGTCGGTAACGTCGAGATCACGGCCACAGCCGTAAGAGATAGCAAAACCAGCACCAATAGAATTTCTATCAATGTAAAACCGTTATGTTTTCGCATTTGTTTCATTAGTGCTGGCTTAGGCTCAATTATTGGAAGTCTTGCATGTTCCAGTTGCCAATATCTGCAGCTGGACCTTCTCCACCCTCTTGGCCATCTGCGCCTAGAGTGAAGATATCGATTGTACCGTTATCACCTGGGCTTAAGTATTGGTACTGGTTGCCCCAAGGGTCATTAGGAAGACGTTTGATGTAACCACCATCACGGTAGTTGCGTGGCTCTGGGTTAGATGGCTTGCTAACCAATGCTTCTAGACCTTGGTCCGTTGTTGGGTAAACGCTGTTATCCAACTTGTACATATCTAGGGCATTTTCCAGCGCTACGATGTCCGTAATCGCTTTTTGTTGGTCAGCCTTCTCTTTGTTACCCAATAGGTTTGGAACAACAAAACTTGCCAAAATACCTAGGATAACCACAACAACCATCACTTCTAAAAGTGTAAAACCCTGTTGTTTACTACGCTTAAACTTCATTTTTTTCTCCGAAAGTTAGATTAAAGCCATGCCGTTAGTAGACACGTCTTAATTCGAAATTATCCGCTCATCAAGTTATTCATTTCTAACATTGGCATCAAGGTCGCCATCACAATGAACAACACTAATCCAGCCATTAATGCAATCAGCGCAGGAGTAAACACACCCAGAGCAATGTTGACTGTTGATTCAAAGTTTTGATCTTGGTTATCGGCTGCCCGCGTCAACATGCTCTCTAATTCACCACTTTGCTCACCACTGGCGATCATGTGTAGCATCATTGGTGGAAACAAGCGGGTTTGGTCCAACGCCTTACGCAAACTAGCGCCCTCTCGAACGTTATCCGCTGCAAGCAACACTTGCTGCTTCACATAACGATTAGACATAACATCTACCGCAACGCGCATACCCTCTAGAATTGGAATCGCACTGGAAGTACAGATCGAAAGCGTTCGCGCGAATCGTGCGGTATTCAAACCTCGAGAGATCTTACCTATTAGCGGTAAGCTCAAGATTTTTCTGTCCCAAGCTAAGCGAAAGTCTGGCTTTTGCAACGCCAGTTTGAGGCCATAGAAAAGCACCACCAGCACAACGAAAATAATCAGCCCCCAATCTTGCACAAACTCACTGGCTGCCAGTAAAAATTGCGTCGATTGAGGTAACTCTTGGCCCATCTGAATGATGGGTTCAATGATTTTAGGAACCACTGTCGCCAATAAGAACGAAACGATGACAACCGCGAATACCACCAAAACTACAGGATAAATCATGGCTTGAAGCAATTTAGATCGCATCTTTTGGCGGTTTTCGACATAGTCTGCCAAACGCTCTAATACGGTATCGAGGTGACCTGATTTTTCACCCGCCGCAACCATGGAGCGGTACAGTTCATCAAACACGTGTGGGTAATCGGCAAAACTGTCGGCAAGCGGATAACCCTCAGTTACTTTCGAGCGAACCGCAGCCAACATAGAACGAATCCTCGGCTTTTCAGCCTGCTCAGAGACCGCACGCAAACACTCTTCCAAAGGCATTCCTGATTGGACTAGCGTAGACAATTGCCGTGTGATGAGTGCCAGCTCAGATGTCGAGATGCCGCGCTTAAAGCTGACTGAACCTGAAGACTTAGCCGATTTAGCTTTCGTCTCGACCACTTCAATCGGGATCATCCCTTGCTCTTTGAGTCGCTGGCGCACTTGTCGGGCGTTGTCCCCTTCTATCGTGCCTTTTTTATGCTTGCCTTTTGCATCTAGCGCTTTGTACTCAAATGCCGCCATTAGGTTTCCTTCGTCACTCGCATCACTTCTTCAAGTGACGTAATACCACGACGTACTTTGCTTAAACCATCACTGCGAATACTTGGCGTATGGGCGCGAACGGCTCTCTCAATTTCTTGTTCACCAGACTCTCGGTGAATCAACTCTTGCACTTGCTCATCAACCATAATGAGCTCGTGGATACCTGTTCGACCTCGGTAGCCTTTTTGGTTACACGCTTCACAGCCTTTTGCTCGGTGCAGTTCTAACGGTTCATGCGCTTCCATACCAAACAGTTTTTTCTGTTCCGCATCGGCTTCATACGGCTCTTTACAGCTTGGACAAAGCGTTCGAACTAAGCGCTGCGCTAGCACCCCTAATAACGAAGAAGAAATAAGGAATGGCTCAATACCCATATCACGTAGACGCGTAATCGCACCCACTGCGGTGTTGGTGTGGAGAGTAGACATTACCAAGTGACCCGTTAAGGACGCTTGCACTGCAATTTGTGCGGTTTCTAAGTCACGGATCTCACCGACCATCACCACATCCGGGTCCTGACGCAGAATGGCACGCAAGCCGCGCGCAAACGTCATATCGACCTTTGGGTTCACCTGCGTTTGACCGATGCCATCAATATCAAATTCGATCGGGTCTTCAACCGTTAGAATGTTGCGCTCGTTGCTATTGATCTCTTGCAAGCCAGCATACAAGGTGGTTGATTTACCAGAACCTGTCGGGCCCGTCACCAAGATGATACCGTGAGGGCGGCCAATCAAGTGACGGAAGTTGTCATGCACTGAAGGTGTCATGCCCAAACTATGTAAATCAAGACGAGTCGCGTTTTTATCCAACAAACGCATTACCACGCGCTCACCATGTGAGGACGGCATCGTAGATACACGCACGTCCACCGCACGACCACCAATACGCAACGAAATACGGCCATCTTGAGGCACACGCTTTTCTGCGATATCTAGTTTAGCCATAACCTTCACACGAGAAACTAGCAAAGGCGCTAGCTTACGGCTTGGAGTCAGGACTTCACGCAATACGCCATCGACACGGAAACGAATCGAAAGGGTTTTCTCGAACGTCTCAATATGAATATCCGACGCACCTTCTTTGATCGCTTCGCCCAACATGGCGTTGATCAATTTGATGATTGGCGCATCGTCTTCCGATTCTAATAAGTCTTCATCGTGCGGCAGTTCTTCAGCCAAAGAGAAGAAATCATCGCTATCAGCACCAATATCTTCCATCAACTGACGCGCTTCAGACGAGTCGCGTTGATATGCTTCGGTCAGCTTTTTATCAAAGGCTTCTTTATCGATAGGTTGCGGTACGAAGCTTTTCTTTAATACACGACGGACTTCAACCAGAGCCGCAGGGTTAAGCGGCTCGACATAGTAAAGAATAGGTGGACGCTCAGGATGCTCTGTCTCCAGCACCAGTTTAAAGCGGTTGGCAAAACTGAATGGCAGACGACGCATACTTGGCGCTGTGTCTAACATATCAACCATTAGTTGTTTTCCATTTGATCAATAAACGCTTGAATCTCTGTTGGGTGCTGACGCTCCTGGCCAAAGGCTGGCATAACCGGGATCTTCTCGTCTGCCATCAACTTCAACCCTTGATCCGCTTTATAAAGCTGTTCTGCGCGAATAAAGTTGTATTTACGCTGCGTAATACCGTCGGCCGTCACACCATCGCGAATAATCGTCGGCTTGATGAACACCATCAAGTTACGTTTTTCTGTTTGCGTGCTCGTTGACTTGAACAGATGGCCAAGTACCGGAATGTCACCCAATAGCGGCACTTTAGACTCACTTTCAAGTGCGCGTTCATCGACCAAACCACCAAGAACCAACATCTGACCATCTTGGATCATGACAGAGGTGTTTAACTGTCGTTTAGCAAAGCGAACGTCAACCGCACCGTTTGCGCCTAATACGTTGGAAACTTCTTGTTCAATGTTTAACTGTACAGAGTCACCTTCGTTAATTTGTGGCACTACTTTGAGTTTGATACCGACTTCTTTACGGTCAACCGTTTGGAATGGGTTGTCGTTGTTTGAGCCAGCCGTAGAGCCCGTAATAACCGGAACCTCTTCACCCACAATAAATGATGCTTCGCCATTATCCATTACGGTAATACTCGGAGAAGATAGAATGTTTGAGTTGGAGTCAGAAGCAACAGCACTAATTAGCGCTGTCCAGTCACCCATGACAATACTCATTGCCGCACCATTTACTCCGCTAAGTGCTGACGCTAGCGTAGAGTAGTCACCTGATTCAGTAACATCATATGGCGTTCGTTCGCCATTAGAGTTGGTATAGTATTCAGTTCGGGTTTGATCTTTTGCTTCTTCTAGACCAACCATCACCTGACCAATCGGGGCTCCTGAGTTACCGTACTGAATTACAGCACCCGTTTCTAATGAACCCCACTGAACACCTAGGTTAATACCATCACCTTCAGACATTTCGACAATTAACGCTTCAATAAGAACCTGAGCACGACGAATATCGAGTTGAGAAATGACGTCTTGTAATGCCATCATAATATCTGGTGGCGCTGTTAAAACTAACGAGTTAGTTGCAGCGTGAGCAGCAATGACGACCTCACCACGCGATGCACCTGATGTTTTCTGACCGGCTTGCTTTTCAGCTTGCAGGTTATCGGAAACACCTTTCAATACATCCACCAAGTCTTCAGCTTTCGCATTTTTCAGGTACACGACTCGGTTGTTACCTTTTGTCGCCATTTCAACATCAAGTTGACGAATCAAACGTTTCAAGCGGGCTCTTACTTTTGGATCACCAGAAATTAAAATCGCGTTAGTACGTTCATCGGCCACAATTTTAGGTTCAAGGAACTCTGGCGTGCTTTTCTGATTCGCACTTTTATTCAGTGCTTCGACAATGCGTACCATTTCAGCAGCAGATGCATTACGCAGCTCTACCAATTCAATTTCTTTATCACCGGCTTGGTCAACACGCTTGATGATCTCTGCTAAGCGATTCACTACTGCCGCACGACCTGTGATCAAGATAATATTCGCTGGATCATAATGAACCACGTTACCGGCACCGGCGTTATCAATCAGCTGACGAAGTAGAGGAGACAACTCTCGAACCGACACATTACGCACCGCGACAACTCGAGTGATAACACTATCGCCTTGCGCGCTGCCATCACCTAACACAGGGATTGCTGAGGTTTTTGAGTCTTTTGCTTTGATAACCTTAAGTACCCCATTGTCCATCTCTACGACTGCGTAACCGTATACTTCAAGGACATTAAGGAAAAAGCTGTAGTATTGCTCTTCGTTAAGAACGTCATAGCTGCGGACATCGATTTTACCGCGTACTGAAGGATCAACAATGATGGTCTTTTCGAGGTTACGACCCACTATGTTGATGAATTCTTGAATATCAGTGCCTTTAAAGCTCGCACTAAATTCGTTTGCCATTGCACCTGGTACGCAGAGTAAACTTCCTGCTAGTAGCCAAGCACTTTTGCTGAACCAATGTTTCACGTATGTCTCCCTGAACTTACGCCGGTTGCCTAAGTCTTACAATTGGATATAGATATCGTACTGTTGGCCGTCTCGCTCAACAGTTAAATTTAATTCTTGCGGATCGCTCATCACTTGCATCAGTTGTACTGAAGAAGACGGATCACTTAAATCGATCCCGTTCAGTTGAACCGCAATATCACCAGGTTGTAGCCCTACATCATTAAATAATGCGGCATCACGACCAGGTGATACTCGATAACCAACAATGTCTCCGTCTTTTTTGACGGGTGAAATGGTGATGTATTTAAAAACGCTTTGTGGATCTTTCGCAATTTCCTCGCGGATTTGCTCTAATTTCTCTCCAACGTCAGACGTCGCTGCTTCTGCTCGCTGAGCTTGCGCCCTAGCTACCTGCGGCGATTCAGATAGCTTCTTATATTCTATACCTTCCATCATTAAGGTCTCGTCTCGACCTTGGTTATCAATGATGACGCGATCCACCAATACCGCTTTTAGTGTCGCACGTGTCCCTTCGATTTCTTCACCCAAACCGTACGTAGCTTGCTTACCTCGGTTAGCAATAACAGCAAGGCTGGTGTTGGCATCACTACTTGCAACCGCACCGACCAGCGTAAGGTTAAGGCGCGTCTTAGGGGCGTCTTTAACAATAGGCTGTTCTACAACCGCCGCTTTTTGCTCAGTGTATTTACCGAATAGGTTGGCATTCTGAAGGGCATTAAAATCTATCGCGTCGCCTTTATTGCTCGCAGCAACGCTACTCGCCGATGGACGCCATTGCGGCACTTCCGACGATTGAGGTATGGCTAACCACACAATTTTGCCAAGTATCCATCCGGTTATCGCAATAAACAGACAGGTAAGCAACAAGCTAAGTTTGGCTTGAATGGTATAATGATTGGACTTGATCTGAGCCAGTAGCGGTCTGCTTGATAATCCTGCACTTAGCTCTAAACGTTTCACTGAATGGATTCCTTTATTCTAACGTCCGTCATTTAAGCTATAACGATAGCTATCGACTTTAAATTGCTAAATTTGCAATAAAATTATTACTCAACAAAGAGCAGTGAACTATATCACAAGTTGTCTTTCATACCTTTTTCTTATGCAGTTTTTGCCAACTCCCTTGAAAAAAATACGCCTTGACTCCATCTGTAGGTGAATAATCCATCACTCATTGCCGTATTCGGGCAGTGATTAGATAGCGTAGTGTTCTATGAGTTCCCTAAATGAAGCCGTTAGGCTAGATAAATGGCTATGGGCCGCAAGATTTTACAAAACCCGCTCCATCGCGCGTAACATGGTCGATGGCGGTAAAGTCCACTATAATGGCCAACGAAGCAAGCCGAGTAAAATCGTTGAAGTGGGCGCTGAAGTCAGACTTCGTCAAGGCAACGAAGAAAAAATCGTGATAATCGAACAAATCTCAGATCAACGCCGAGGCGCTCCCATCGCACAAACCTTATATCGCGAAACCAATGAGAGTATCGCGAAACGTGAGGAACACGCGACTCAACGTAAGCTTAATGCCCACAGCCCAAGTCCGGAACGCCGCCCAGATAAAAAGCAGCGCAGAGACATCATTAAGTTCAAACACCAATAAAAGCCGGAATTACCAACGAGGAAAGCACTCCATGGCAAATAATGTTTTAAACCGCTACCTATTCGAAGATCTTTCAGTACGTGGCGAGTTGGTACAATTGGATGAAGCGTACCAACGTGTTATCTCCAGCAAGGAATATCCGGCAGCAATAGAGAAACTGCTGGGTGAGCTACTCGTTTCAACTACTCTTTTAACTGCCACTCTTAAGTTCGAAGGTTCGATCACCATCCAGCTACAAGGCGACGGTCCTGTGTCTCTTGCCGTTATCAACGGTGACCATAACCAACGTGTTCGTGGCGTAGCTCGCTGGGAAGGCGATATTGCCGATGACGCAAACATTCACGATCTAATGGGTAAGGGCTACCTTGTGATCACCATCGAACCGAAAAACGGCGAGCGTTACCAAGGCGTCGTTGGATTAGAAGGTGACACTTTAGCAGAAGTGCTAGAAGGCTACTTTGCAAACTCAGAGCAGTTAAAAACGCGCCTATGGATCCGCACTGGTGAGCATGAAGGCAAAGCACACGCAGCAGGTATGTTGATTCAAGTGATCCCTGACGGCACTGGCTCTCCAGATGATTTCGAACATCTAGAGCAGCTCACTGACACAGTAAAAGATGAAGAATTGTTTGGTTTAGAAGCGAACGAGTTATTGTATCGACTATATAACCAAGACAAAGTACGTCTGTACGAGCCGCAACCTGTCGAGTTCCATTGTGGCTGTTCTCGTGAGCGTAGCGGTGCCGCAATCATCACCGTTGAGAAAGCTGAAATTTATGACATTTTGGCAGAAGTTGGATCAGTTTCTTTACATTGTGATTACTGTGGCACAACTTATACGTTCGACGAATCTGAAGTCACTGAACTGTATGCACAAGCTTCTACGGACAAGAAAACCCTGCATTAATTTACATAGCTTATCAAGCACGTAATTTACCCTACAAAAGGCCAGCTTAACGCTGGCCTTTTTGTGATCAACCCCTCGTAATAACTAGCCTCAAGCGTAATAAAACAACTGCTTAATTTTAAACAATTAATAATGATTTTGCCCTAGCGCAAAGGATTGCGTGCACGATAGACTATTCCCACCAATATGTGACGGGTTACCTAAAACCTTATTGAAATCATGGGTAAATTTTGAGCTATCTCCCTGTTTTCTCCCCGCCCCGTTGCTAGCATGGTGAGCAGATTAAAATTAAAACATTCTTACAAAATCCCTACAAAATCCTTATAAGGAGCACCTATGACCGTTATGGAACATACTAAGGCTGCAACACTTGATCTAACCAAGCACGGACTGCATAACGTAAAAGAGGTTATTCGCAACCCAAGCTACGAAATGTTGTTTGAGGAAGAAACGCGTGAAGACCTAACCGGTTATGAGCGCGGCGTGGTTACTGAACTAGGTGCGGTTGCCGTTGACACTGGCATCTTTACTGGTCGCTCACCAAAAGATAAATACATCGTCAAAGACGCTACGACAGAAGAACATATGTGGTGGACGTCTGATCAAGTGAAAAATGATAACAAGCCAATCACTCCTGAAGTGTGGGACGAGCTAAAAGAACTGGTCACAAACCAGCTTTCTAACAAACGCTTGTTTGTTGTTGACGGTTACTGTGGTGCAAACCCAGATACACGTTTGAGCATTCGTGTTATCACAGAAGTCGCATGGCAAGCGCACTTCGTTAAAAACATGTTTATTCGCCCGACAGAAGAAGAGTTAGCGACATTTGAACCAGACTTCGTAGTAATGAATGGCGCAAAATGCACTAATCCAAAATGGGAAGAGCAAGGCCTGAACTCAGAAAACTTCACCGTATTTAACCTAACCGAGCGCATGCAACTTATCGGTGGTACTTGGTACGGCGGTGAAATGAAGAAAGGTATGTTCGCCATGATGAACTACTTCCTTCCACTAAAAGACATCGCATCAATGCACTGTAGCGCTAACATGGGCAAAGATGGCGATGTAGCGGTATTCTTCGGTCTATCTGGTACAGGTAAAACGACCCTGTCGACTGATCCTAAACGCGCGCTAATTGGTGATGATGAGCACGGCTGGGATGATGACGGTGTCTTCAACTTCGAAGGTGGTTGTTACGCAAAAACCATCAAACTTTCGAAAGAAGCAGAGCCGGACATCTACAATGCAATTCGTCGTGATGCACTGCTAGAAAACGTAACAGTACGTGGCGATGGTTCTATCGACTTTGATGATGGTTCGAAAACAGAAAACACACGTGTTTCTTACCCTATCTACCATATCGATAATATCGTTAAGCCAGTATCAAAAGGCGGTCACGCGAATAAAGTGATCTTCCTATCAGCCGATGCATTTGGCGTACTGCCTCCAGTATCTAAATTGACACCCGAGCAAACTAAGTACCACTTCCTGTCTGGCTTTACCGCCAAACTAGCGGGAACAGAGCGCGGTATTACTGAGCCAACACCAACTTTCTCTGCTTGTTTCGGCGCGGCGTTCCTAACGCTTCACCCAACTAAATACGCAGAAGTACTGGTTAAACGCATGGAAGCAGCAGGCGCTGAGGCTTACCTAGTGAATACTGGTTGGAACGGCACTGGCAAACGTATCTCTATTCAAGATACACGCGGAATTATTGATGCCATTCTTGATGGTTCGATTGAAGAAGCACCAACTAAGCACATTCCAATCTTCAACCTTGAAGTACCAACGTCACTACCAGGTGTGGATCCTAGCATTCTAGACCCTCGCGACACGTACGTTGACCCACTTCAGTGGGAAAGCAAAGCGAAAGATTTAGCAGCGCGCTTTATCAATAACTTTGATAAGTACACAGACAACGCTGAAGGTAAATCCCTGGTTGCGGCTGGTCCTCAGATTGATTAAATCGAGTAACAGCGACGTCGCGTAAACGCAGTGAAAAGTTGGCATTAACTTATCACCTTTACGTAGGCCAAGTTACAAAAATTGCTTCAAGCCCCTCTTTTGAGGGGCTTTTTATTGAATACCACAGAATATTGATACAAGCTAAAGCCTATCTAGTTTTATTTCATAACACACGTAGGTTCTAGCAAAGATGAAAACAGCGCGTCGAGTTCTACTTCTGTTACTGGTTATCTTAGTTGCCATTCCAGCCGCTACGATTGCGCTGCTAACAACATCTTACGCGGACGCAACCTGGCGCTTGCTGTCAAACACCTTTTCTCTTCCCTTCCGGGCCGGAAGCGTGCGTTATGGCTTTCCCTATCACCTAACTTTA
Organism: Vibrio sp. D431a; assembly: GCF_030248655.1. Classification (NCBI taxonomy): domain Bacteria; kingdom Pseudomonadati; phylum Pseudomonadota; class Gammaproteobacteria; order Vibrionales; family Vibrionaceae; genus Vibrio; species Vibrio sp. D431a. Next base: position 29,436 of record NZ_JAHGAP010000013.1, on the reverse strand, counting down.
CAACGCGTGAACACCAGCGGAGACGATGCGTCTTACATCGAGCAAGTCGATTTATGGATGAATCCCGATGTTTATCGCGATGGTAAATGGATCGTTGATAGTTTATTGATTGATGGTATGAGCTTGCAGTATGGCGCACCAAAGCTCCCACCTTTAGACAACGTTTTATTCCATCAAATCGCGCTCAAAAATATTGATTACGCCGACGAGCAGTTCTCTGCCAATGGCATTGACCTTCAAATTCAATCACCACAATGGAATGGTCATTTAATACCATATGGCGAAGTTCAACTTGCAGCTGACCAACTCTATTGGAATGGCGAAGCCTTTAATCAAGTCTTAGTCGATATAGACTACAAACCGCAAGACAGTACGCTTTATGGCACCTCTTTTAACTGGCGTAACAGTCAAATATCTGGGCAAGGGGAGCAGTATCCTCAAGGCTGGTCTTTAGTAAATGTGACCATCAACAAGCTGAAACTGAGTAATACGCAGCGCCAATCACTGCTTGCAAAACCTTGGCACGATCTACCATTTAGCATTAATCATATTAATAGCTTAGATTTGCTTAACGCCGATATTGAATGGGGCGACTGGCACTGGCAGAACTTGGATCTTTCTGTGGAAAACGCCACGCTGCCACTGTCTCTCTGGAAGACAAAAGCTCAAGTGTCATTGCAGGCGGATAGCGTTCGATTCCAGCAGCAAACCGCAATAGAGCCACGTTTGAGTGCCGCTATCGAGCCAGGAGTAATCCAGCTCAACGAGCTCAGCTTAGATTGGCAGCAAGGTCGAGTGCAAGTTTCTGGATTGTTCACGCCAACACAATGGAAGCTCAAAGAAGCCTCTATTCAAGGCCTCAAGTGGGCAACACAGCCAGAAGACAACCTAAATTGGTGGCACGCCGCCACCAGCGAGTTAGAGCATGTTGCAATCGAACGACTCGACATTGAGCGCAGCCAAATTATCCAGCTATCTCACGAACCTTATTGGCAACTTTCCGGTTTAAATATCGAAGGGCAACAGCTTGATATTAAACAGTCTGCTCAACGTTGGGGCCTTTGGCAAGGCGAATTGGAAGTCAGCGTTGTCAACGCCAGCTATGACCAAATACTCACGTCTCACGCAGCACTTGCCATGCAAAGCAAAGATGGCTTTTGGCAATTGACTCGCCTTTTTGCGCCACTCGAGCAAGGCTACGTAGAAGGCATCGGACAAATAGATTTGAGTACCCCGAGCCAACCTTGGGCGCTCAACGTCAATGCTGATGGTATTCCCTTATCGCTCTTCCACGATTATTTTTTACCCGACACACTGGCTATTGATGGTTTTTCCGATCTCAGCCTCGATCTACAAGGGTTATCAGGTGATCGCAACATGCTGGCCTACAGCTTATCGGGTGAAGTGGAAGCCAATCTCCGAGATACCCGCTTGAAGTCCCAAGCGGATCATTCGCTCAAAGCCATTACCTTAAGTCCACTGCGTTTAAGCGCGCAACGAGGGGAAGTTGCCATAACGCCGGTCACCATCTCAGGAAAAGCCATAAGTGGTAAGGTTTGGGGAACATTTGATATGGCCAACAACCCGCTAAGTGGCATTACTTATCAATTGGAAGAGTCGTGCGGAAACATTGAAGGCGATCTACTAAGTGGCGAAACCCACCGTAATGAGTGCGTGAACGCATCAAAACTGGCCGAGCCTACTGATATTGAGACTCCACAGAAAAATGAACCTTCCATCGAGCAGCCAATCGTAATTGATAACATCAATTTGGAGACTCAAGAGGAAGAGCTTTACGAAGAAGTTATCGAAGAAGATGAAGTACCCGACACGAATTCCGCAGCAGAACAAACCCTCTCACCGACAGAGCAAGAAGGTGAAACAGATAAGCGCCCAGCAGATCAGTCGGCGCTTAACCCATCAGCAACTGAGTAACTGCGAGTAGTTCGGTATCAACATATAGGTACCGACAAAATCCACAGCTGGCGTGTCACCACTATAAATCACTACGTGAATAACGATGCGTGCTTTGCGTCCCGACTCCAATCGGTCTAGGTCACCACTGATCCCATCCAACGAAGTACTCGCCACGGGGTTTTGTTCGACTGGTTGACGATAACGAATAGAGCTGTCGGCCAACACAATATCACCGTGCAACCCACGCTCTTTAAGCAGCAGCCACGTCATCCCCCACCCTGTCAGGGTTGCTAAGGTAAAAGCTGACCCGGCGAACATGGTGTTATGCGGATTAAGGTTAGGATTAAGCTGCGCACAGCATTCAAACTGGTAACCCGTGTACTGGTTAATTTTGATCCCCATTTTGTCGCTAATTGGGATTTGTTGCTCCCAGCGCTGTTGAAGCTCAGTACACCATTCAGGGCGACGTAACACATTGGCCATCGGATCCAGTTGCTTCACCATTTGCTGATGGCGCACAGGGCCACGCTCATCGGTCAGCTCGCCTCGACGCTCAAAGCCATTTTTTTCATAAAAGGCGATGGCATCTTCACGGGCATTACACACCAAGCGTTTCGCTCCTTCTTGGCGCGCTAACGACTCTAGTGCAACCAAAACCAGCGAACCCATTCCTTTGCTACGGCGATTATTTTTAACCGCCATGTAGCGGATCTGGCCATCATTATCCGGCGTAATGTATAAACGGCCAATCGCCATAGGACGACCTCGACCATCAACAATCATGCGGTGATGGCTCATTTCGTCGTATTCATCGCGCTCAGAGCCGATCGGCATACGCCATGGCTCACGAAGCAGTTGCCAGCGAAACTGATAATACTTGTTTATCTGATTATCGGTTTTGGGAGTAATGAGTTTGAACATATCAATCCTTTGAAAGCACAACACTAATCAGTGTCGGAAAAATTACTCCAAGCCAATTCCATGAGCTTGGAGTTAAAGCTTAGACTATGGCGCCTGTGTTACCAGATTAGACCTGCAACCAAAACGTCACTGGACCGTCATTCACCAAAGACACTTTCATATCGGCAGCGAAGCGGCCACGCTGTGTGGGTAAGACTTCTTCACACAAGTCAGAAAAGTAATCATACAAGCGCTCTGCATCAACAGGATGCGCACCGCGAGAAAAGCCAGCTCGCGTGCCTTTTTTTGTATCCGCAGGCAGCGTAAATTGAGAAACCACCAGCACTTTACCTTCCACCTGTTTAACGTTTAGGTTCATCTTGCCTTCGTCATCTTCGAACACACGGTAGGTTGTAACACGCTCCATTAAACGCTTTGCTTTAGCTTCATCGTCGTCCTTCTCTACGCCCAATAAGACCAGCAGACCACGATCAATTTCTCCTACGACTTCACCATCCACACGGACGGCTGCTTCACTGACTCGTTGAATTAGCGCTATCACTACTCTCGCTTCCTTCATCTGTTAACTGAGATTCAGCGGTCGAGTGTATCATGTCTAAATCTTCACTCCAGTGCTCTCGCTCACCAAGCGCAGCCGTAACTTCCGCCCCCAATAACACGATCATCCAGCATAAATACACCCAAACAAATAAGATAGGAATCGCCGCTAACGCGCCGTAGATGAGCTGATAAGACGGAAACTGAGTGATGTAGAGTGCAAAGCCTTTTTTACTCAACTCGAACAGTATCGCGGCGACTGCTGCCCCCATGGCACCATGAGCGAGGTGTACTTTTTTATTCGGCACTAGAATATACAAGCCAAGAAAAGCAAAAAAGGACAGCAACAACGGTAGCCAACGCAGAAATAGATTAAACGCACCAGATAATGTCTCATTCTCTAAAATTTGCAGCGAAGTCACGTACGACGTCGCCGCAATACTCGCACCGACCATGATCGGCCCTAACGTGAGTACCATCCAATACATAGAGAATGAAAAGACTAAACGGCGCTTGTCTTTAACTCGCCAAATGTAGTTTAAGTTCTTATCAATGTTGGAAATCAGCATGACCGCTGCGATGAATAAAAACCCACCGCCAACCGCGCTCATTTTGCCCGTATTCGCCACAAATTCCTGTAATGCCGTATGTACAGCTTCTCCAGAAGCTGGCACAAAATTCTCAATAATGTAGCCTTGCAGCACCTCACCAACGTTCGCAAAAACGGGAAATTTCGACAATATTGATAACAATACCGTCAGCATTGGCACGATGGATAACAAGGTAATGTAGGCAAGATAGCCCGCGTTCACATTCACACGGTCATGCGTTAATCGCTTAAGAAGATACTTAAAAAACGCGACGCAACTTGGCAGTAGATTGATTAATCTCGCCTTGTAACTCTCTGATAACTGGTTCATAGTTCATCCCATAATTAGCGCCGAGGACATAAGAATGCCTTATTTATTAGCAATTGTACTATCAATTTTCACTTTAACAGGGTGTCAATCTGCTTATTACTCAGCAATGGAGCAGGTTGGGTATCATAAACGAGATATTATGGTCGACCGCGTCGAAGATGCCAAAGAATCTCAACAAGATGCACAAGAAGAATTCACCAGTGCACTTGAAGCCTTGTCTGCGATCACCAACTTTGATGGTGGTGAGCTAGAAAATGTCTACAACAACATCAATGACAAATACGAAGATAGCGAAAAAGCGGCTCAAGACGTACGTGACCGTATTGCTGCGATTGAAGACGTATCCGGCGCACTGTTTGATGAGTGGCAAGATGAGCTAGAGCTGTACTCGAGTGCGAAACTGCGTCGTTCAAGCGAGCAAAAACTACGTGAAACCAAAGCCTCGTACAAAACCATGCTTAGCGCTATGAAGCGTGCAGAGAAAAAGATGACACCGGTACTGGATACGCTACGTGACAACACGTTGTACTTAAAACACAACCTTAACGCCAGTGCGATTGGTTCTTTGCAAGGTGAGTTCTCTAGCTTAGAGAAAGACATTCAGTTTGCGATCAAACAAATGAACGAAGCGATTGCAGAGTCCGATAAATTCCTACAAAAGCTCAATCAAAAGTAAATGATTTAGACCTCCTCCTAGTGAGGAGGTTTTAGTCGGCGACCTTACCGAGTAAACCGATGACTCTTCGAACAAAGCCTACTCTCTCTGGCACAGTTCCCCATGGTACTTCTATCACTTCATAACCCAACTCAGTATAGACACTCACTAACGACTGATGAATCTCCAATGCTTCTTCAAAGCTGTGCGGACGCACTTCATCTTGTACGTAAATGGATGCTTCAGGTCGACAAGTAAACACCTGACTATGGTACCCAGCGCTTTCGGTTAAGAAAGCTTGGTCAACCTTACAGCCGCCCACTTGTAGGTATGCAATGATATCGGGGATGGCGCGATCAACAAACGCAACATCATGACAACGCGCATCACTCTTTTGTTTGTCCATCAACCCAAGGCATAACTTGGCAAACTCAGGTAAATTCGTCCACGGCAAAATACCATTTTCTAACTGGCTTTGCTGCTCAATCAAGTCGCGAGACCCTTCAGGAAACGTGGCGTAACCACACGCGTCTAGCGCATTCAGCAGTGTTGTTTTTCCCGCACCAGGCCCACCGGTGATAATAATCGGGTTCATATTCAACTCCAGAAAACAAAAAGCCCCGAGCATAACTCGAGGCTTCTTCTTAATTGAATCGCTTAACGAAAATTATTTCGCGCCACGAGAAGCACGCTTACGGTCGCTTTCCGTTAGGAACTTCTTACGGATACGGATGCTTTCAGGCGTTACTTCTACTAGCTCGTCGTCATCGATGAATTCTAGTGCTTGCTCAAGAGTCATCTTGATTGGCGGAGTAAGAACCTGTGCGTCATCTGTACCTGATGCACGAACGTTGGTTAGCTGCTTACCTTTCAGTGCGTTTACCGTTAGGTCGTTGTCACGGCTGTGAATACCGATAACCATACCTTCGTAAACTTCAACACCGTGACCGATAAATAGACGACCACGCTCTTGAAGGTTGAACAGTGCGTTAGTTAGCGCTTTACCCATCGCGTTCGCGATTAGTACACCGTTTACACGTTGACCGATGTTACCGCCTTTGTGAGGGCCGTAGTGATCAAACGTATGGTAAAGAAGACCTGAACCTGAAGTCAGTGTCATGAATTCCGTTTGGAAACCGATCAGACCACGTGATGGCATAACGAAGTCCATACGCACACGACCTTTACCGTCTGGAGACATGTCTTTCAGCTCACCTTTACGTAGGCCGATGTTCTCCATGATGCCGCCTTGGTGCTCTTCCATTACGTCGATAGTTACCGTTTCGAACGGTTCCATCAACTGACCATCTTCTTCTTTGATGATTACTTCTGGACGAGATACCGCAAGCTCAAAGCCTTCACGACGCATGTTTTCGATCAGGATAGAAAGGTGAAGTTCACCACGACCTGATACGCGGAATTTATCTGGATCGTCTGTTTGCTCAACGCGTAGTGCAACGTTGTGTACCAATTCCTTCTCAAGACGCTCAAGGATGTTACGTGACGTTACGAACTTACCTTCTTTACCCGCGAATGGAGACGTGTTTACTTGGAACGTCATTGTTACTGTTGGTTCATCAACAGACAATGGTGGTAATGCTTCTACTGCGTTTTGTGCACAGATAGTGTCAGAAATTTTCAGCTCGCCAAGACCAGTGATTGCGATGATATCACCCGCGTTAGCTTGTTCCACTTCGTGACGCTCTAGGCCAAGGTAGCCCATTACTGTACCCACTTTACCGTTGCGAGTTTTACCGTCAGCACCAATAATGGTTACCTGCTGGTTTGGCTTAACGCTACCACGAGTTACGCGAGCCACGCCGATAACACCAACGTAAGAGCTGTAGTCTAGCTGAGAAACTTGCATCTGTAGTGGACCATCAAGGTCAACATTTGGCGCGTCAACAACATCAACGATAGTTTGGAATAGTGGTTCCATGTTCTCGCCAGTTTCGCCTTCTTCTAGAGAAGCCCAGCCGTTAAGTGCTGATGCGTAAACTACTTTAAAGTCTAGCTGGTCATCAGTTGCACCTAGGTTGTCGAATAGATCGAACACTTGGTCCATAACCCAATCAGGACGTGCACCAGGGCGGTCAATCTTGTTGATTACAACGATTGGTTTTAGACCGTGAGCAAACGCTTTTTGTGTTACGAAACGCGTTTGAGGCATTGGACCATCGACTGCGTCAACGATAAGTAGTACTGAGTCTACCATCGACATGATACGCTCAACTTCACCACCGAAGTCCGCGTGTCCCGGAGTATCTACGATGTTGATACGGTAATCGTTCCAGTCGATTGCTGTGTTTTTAGCAAGAATGGTAATACCGCGCTCTTTCTCGATGTCGTTCGAGTCCATGACTCGCTCTTCAGCTTCACCGCGAGACTCAAGCGTGCCTGATTGTTGTAGCAGCTTGTCAACCAACGTGGTTTTACCGTGGTCAACGTGCGCGATGATCGCGATATTTCTTAATTTATCAATCTGTGGAGTAGCCATGGATATTGATTCACTTAGATAGATGAAATGCCCCCACGCTGAGAACGGGTGCTCTCTGGCGACATTTGCTGATTAAAAAAACGGCCATAATGTACCAGATTTTAGCAAAAAGCCTAGAAATATGTGATCTACTCCCGAGCATTTCTGCGATTTTTACGCTTAATGCCCATTTTCTTCCTCAGAACGAATTGATTAAACGCAACTTTATTCTAATCGATGCATAATTCAAATTGACTCTTGCTCAAAAACTGGGCTGAATACGCAATGTCCCTGTCACATTATGGTGCAACAATGATTTTTGGCACCATAATAGTGCAAGCAAAGATCATTTTGGTGCAAGCAAGTGCACCAAACTAGCATTCAAAAACACAATTGCTTGAAATTAATGGAATATTTTTTTTGGCACGGTTTTGGCTTTAGTTAAAACAGCATCGATTAATGAAAAGTCAAATTGATTAATCAATGCCAGGTTTCATGAATAATTCATAAATCGAGCTTTTACCGCTTATTAACACTGGAGGTTATCCAAGATGTCAGTAGAAAACGTTCTATCGCTGATCCAAGAAAACGAAGTTAAGTTTGTTGACCTACGCTTCACTGATACAAAAGGTAAAGAGCAGCACATTTCGATCCCTGCTCACCAAATCGACGCAGACTTCTTCGAAGAAGGTAAAATGTTCGATGGTTCATCAGTTGCTGGCTGGAAAGGTATCAACGAATCAGACATGGTAATGATGCCTGACGCATCTTCTGCTGTGCTTGACCCATTCACGGAAGACGCAACACTAAATATCCGTTGTGACATCTTAGAGCCTGCAACAATGCAAGGCTACGACCGTGACCCACGCTCTATCGCAAAACGCGCTGAAGACTTCATGCGTTCTACAGGTGTTGCAGATACTGTACTTATCGGTCCTGAGCCAGAATTCTTCCTATTTGATGACGTGAAGTTCTCGACAGACATGTCAGGCTCTTTCTTCAAAATCGACGACGTAGAAGCGGCATGGAACACAGGTTCTGACTACGAAGAAGGTAACAAAGGTCACCGTCCAGGCGTTAAAGGTGGTTACTTCCCAGTAGCTCCAGTAGATTCATCTCAAGACATCCGTTCTGCTATGTGTCTAGTAATGGAAGAAATGGGTCTTGTTGTTGAAGCGCACCACCACGAAGTGGCAACGGCGGGTCAAAACGAAATCGCAACTCGTTTCAACACGCTAACAACCAAAGCTGACGAAATCCAAATCTACAAGTACGTTGTACACAACGTTGCTCACGCGTTTGGTAAAACAGCGACGTTTATGCCTAAACCACTTGTTGGCGACAACGGCAGCGGTATGCACGTTCACCAGTCTCTAGCAAAAGATGGCGTAAACCTATTTGCTGGTGACAAGTACGGCGGTCTATCTGAAATGGCGCTTTACTACATCGGTGGTATCATCAAACACGCTCGTGCAATCAACGCATTCGCTAACCCATCAACAAACTCGTACAAACGTCTTGTACCAGGCTTCGAAGCACCAGTAATGCTAGCTTACTCAGCGCGTAACCGCTCTGCTTCAATCCGTATCCCAGTGGTACCAAGCCCGAAAGCACGTCGTATCGAAGTTCGTTTCGGTGACCCAGCGGCGAACCCATACCTATGTTTCGCAGCAATGCTTATGGCTGGTCTTGACGGTATCAAGAATAAGATCCACCCAGGCGAAGCGATGGATAAAGACCTTTACGATCTTCCAGCTGAAGAAGCAGCAGAAATCCCAACTGTTGCATACTCACTAAAAGACGCGCTAGCAGAGCTAGATGCTGATCGTGAGTTCTTAACAGCGGGCGGCGTATTCTCTGACGACTTCATCGATTCATACATCGACCTTAAGTCTCAGGACGTAGAGCGTGTGAACATGACAACTCACCCTGTTGAGTTCGAACTTTACTACTCTGTGTAAGGTCGACACTGTGTAAAATGTAAACACAGCAATAAAATATTAGGCTCGCCTCGCAGGCGGGCCTTTTTTGTATTCGCCACTCAAGCTTCGACGTTTAACATGAGGGGATAATAAAAATACACTTAGAATTTTTCCTTACAGGTCAAAGAGCTAAGCCATTGAAACGTGAAATCATCGAACAAGAGAAGGTGAGCAATGAAAGTTCAGCTTATTCCATCACTGTGTGCACTCAGCGGATTGTTAATCGCCTCTATCGCCTTCGCGCAGGTCGCGTATACGTGGGTAGATGAAAATGGCGTGGTTCACTTTAGCGATACGCCAAACAAAGGAGCAAAAGCGATCGCACTGCCAAACCTTGAAGCCAGCGCACCAGCTCCTGAGGTAGAAAGTACTGAATCGCTCGCACCTCAGACTACGCCATCTACTGCATCACAAAACAAGCCAGATAAAACAACCGAGAAGCCTCTCCCATTACAACTCTCGATGCTGGCTCCCAAGCACAACGAGACCATCCGCAGCAATCGAGGCATCATCAATATTCAATTAGAAACCAATCGCAAGCTTGGTATCGGTGAGCAATTGCAATTGTTACTCGATGGAAAACCTTATGGTGCACCACAAAACCATATAGTGTGGCAGTTAAACAATATTGACCGAGGCACTCACACACTTGCTGTGCACGCGAAAAGAAGCGGCAAGCTTATTGCATCTACTAGCCCTATAACGGTGCATTTACATAGAGCAAGTGTTAAGCCGACCGTAAAAGGGGCAAAATAGAATATCTGGTGAAAAAAATCACATCACAGCGATGCTTTTCACTTTTTCTTCTAAGATTTATTCGCCATACTTAACGTTCAATTGCACCATTATTGTGCATCGCACAATCTTAAAGCAAAACAAGGACGTAATGTGGATACCAGTCTTCCTAGTGCCATTCTCAACAATATGGTGACAGCAACGCTGATTCTTGATGATGGATTGGCCATCCGTTATGCCAATCCGGCTGCCGAATTGCTGTTTTCTCAAAGCGCCAAACGAATTATTGAACAATCACTTTCTCAATTGATTCAGCATGCGTCGCTGGATCTCGCGCTGCTCACTCAACCGTTGCAAAGTGGCCAAAGCATCACCGACAGTGACGTCACTTTCGTTGTTGATGGCCGCCCTTTAATGCTAGAGGTGACGGTTAGCCCTATCACTTGGCAAAAGCAGTTGATGCTTCTGGTCGAGATGCGCAAAATTGATCAGCAGCGCCGACTCTCTCAAGAACTGAACCAACACGCCCAACAACAAGCAGCGAAGCTGTTAGTCCGAGGGCTTGCACATGAGATTAAAAATCCGCTTGGCGGCTTACGCGGTGCGGCGCAATTGCTAGAAAAAATGCTGCCAGAGCCCTCTCTCACCGAATATACACACATCATCATTGAGCAAGCAGACCGTTTAAGGGCGCTCGTGGATCGATTACTAGGACCGCAAAAGCCAGGTAAGAAGACACAAGAAAATCTGCACCAAATTCTTGAAAAGGTTCGCCAACTGGTTGAATTAGAGTCACAACGCTCAATCATCATTGAACGAGATTATGACCCAAGCTTGCCAGAGATTTTGATGGATACAGACCAAATCGAGCAGGCAATGCTTAATATCGTCAGCAACGCCGCACAAATTCTTAGCCATCAAGAGCACGGGAAAATAACCATTCGCACCAGAACGGTGCATCAAGCCAATATTCACGGCAAACGCTGTAAACTCGCTGCTCGTGTCGAAATCACAGACAACGGCCCAGGTATTCCACCGGAACTACAAGACACGCTGTTCTATCCCATGGTCAGTGGCCGCGAGGGAGGAACTGGATTAGGGCTATCTATTTCGCAAAATTTGATCGACCAGCACAATGGAAAAATAGACGTAGAAAGCTGGCCTGGTCACACAACATTTACTATTTATCTGCCGATCTGAGTGCGCTAATGGACTTCAAGTCGCGTCAGTTTTTCGGTTTGCTGCAAGGATTACTACATGAGTAAAGGATATGTTTGGGTCGTTGATGACGACAGTTCAATTCGCTGGGTAATGGAGAAAACGCTCTCCTCTGCCAACATCAAATGTGAAACCTATGCCGATGGGGAAAGCGTGTTAATGGCGCTCGAACGCGAAGTGCCGGATGTTCTAGTATCAGACATTCGCATGCCAGGTATTGATGGGTTGGAGCTACTAAAACAAGTACAGCGCGATTACCCAGACCTTCCCGTGATTATCATGACCGCGCACTCAGATTTAGATGCGGCAGTGAATGCGTACCAAAAAGGTGCTTTTGAATATTTACCAAAACCTTTTGATATTGATGAAACTTTAACTCTGGTTGAACGAGCCATTGCACACAGCCACGAAAACAAACGCGAGCAGCTCTCTCCAGAAGACATTCCAGCAGAAACGCCTGAAATTATCGGTGAAGCACCAGCGATGCAAGAGGTGTTTCGCGCCATTGGTCGTCTTTCTCGCTCCTCTATTTCAGTCTTGATTAACGGTGAATCGGGCACGGGTAAAGAACTCGTTGCTCATGCACTGCACCGTCACAGTCCACGTGCTAACAAACCTTTCATTGCGCTCAATATGGCGGCGATTCCCAAAGACTTGATTGAATCAGAACTGTTTGGCCACGAAAAAGGCGCGTTTACGGGGGCAAACAATGTTCGTCAAGGACGATTCGAACAAGCCAATGGCGGCACTCTATTTTTAGACGAAATCGGCGACATGCCATTGGACATTCAAACTCGTTTGCTACGCGTTCTAGCTGACGGGCAGTTTTATCGAGTGGGCGGTCACTCTCCGATCAGTGTCGATGTACGAATTGTCGCGGCAACACACCAGAACTTAGAAAAGCTGGTGCAAGAAGGTGACTTCCGTGAGGACCTCTTTCATCGCTTAAACGTGATTCGCGTGCAGATCCCGGCACTGCGTGAGCGTAAGCAAGACATTGAAAAGCTTACACAGCATTTTCTTATCCGTGCGGCTGATGAGCTTGGTGTGGAAACAAAAACTCTCCACCCATCGACCGTGGAGATTCTTAACCGCCTTGATTGGCCTGGCAACGTTCGTCAATTAGAGAATATTTGCCGTTGGTTAACCGTTATGGCCAGTGGTAGCGAAGTGTTACCAAATGACTTGCCAAGCGAACTACTCGAAGAGAAAAAATCCATTTCAGACTCTGCACATGGTAGTTGGCAAGAACAATTGGCGGATTGGGCACGGCATTCACTCGCAGCAGGAGATAAAGAACTACTTTCTTACGCTTTACCAGAATTTGAACGCATTTTATTAGAAGCAGCCTTAGAGCACACTAAAGGTCATAAGCAAGATGCCGCTAAAGTATTAGGCTGGGGGCGAAATACACTCACCAGAAAATTAAAAGAATTGTACTGACAATCACTTACGTGGTGCGTTAACAACGAGCGTCGTTTGTCACTCGATATTAATAAAAACATCAGTACAATTGTGGCGCACCACTATCTATGTGATTAGGCGATGTCTACTGCTACGACTCAAATTACACTGCGTACTGCTGTTCTGATTCCATTTGTCATGATCTTCTTACTGGCGATCGGTGTCATTGTCTACGTCCAAAAACAAAGTTACGAAGAAGTGGTCACGGATATCAGTGACAAGCAACTTTCCGTGTTAACCGAAAGTGTCCACGACCACCTCAATAGCTATCTACGTAAGCCTTTTACTGCGGTTATGGCTCTCGCGCACAACGTCAGCTATCACAACCTTTATCGCCCTCACGATACCTCAGACATTCAAAACTACCTGCTAAGTGCATTCAAAAATCTTTACCAATCGATACCGCAGTTGGATGTAATCGCATTTGGTTCAGAAAACGGCGACTTTGCAGGCTTTCGCCGCGAGCTTTCCGACGATTACACCTTAATGGTGCAAGATCGCTACACCGATGGTGATCTGGTTATTTATGGAACCAACCATGTGAGTAACAACATTCGAACGGTTATCTCCCAATACGATCCTCGCACTCGCCCATGGTATAAGCCCGTTGCAGAGAGCCAAAACGCCACTTGGTCTGAAATTTATACCAACGCTGATGAACGCCAGGATATTACGCTATCAGCCATGACGCCGGTGTACAAACACGACCAATTTGCTGGTGTTTTGGTGACAGACATTCGTATCAATACATTCAACGAGTTCCTGCGCGAGTTAAAATACAACACTAAAGCGTCGGTCTACATCATGGACCCAGATCATCGTTTAATCGCTCACTCAGGCCCGGGAAGCGTCATCTCATGGGGCACAAAATTTTCGGATAAAGGGCAGCGTTTGCTTGCCGCTGAAAACGCAGACCCGATCATCAAAATCAGTGCGAGCCGCGTCCGGTCTTTCGATCTCAACAACACCAAGCAACCTTATACTTTTTCATTTGAACATGATGGCCAACGTATTTTCAGTCGGCTAACCCCGTATCGAGACCAAGATGGCTTAACATGGTTTATCGGCACCTCCATTTCGGAGTCCGAGCTTCTCGGCCTGTTACCGAAAAGCCAGCAAGAGAGTTGGCTCGTTGGCATTATTGTAAGCCTATTTGGGATCGCCATCAGTTGGATCATTTTCAACCGAGTTACCAGACCAATTAACGCGACGGCCGCCGCCGCTCAGCACCTGGCAAATGGGGATTGGGATAGCGGCATGCCAAAGCCTGGTTATGTGTATGAGACAACCGTACTGGTTCATGCTTTTAATGAAATGGCGAACAATCTAAGAGCTTCATTCAAAGCATTGCGTGAACAGTTGGTTTATGACTCTCTAACACGCTTATATAGTCGTCAGGGTTTGGTCGAAATCTGTGAAAATCAGTCTGATCTTTGTCACGGCAGTTTATTTTTACTTGGTATCAACAAATTTAGAGATATCAACGACAGTGTGGGTCATCACAACGGCGACCAGCTGTTGGTCAGCATCGCTGAAAGGTTAAAACAGCAGTTTCGTGACAACGCATTATTGGCTCGGGTTGGTGGTGATGAGTTCGCGGTGTTTCTCTCAAATGTCGACACTGAAACCAAAATTAAACAAACCGAGCGTCGATTACAGCAACTCTTTTCCACCCCATTTATGGTGGAAGGCGAGAATGTAGTGATGAAGATTTCACTTGGTATTGTACAAACCCAGCCAAACGAAACCATGCCTTTATGGTTACGCAACGCCAGCATCGCATTAAGTTACGCTAAACAAGACTCACTGACTGGTGTTTGTCACTACAGCCCAGAACTAGCGAGCGCTTCAAAGTTTCGTACGCAAATGCTGACCAAGATCCAAACTGGCATTGAAAACCGAGAGTTTATTCCTCATTACCAACCGATTGTGGATCTCGTCAGTGGCACAGTGTGTGGCGCCGAAGCACTTGCGCGTTGGCATAGCGACTCAGGTATGGTGTCACCATTAGATTTTATCCCAATCGCGGAAGAAAGCGGCATGATCAAAGCCATCGGCCAACAGATTCTGTTACAAGCTTGTCGCGACACTTACCAAGCGATCGAAAGCAAACAGTGGCCGTCGGACTTCCAACTGCATGTGAATATCTCCGTTAATCAACTATCCTGCCCAAGTTTTGTTGATACGGTGACAAGCGTATTGGATATCACGAAATTACCAGCAAGTAACCTCACACTAGAGATCACAGAATCACGTATCATTGATAGCGCACCGACCACACTAGAAAATATGACTAAACTGCGTGAAATGGGTATTGGTATCGCGATAGATGACTTTGGCACCGGCTACTCATCACTGGGTTACCTCCACTCTCTGCCGTTTACCTGCTTGAAGATTGATCGCACCTTCATCAATCAACTCACACAAGAAAACTTAAACAGTTCAGTCGTCGCTGCCGTCATCAATATCACAGCAGGTCTCAAAACTAATGTCGTCGCGGAAGGTGTCGAGGATAGCAATCAAGCACAATTACTGCGCTCTTTAGGCTGTAATCAGGTGCAAGGCTTCTACTACAGCCGCCCTATGCCACTAGAAGAATGGCCAACACATTTGGTGAACATGAAGTAGAAAAGAGCGAGAATCGTTGATTTCCTAGTCATCCTCTACTGACAATCTACCCAACTGTTATTTATACTTAACTGCAAATCTTACCCATGTATTGTCACAGATGATGTTTGGGCCCTGTTCCAGTTCATAACTATCCGGATCGACAAAATGATAACGAAGAACCTTCCTCTTACTGATTTGCACCGTCACCTCGACGGTAACATTCGTACTAAAACGATTCTTGAGCTAGGCCAAAAGTTTGGCATTGCCCTACCAGCGTACGATATTGAGTCTCTCACTCCTCACGTTCAAATTGTCGAAGCGGAACCCTCTCTTGTTGCTTTCCTTTCTAAGCTCGACTGGGGTGTTGCTGTACTGGGCGATCTAGATGCATGTCGTCGTGTCGCGTACGAAAACGTAGAAGACGCGCTAAACGCACAAATCGATTACGCAGAGCTGCGTTTCTCTCCTTACTACATGGCGATGAAACACAAACTACCAGTAGAGGGGGTTGTTGAAGCCGTCGTGGACGGTGTGCAAGCGGGTATGCGCGATTTTGGCGTGAAAGCCAACCTGATCGGTATCATGAGTCGCACATTTGGCACTGACGCATGTCAACAAGAACTGGACGGCATTCTGAGCCAGAAAGATCACATCGTAGCCGTCGACCTTGCGGGTGACGAGCTAGGCCAACCGGGTGATCGCTTTGTGTCTCACTTCAAGCAAGTACGCGATGCTGGCCTTGGGGTAACGGTCCATGCTGGTGAAGCAGCAGGTGCAGAGAGCATGTGGCAAGCAATCAATGAGCTGGGCGCAACTCGTATCGGTCACGGCGTAAAAGCGATTCACGATCCAAAACTGATGGATTACCTAGCAGAAAACCGCATTGGTATTGAATCTTGCCTGACGTCAAACTACCAAACAAGTACGGTAGAAACGCTAGAAAACCACCCTCTCAAGCAGTTCCTAGAGCATGGCGTTCTTGCGTGTCTGAACACTGACGATCCAGCGGTTGAAGGCATCGAACTGCCATACGAATACGAAGTAGCAGCACCAGCCGCTGGTCTGAGCCAAGACCAGATTCGCCAAGCGCAAATCAATGGCCTTGAGATTGCGTTCCTTTCAGAAGCAGAAAAAGCGGAACTGAGAGAAAAAGTAAAAGATCGCGCTTAAATCCAGCGAAAACATAAAAAAATGCCAGCATCTGCTGGCATTTTTTATATCTTGAATCTGTATCTCTGATTAAATAACACGAGAGAATTGTTGCTGACGCGCCTTCGCTCGCAGGTACTTATCGAAGCTCATACAAATATTACGGATCAACAAACGACCTCGCAGCGTCACACGAATTTCATTGTCATCCACTTCCACCAGCTCATCGTTGATGAAGGTCTGAAGTAGCTGTAAGTCTTCTTTAAAGTACTGATCAAACTTCACTTTAAACTCAGACTCAATGGCTTTCTTGTCTAACTTGAAGTTACAAATCAGCTGCTTAATCACTTCACGACGGAGCAAATCATCGGAGTCCAGAGAGACCCCTTTCCATAGAGCGTGACGAAGTTCGTTGACTTGAGCGTAGTATTTCTTCAGCTCTTTCTGGTTTTGCGCGTACGCATCGCCGATCATCGAGATTGCAGAAACACCAAAGCCAACCAAGTCACATTCACCTTGTGTGGTGTAGCCTTGGAAATTGCGATGCAAAATACCTTCGCGCTGGGCAACAGCAAGTTCATCGTCCGGCAAAGCAAAATGGTCCATACCGATAAATTGGTAGCCAGCACCAGTCAGTGTCGCGATGGTGTCTTGCAGAATTGCCATCTTCTCTTCTGCCTTTGGCAGGTCTTCGTCTTTAATCTTACGCTGCGCTGCAAATAGCTGTGGCATGTGCGCGTAGTTAAACACGGATAGACGGCCCGGCTGCATCTCTAGCACTTGTTCTAGAGTCTTGGCAAAAGATTCTTTGGTCTGCTTCGGTAAACCGTAAATTAAATCTAGGTTCGTCGAACGAAAGCCTAACTCTTTTGCGCGCGCAACCATCGCAACGATGAACTCTTCATCTTGCTCACGATTCACCAACTTTTGTACTTCTTTGTTGAAGTCCTGAACACCGATGCTCAAGCGATTGAAGCCTTCACTACGCAGATGATCCAGCATGGTCAGCTCGATTTCACGCGGGTCAACCTCGATACTGATTTCAGCATCGCTGCTAAAAGTAAACTCTTGGCGTAGCAGGCTCATTACACGCGTGATTTGCTTTTCAGAGAGAAACGTCGGTGTACCACCACCAAAATGCAATTGCGTCACGGTGCGACCAACAAGTAATGCAGCACGTTGACGAATTTCGTGTTCAAGCACGTCGAGGTATTCATCCGCTTTGTGCGAATGGCGTGTAATGACTTTATTACATCCACAGTAGTAACAAAGCTTGTGACAGAACGGAATGTGTACGTACAGCGATAATGGGCGTTCTGGGTATTGAGTGCATGCCATATCATAATCAGAAATGGTGAACGCTTCATGAAACTCCAGCGCCGTTGGGTACGACGTATAACGAGGCCCGGAATAGTTGTACTTATCCAATACCGCTTGATCCCAGACGATTTGCTGTTTCGATTCAGTGTGTTGATTCGACATGGTGGTACTTTCCGTTAAATGCTAGGGCAACGAAAGCCGTCACCCGATATTCAGAGCCGCTATTTTGCCATACGACGATGACAAGCGTGGCAACGCCGACTGGCTTTTTAAGTATAAAACTAAAGAAGTGCTAGCGTGATCACGATACCCCCATTAGCCATAAGGAGACTATTGGGGGTCGCGCTTAAATCATCTGAATATTGATTTGATTATTCAGTGGCTGGACGTTTTTCTGCAACACTTTGAGCTCCTCAATAATCGCATCAGTGAGGCGGCTTTCCGCTTTATGACGCGTCAAGTTCTGTTGCATACGCTCTTTCTTGGCAAGTTGTTGGCGTTCTTCGCCACGCGCCATATCTTTCACTATGTGGTAAAGCTCAGAAATCGCAGGGTACGTTTTATCGAAATCAACGCGGTCTTCACCTTGTACATAATCCATGATGTTATACACACGGATACTGATTTCAGATAAATCGCACTGCCCTTGAATGCCCGCCTGACACAAGGTATGCACATTCTCAAAAATGTTGGCGTTACGTTTGTCTATCGCCAATTTTTGATGCTTCAGCTGCAATTCCTTTTGCTTTTTCAATTGAAGCAGAAGGTAACCTGCATAAGAAGCGAGTGCGATGATAATCACAACACCAGCAATAGCTAATAAGGTTACATTCATAGCTTAATTATCCTTTATAGTCGTCGAAATTAATGTCGTCGAAATCTGCCAGCAAGTCATCATCGTTGCGCGTGCTTTTCTCAGCAGGTGCAGTGAAGTCTTCCTCTTCTTCAGGTTCCAACAAACCTAGTTGGTCCATTAGCTTCTCAATGCGATCGAGTTTCTCATCGACGAATTTCTGTAGACCTGTGCCCAGGTTTTCACCCGCTTCAATACGGTCTAGCAACACGTTCAATTGCGCGTCATTTTCTAGCATCTCTAGTTCTTGCTCTGCCGACAAACGACGCTCTTGCTTCGTCATTTTCTTCGCAGGTTCAACAATCAGAGGTATTTTCTTTTTGCTGCCTAAGCGCGGGTCGCGATTTTGTGCAGCAGCTTGCTTTTTCTGCTCGTTAACTTCTGAGTTACGGTTACCCGTTTTCAGACCTTTACGCTTTTTAGCACGCTTGCGTAAGCGGCCTTCCACATCAGATTCTGTACGGTTACGAGTTACAACAAACTCAGGTGCACCAGCGGCACCCGGTTTTCTAGATTTTTTACTACGGCTCATTACTGGGGTTTCCTCAGTAAAATTACATCATTACCAATAAATTCGAGTTCGAGCTTATCCCGCTCTGCTAGGAACTGGAACGTGTCACGACTAAAGAACACTACGTGAGTGAGATCGTTCTTATAATGCCATGATTTGAAAGCCTCCACGTCGATGACCATTTTCGTCATCAGGCCTATCCAGCCCCCTGGCTTAACTAAATTCAACCATTGCTTCCACACCAAATCTGGGTGGTAGAGGTGCTCTATCACCTCTGTTGCTGTCATGAAGTCGTACGTTTTTTCTAAAACCGACGTATCAGGGTGGTAGTAGAGATCGTACAACGCCATGTTGTGCCCCGCCTCTTCCAGCATCAAGGAGAGCGTTGGGCCAGGACCACAACCAAAGTCGATACCATTTGATTGTGGAGAAATTCGCTCTGTGATCGGGTCAGCAATACGCGACAAAAAGCGTCGGTAACCCAAATCATCGGGGTTGTTCTCATGCAGATCATAGTGAGCTTTTTCGCTTTCCGCATCCAAACGTTGGTCTGGATTTACGAATACCAAGCTGCACTGCTCACATTGAAGATATTCACGACGCTTATCTTCAAAATAATGGTGAGTGCGCTGATTTTGGCATAAAGGACAGGTATGCATGCTGACTTCCTCAAACAGGGATGCGAAACATACCAGAAAGTGAACTCGGATTGGAGTGTTGTTGAGTATTTTTTCAGCAATTTTTATTAAAAAACTTTGTTTACAACCTATAAAGCTAAATAAGTGCAGTAATCTCAATTCAAGTTACGACCGAGCAAGTCAACGGATATAAAAAAAGCGACAGTCAGACTGTCGCTTTCTAAGTGCCATCAATTGGCGAAACTGTGTTGCACACATTTGGTGCACCAATGATCCCTTTGTTTTTAGAGCTTTCCCTGCCAAAAAGAGTTGTTTTTCATCTTCCTGATGAGTTTTGGCTATCCGTTTACTTCCTGTCTACTGAGCAACTTCCTGTGCCTGATCCGTTTCACTGTCTTAACCGTCAGACGAGATGACCATCCTTATCTGATAGGCTCCCTACCTATCTAAATCCCTTTCTAAATCACCAAGCATCCGAGCTACATCCTTGGAGACCTAAACCGTGGTCTTAAATCCTTACATTCACTCCCTGTGAACGACTTCTACTTTACGCCATCCCGTTATGCTCACAAGTAATGGGTTGAAAAAATAATCCGCCTATTTTTCTAAAAAATCAAAATTATCATTTAATCAAAAACTTAAAAGCACTAACAAGAAAAAGCCAACATCAAGTATGGCAAATGTCTCACAAACTGCCGAGCCAACTATCGCTTTCGCATCCAAACTCGACTGTGATATCTGTCACGAACAAAAATGCCCTAGTGGATTCACTAGGGCATTTTTGTACAAGTTGCTCGAACGATGTAGGGACATCTACCCAACCAGCTCAAGATGCAGGATCTTGAGCGATTTAGGTATATTAGTGCAGACCGCCAACGTATTTAGACAGCACTTCGATATCTTCGTCTGTCATTTTCTTCGCGATGTCGCGCATCATGGCATTCATATCATTACCACGGTCACCATCACGGAATTTTTCTAGCTGAGCTTTGATGTAGTCAGCATGCTGACCAGAAATTTTCGGGAAACCTGAAAGCTCAGTACCATTGCCACGAGGACCATGACATGCAATACATGCGGTTAGGCCACGCTCGGCATCACCAGCGGTATAAAGCGTTTTGCCTTTTGCTACTACATCTTCAGGTGTTGAGTTTTCTGAAACTGGTAGCGAAGCGTAGTAAGCAGATAGGTCTGCGATATCTTCATCGCTCAGTGGCATTGCCATACCACTCATTACAGGATCGTAACGACCTTGTTTACCACCACTTGTCATGCCTAGCTTAAGTTCTTTTAACTGCTTCTCAAGATACTTAGCGTGTTGGCCTGCGAGTTTCGGGTACGTTGTTATTGCACTGTTGCCATCTGCTCCGTGACAGGCGACACAGGTTTGTGATTTTGCTTTACCAGCCTCAATATTACCTTGGGCCCATACTGAGCAACTGGCTAAAAGACTCAAAATTAGCGCTAATTTCTTCATGACATTCCATTATAATTATCAAGCTTCCAGTACCACGGAATGTGAACATACCGCGTACACTCATGGTACAATAGGCGACCTTATGCCGAGCACGGTTATTTTACACATTTTCACAAAAAAGTAATCAATCGACTACACAAAGTCGAGATGGAGTTAACAGTGAGCGTAAAAATTCATTACCAAAATACGCATTTCATCACCAGCGCACCCGATATTCGTCACCTGCCGGAAGACGAAGGTGTCGAAATTGCGTTTGCAGGACGCTCAAACGCTGGTAAATCGAGTGCACTTAACCGTCTAACTAATCAAAAAAGCTTAGCCAAGACATCAAAGACACCTGGTCGTACGCAATTAATCAACCTTTTCAAAGTAGAAGAAGGTTGTCACATTGTCGATCTACCTGGATACGGTTTTGCTCAAGTACCGGTAGAAATGAAAAACAAATGGCAGAAATCTTTGGGTGAATACCTACAGAAACGCGAGTGCCTAAAAGGCTTAGTGGTTCTAATGGACATTCGTCATCCAATGAAAGATCTCGACCAACAAATGATTTTCTGGGCCATCGATAGCCACATTCCTGTGCAAGTTTTGCTAACCAAAGCAGATAAACTAAAAAGTGGTGCACGCAAACAAACTCTACTGAAAGTTCGTAAGCAAGTAGAAACTTTCGGTGGTGACGTTTCTGTTGATGTGTTCTCCTCACTTAAAGGATTAGGTGTCGATCAGCTACGTGCAAAACTGGATACCTGGTTTGCACCAGCACTAGCGCACCTGATAGAAGAAGACGAGCAAGAGACACCAGCGAGCGATGAAGAATAATTAACAATATTTGTTAAATTTCTTCGACACGGCCCTGCCATTTGGTGGGGCTTTTGTTTATCTGAACTAAATAACAGGCAATAAAAATCCCCGCCTTCCTGGCAGGGATAACGGGAGAGAAAAATTGGTAATTATTGTTATGTGACGAAGCATTGCTGAACTGAGATTCGATTTCAATAGGTTAAAAAGCGCTCTTGTTTCCTGTTTATCACCAAACATTCACTCCCAAAACACCCAATAGCATTACAATTCAGACAGTTAAGCCAAGCAAAGCTTCAAAAAGATGTAACTTAGTTTCCTTCAAGAAAAAATAATAGTGTGACTGGCGTAAATTTACAGGATGAATAACGCAATAAATTTGAAGGAAAAATCGAGATTTTGCAGTGACTTAGAAAGGTCAAAAAAGAAGGTTTTTAAAGGCTTACTTTAAGCTACTGATCCAAAAGAATAATTTTCTTTCGCCCAATAAAAAACGCCCCAGTCAAAAACTGACTGGGGCGGCTGAATCAGCCTAATCCAATAACGTGAAACAAAAGGTCTGAAAGATAGAACATCTTACCTCTGTACCCTACGAGTATTAATGTACAACAATTGGTCAGAATTGCAAAGAATTTTTGTAGTTTTTTTTCATGAAATTTTTATTAAGCAACATCAAAGTTAACTTTGCGCTAGCTTTTTTAATCTCAAAAAAAAGCCAGCGTTTGTGCGCTGGCTCATAATTAATTGGTTATTTTGGTCTAAAAGTGACTAATGAGCTTGATCCCAGTTATCACCGTGACCTGCTTCTGCAACCAACGGTACTTTTAGCTCTGCTGCAGATTCCATCAATTTCTGTACTTTACTTTCAATTTCGGACAATGATGACTCTTCAACTTCAAAGACCAATTCATCGTGTACTTGCATTAATAACTTCACACGACCATTGCCTTCTTCCTGAATCCACTGATCAACCAACAGCATCGCTTTCTTAATGATGTCCGCAGCCGTACCTTGCATTGGTGCGTTGATTGCCGCACGTTCAGCAGCTTTACGACGCATCCCGTTGCGCGATTTGATTTCTGGTAAATGCAAACGTCGACCAAAAATCGTTTCAACATACCCTTTATCTGCTGCCGTGCTGCGTGTGTCTTCCATGTACTGCATCACGCCTGGGTAACGTTCAAAGTATGTGTCCATGTACGCTTGAGCCTCACCACGAGGAATGCCTAATTGCTTCGCCAAACCAAACGCACTCATGCCGTAAATAAGACCGAAATTAACCGCTTTCGCACGACGACGTTGCTCACTTGAAACGTCTTCAATAGAAACACCCATGATTTCTGCTGCGGTTGCCGCGTGGATATCTTTGCCATCACGGAATGCATCCAATAACGCTTGGTCACCAGAAAGGTGCGCCATGATGCGAAGTTCGATTTGCGAGTAGTCGACCGCTAAGATTTTATGCCCTGATGGCGCGACAAACGCTTGACGAATACGACGGCCAGCTTCGTTACGAATTGGAATGTTCTGTAAGTTCGGATCAGTAGAAGATAGACGACCCGTTGCAGTCACTGCTTGGTGGTAAGAAGTATGCACGCGCCCCGTTGATGGGTTGATCATCTTCGGCAGTTTGTCGGTGTAAGTTGATTTTAGCTTCGCCAAACCACGGTATTCCAAAATCAGTTTTGGTAGTGGGTAGTCTAGCGCGAGTTCTTGCAGAACTTCTTCATTCGTCGATGGTGTGCCTGATGGCGTTTTCTTCACAACCGGTAAACCCATTTTTTCAAATAGGATGGCTTGTAATTGCTTTGGCGAGTTCATGTTAAACTCTTGCTCTGCAATTTCGTACGCTTTCTTTTCAAGCTCATCAAGGCGAGCGGTAATCTCGACCGACTGCGCACTCAGCTTCATTTCATCGATAAAGACCCCAGTGCGTTCAATGCGCGAAAGAACTGGCACCAACGGCATTTCAATCTCTTCGTAAACTGTCTTCAGGCTTTCATCCTGCTCGATATTAGCAAACAAGCGATTGTGCAGACGAAGGGTCACATCCGCATCTTCTGCCGCGTATGGCGATGCTTGTTCCAGTTCGATTTGGTTAAACGTAAGCTGATTTTTGCCTTTACCTGCAATTTGCTCAAAAGAAATGCAGCTGTGCTGTAGGAAGCGAAGCGCCAAGCTGTCCATATCGTGTTTACCGCCGACACTGTTGTAGATATACGATTCCAACATCGTGTCGTGCTTGATACCTTTTAGCTCAATGTCGTAACGAGCGAGTACAGACGCATCATACTTTAAGTTTTGACCGACTTTTGCTTTCGCTGCATCTTCAAGAATTGGCTTCAGCTGTTCTAGTACCCAATCACGATCAAGCTGTTCAGGCGCATCTAAATAGTCATGTGCAACTGGCACATAAGCCGCAATACCTTCATCGACAGCGAATGACAAACCAACTAGATTCGCTAGCATGTAATCTAGGTTATCGGTCTCCGTATCAAATGCAAACAGCTCAGCCGTTTGAAGTTTATCTAGCCAAGCATTGAAGGTTTCTTTATCCAGAATTGTTTCATATTGGCTGCGATCGATTGTTACCGCAGAAGTTTCCATCTCGGCTTGAGAAGAAGAAGCTTGTGAAGATCCTGCAAGCTCTACGGCCTCCACTGATCCAGAACCGCCTTCAAGTAGTTCATTCAACCAAGATTTAAACGTCAGTTGGCCATACAGCTTCACTAATTCGTCTTTATTTGGTTCCGCTTTCAGCAATGATTCTGGCGTTTCCTCAAGCTCAACATCCAATTTGATGGTCGCGAGCTCATACGAAAGCATGGCATTTTCTTTGTTGTCGATGAGCTTTTTCGCCATGGTTTTAGAACCACGGAAACCAAGCCCTGCAATATCATCGAGGTTTTCATACAACTTCGTCAGACCACCAATACCTTGCAGTAGTGCGGTCGCTGTTTTATCACCGACACCCGGTACACCAGGAATGTTATCTACTTTATCGCCCATCAGTGCTAAGTAGTCGATGATCAACTCAGGTGGAATGCCAAACTTTTCAACCACACCTTCACGATCCATTACGACGTTCGTCATGGTGTTGATCAAGGTAATGTTATCATCCACTAGCTGCGCCATGTCTTTATCACCAGTACTGATCAATACAGGCATGCCCTTTTGTGATGCTTGGTATGCTAACGTACCGATGACGTCATCCGCCTCGACGCCAGGAACACAGATCAGCGGCAAACCCATTGCACGAATAACATTGTGTAATGGTTCAATTTGACAACGCAGGTCATCCGGCATTGGCGGACGATTAGCTTTGTATTCTGCATACATATCATCACGAAAGGTTTTTCCCTTTGCATCGAAAACCACCGCGATGCGCTCAGACGCAAACTGACGCATCATGCTGCGTAACATGTTCACGACGCCGTAAACGGCATTAGTTGGAATTTCACCATTGCTCATGGTGCCCGGGTAGGCGTGAAAAGCGCGATATAGGTAAGAAGAGCCGTCGATAAGGATCAACGGATTTTCAGGAATACTTGCCATAATTGTCTGTATCCAATTCAGTACTTGAGAGATCTGCCTAGGATGCCATGACTGCTGATCCGAATCTATCTTGTTCGCTCGATCTAGGTCGCGTAAATTTTTCCGACTTTATTCACGAAAACACCAACCCCTGTGGATAACTCTGTTTATAGAAATTATCCACTGGTTATCCAATAACAAAAAACACAAGAAAACATCGATTCAAACCATTGATTTATAATAACAAATTCGCACAACGGCGAGAAGATCAACGATCCTAAAATGATCATCGCATGTGGAAAAGATATTAATAGTGACGTCAAATAGAAATCGTAGAAAAGAAAAAAGCGACCCGAATGGGGTCGCCTAGCAGAAGTGGTAAAGCAAATTCTGTAGATAGAGCAGCTTAACCAAGAAGCTATAAATTACACTGGAAGCAATGTGAGCAATGTCGTGTCAAAAAGAATTCGTGCAAGTTCTCGGAAAAATGTTTCATCACTTCTCAACTTTCAGTTAATTAACTTCTGTTAATAAGTCACTCAACGTCCTTGTGAACTTTCCTCATTCCCTAAGACAGGTTTAATAATAATGATTCTCATTTCGTAGTCAACAGTTAAATGAGAAAAAATCTCATTTATTTTCACATTGCTTTAATGAAATGCACTCGAGATTCTCGAAGATTTACTTTTTCTTCAAATTTTTCAATGATGTAGCCATTTCTCAATAACAAACGAAGCATAGCAGGAAACTGGTTTCGAGATTTCACTTTTAATGTGTTGTAGCCTTGTTCTGCCACCCAATCCTCTTGAGCTTCCAAAAGCAGTTGTGCCACGCCTTCATTTCGAGCTTCAGGGACAACACCACCTAACCAGCTATAGAAAACACCATCCTCTAATTCGTAACCTATTTTGAAGCCGACAATCGTGCCATTTTTTTCTGCAACGAGGATTAAACTGTTTTTCTCTTCTAAACGTTGAGTCATGGAGTCTACCGTTTCTCCTTTCGAAAACTCGGTAACATGTGCCACAACTTGAAGTGCTTCTTCCAATGTGCCTTCACGAATCAGCATTGTCATTATTCTCTTCTCCAAAATAAAAATACCCAAGCACCTTGGATCGTTACTGTTGTAATCCGCCTGAGGTTACTTGGGTATATACAGACGAACAACTCTTGTTGGTCTGGTATTTCTCACTGAGCGATAATTACTCTTCTGTCGCTTCCGGAGTACGATTTAGGTGTTGAGCAGTTTGTGCATTCTCTTCTGCCAACCACTCAGCAACGTCTTTCGCAAAGTACGTTAAGATGCCATCTGCACCTGCACGTTTGAAGCACAATAGTGATTCCATCACAATTTCACGCTCTTTGAGCCAGCCATTCATGATCGCCGCTTTATGCATCGCGTACTCGCCAGAGACTTGATAAGCAAATGTCGGTACTTGAAGTTCAGTTTTTACTCGGCGAACTACATCTAAGTATGGCATACCAGGTTTAACCATCACCATGTCCGCACCTTCATTGATGTCTAGCGCCACTTCGTGAATCGCTTCATCAATGTTTGCTGGGTCCATTTGGTAGTTTTTCTTGTTGCCGCCTTTTAGATTTGAAGAAGAGCCAACCGCATCACGGAATGGTCCGTAGTAGTTCGATGCGTACTTAGCCGAGTAAGCCATGATTTGAGTATGAATGTAGCCCGCGTTTTCTAATGCTTCGCGGATCTTACCAATTCGGCCATCCATCATGTCTGAAGGCGCGACTACGTCAGCACCCGCTTCTGCATGAGACAAAGCCTGCTTAACCAATACTTCTGTGGTTTCATCATTCATTACGTAGCCATCTTCATCGATGATGCCGTCTTGGCCATGTGTCGTGAATGGGTCGAGTGCCACGTCTGTGATTACACCAATTTGAGGAATGTGTTCTTTAAGCGCTCGTACTGCTCGCTGAACCAAACCTTCTGGGTTGTAGGCTTCAGTAGCACATAAGCTTTTAGCGTCTTGGTTTACGACAGGGAAAAGCGCGATTGCTGGAACGCCTAGATTTGCAAGGTATTGTGCTTCTTCTAGCATTAAATCAATCGACAAACGCTCTACACCCGGCATGGACTCCACGCTCTCACGACGATCTTTACCCATAAGAATGAACATTGGGTAAATCAGATCATTAACAGAAAGTTGGTTCTCAGCCATCAAACGACGACTAAAATCGTGCTTACGTAAACGACGCATACGGCGTGCAGGGAATGGACCTTGAATTGATACAGACACCATTTTCTCCTTGTCTGGACGGTTATGATGATCAAATCATCTGGTGAACAAAATCATATCACTCTTGATGCATGTTGCGAGTGACAATCTGGAAAAAGGTAATGAAAAAAACTGAAAATGACCCAGCACTCACACTCAAGTATACTTCGAATACGAAACCAACTATGAAGCACAGAGAGTAACGATGATCGATACCCACGCGCACATCTATGCCAGCGAATTTGATAACGACCGCGATGAAGTAGTACAACGCGCCTTAACGCAAGGCATTAATAAAATCCTGTTGCCAAACATCGATCTGGACTCTATTGAGCCCATGCTACAAACCGAAGCGGCATATCCTGACGTGTGCCACTCAATGATGGGACTCCACCCTTGTTATGTGGACAGCAATGTTGAACAAACGTTGGAGATCATCCGCGGTTGGTTTGAGAAACACAAGTTTATTGCGGTGGGCGAAATCGGTATCGACCTGTATTGGGATAAAACCTATCGTGCTGAGCAAGAAATGGCGTTCGTAGCTCAACTTAACTGGGCAAAAGAGATGGACTTACCAGTCGTTATCCACACTCGTGATTCGATTGAAGAAACACTCACTTTGCTAAGACAAGAGCAAGATGGTCGTCTGCGTGGTGTATTCCACTGTTTTGGAGGCAGCTTAGAAGAAGCGCAAGCAATCAATGAGCTAGGCTTCCACTTAGGCTTGGGTGGCGTATCGACCTTTAAGAATGGCGGGATGGATAAAGTCATTCCACATTTGGATATGCAGTGGGTCATTTTAGAAACCGACTGTCCATATTTAGCGCCTGTGCCACACCGTGGTAAACGTAATGAACCAGCCTACACTTCTCTCGTTGCACAACGTGTTGCCGACTTGCGTGATGTCGACATCGCAACCATCGATGCCATAACGACTGAGAATGCCAAAAAGCTGTTTAATATTTAATTCACGAGAATTGAAAAAAGCGACGAAATCAACGTCGCTTTTTTATCACCTAAACTATTGAATGAACGATTCAACCCGTTGAAATAGTAGAACAATCCATACAAAATTATTGATAAACATAATAATTAACTAGCAACTCTACTTACTTCTCATATCGTCACTTTACTTCGTCCGCTTTGCAAAACTGTCGACAACTCGACACATTATTTTTCTATACTGATTTACGCCCATTAATTAGCACAAATGTAAAACAGCATGAATATGGAAGTTGAAGTGTGTACACATGGTGCTTACTTACAACGCGTACCGCGCAGTTTTTTTCAAAAGCTGCTGGGCATCAAGGAAGTATACGTATGCACAAAATGTGGTTACGTCATGAAAGTTAAGTAATTAGCCCAAGAAAAAACCAACCGCAAAAAAAAGCGGCTCAATTGAGCCGCTTTTCACATCTATGTGCCGTCCTAAATAAGGTTGACACTTTCCCCCCCAAAAAAATTGGAGAGTGTTATGA